>CAYHPU010000072.1:0-5600 GCA_964358525.1 uncultured Gammaproteobacteria bacterium
ACGCCACGGGAACTTTCTTTTTTTCTAGAATTTGAGGAGAGAGCTTGGGGGACATAAAGGTAGTTTATTAGAAAAACCATTTTGATACAATGGCCACATGTTACGCTCACACCGCCTTTTTGTTCAAAATGCTTTTGACGAACTTCAAAAAAGAAAAATTATTAAGAGTGTTGAGAAATTAAACCACTACTATGACGAGCCGAAAATACACTATTTTTCGGCACATAAGTACTCGAGTAAATATGAATCTTCTGCTGGACTCTCGTTTGACAACCCAAGTCTTGCTCAGCTTAAATGCGCAGGAGAAGCAATTGAACGAAATGTTCTTCTGGATACCTCAGAGCAAAAATTTAAGAGAGCAATATACACCAAATTTAAAAAAAATAACGCTCTAAATCCAAATCTTTTAAACGAAAACGTCAATAATCTACTTGATATTCCACTATTATGGATCGAAGCATATGAGGGAATAAACAAATCCAGAAAGGTCTGGGTTCCGGCACAAACTATTTTTATGAACCGTCAGATTCACAGTGACGAACCACTTTTGCTACCTATGATTACAACTGGTGCCGCTGGCGGATTTGACCACGAATCTACACTTCTCCGCGCCATTTATGAGGTTATTGAGCGAGATAGTTTTATGAGTGTGTACCTTACAAAATCGGTGCCCAAAAAGATTAATCTAACGTCTATTCCTTACAAAAAAATACAAAATATAATTGCTTATTTACGAAGATACCAACTTGAACCACATGTGTTTGACATAACAACAGAAATTGGAATACCGTCATACATGGTTATTGTGGTTGATAAAACTGGAATTGGACCTAGCTTCACCATAGGTGCTAAGTCTGGCTATAATACACCCGAAGTCCTGCTAGGCGCATGTGAGGAAGCTCTTCTTACACGGCCATGGAGTAGAAAAATAAAGAGACAATTTTATGGGAAAAAAATTCTTCAACCTTTGGTCATAAAAACAAATCCAGATCGAGCACAATTCTGGTTCCAAAAAAAAATGCAAAAACAGATTAGTTTTTTTTGGAATGGTGTAGACACTAAATTCAACGGTTCAAAGCATACTTTTAGTAATAAGGCTAAAGAACTTGAGTTCACGTACGAAAAATTACAAAAATCTGGCTACAAACTATATTTCGGAGAAATTCAGAATAGACTTTCTAGAAAAGTCAATTACAAAGTGTATAAAGCTATAATACCCCAACTTCAACCTTTATATATTAATGAGGCGGAAAAAATTATTCAGACTAAAAGATTATCGAAAGCCTCACAATTTTTTGGAAATAAAACTTTAATTATCAATACCGTGCCTCATCCGTTTCTATGAAAGTCTTTGAAAAATTTCACAAATCTACCTTCATAAAAGAATGGGACAAGAATGAACCGAGTCCCCGCAAGTTTACTGTATTATATAAAGGCTATCCTCGTCTACCCGCAATAAAGCTTCCTGCAGTTAAAAAACTGCACGTGCCACTAGGGCAAGCTCTTACTAAAAGACACTCTTTCCGTGAATTTAACACCAATCAACACTTAACAAGTGTACAAATCTCGACACTCTTGAACTACTCGGTTGGTTTAAAAAAAAATAGAAACCTATCAGAGTCTCGCTTTTATCCATCTGCAGGAGCGCGGTATCCAATTGAAACATATTTATTTATAAGAGACACTCATTATCTTGAGCCTGCCTTATATCATTACTACCTACGAACACATTGCCTAGAGAAACTTTATTCGTACGAAGAGGCATCACTTTTAGATTGTTTTTCTCAACGGTGGGTCAAAAAAGCTCATGGTTTGATAGTACTAACAGCTCTGTTTGACAGAAACACTGTAAAGTACGGAAATAGAGGTTATAGGCACGTACTTGCTGAAGCCGGTCACATAGCTCAGAATATATATCTTATATCCGCTGCGCTTAAAATTCATTGTTGTGCAATTGGTGGATACATAGACTCAAAACTAAATAAATTAATCGATATAGATGGACTTACTGAAACAGTTGTATACGTATTAGCTATTGGAAAATAATAATGAAAATACAAACTCGTTTAAACCAAATATATGAGCTCCTTAAAAAGGGTAACGACAAGGAAAAGAGGAAGTTAATCATTAGATACATAAACAAACGAAGCCGTAGCCTTTTTCTAAGAGTTAAAGTAGTTAAACCTCCACTTGTTTCAAAACACATAAACGATTACCCTTCAGCAAAAAATTATGCTGTAATTCGAAATTCGAAGGTACTCAAAAAATTTATACCAATAAAAGTAAACACATGTAACGCTACACTTGTGATTGAAGATATTTGTGACGATAAAGCATATGTCATTGAGATTCTTCATGAATTAATCGCATGGTTGCTAATACCTTCTGAAATTAGAATTTTATATGCTCGCAATAAAATTCCAGAATGGCGCCAGTATCTACCACCATCAAAAACCATTCGAAAATATGAAGTACTTATACAAAACACTTTATGGAAACTGTAATTGCAAATCCCTGGGTACGAAAAGGACTACGATTGATAAATTCAAAAGGAATGACTTGTTTATTGAGAGGGCTATATTCTTCGGTCGATTTTCAAGTTTACCAATCGATTGTGCAAATAGGTAAAAAAACTATTTATGCATACGGAGGAGCTAGAACACACTCTTTGGCACAACAAAAGTGCATGGGCGAGACCCTTGAACGAATAGCAATAAAATTACATATGAAGCATTATGAATTTGCACACATTGGAACCGCTGGTGCATTTAACAAGAAAGACGCTATAGAACGAGCTCGATTTGAATTACTCGAGAAACAAGCTTTTTCAAAATTTTTACAAAAAAATGTGTCTACTTATAAAAGAGTAGAAAAGATAACAAATATATGTATTACGGGTAGTAAAATACCATACACTTTTATGTGTATTCGCCCTTTTGAATATAAAGGAAATAAAATTTACGCAACCGGTCTCTGTACAAAACGTTCAAAACCAGGAGCAAAAAAAGGAGCAGCAGAAGAAGCATGTATTGAAATGATTGTAAAACAGATTCTTTTAGACAGAAGCCAAAAAAACAACTCAAAGCACAAAATATTTATTCATGACCATCTGGTAGAAAAAAATAGCTTAACTTATTTAAATCTCACTCCTAATTTTTATAAAAAAATACGCTACCAGATTTGGCTAATCACAGAAAATAGATAAGTCTAGCAACATCCATAAGACCCACAACAACCGCAACCACTGTCTGCTTCTGTTGCCGCCAGCAAATTAAATTCACCAATCTCATCCCTAAGTGAACGAAAGTTAAACAGCCTAGTGCTCAAAACCTCTGTTTTGACTTTAGGTCTGGAATACTTTTTTTTCTTATTCGCTCTCATAAAAACATTGTAACACTCTTTACTTTTTTTCGTTCCTTGAGCTAAAAAGAGTGTTCTCAAGATGCTTATAGCCTTGACTATAGAGTGATAAAACCGGTATTCTCTCTGTTTTCGTAAAAGAGACAATGTCTTTCTCCGTCCAATGTAATATTGGGTAAGAAAAATTGACATCCCGCAATGACTCATTGTAGCTTGTTGATCTGTGGAAATGTTCATACCAGCGAGTACCGGATAAGAATATCTGACAATTTTCTGCCTCCTGAAAACCTCTCATCATTTTAAACAGATCGTTTTGAAAAGACCTAATTAGAATTTTTTGTGCAGCATTACTGTTTACTAGCTCACGCGTACTAGTACTTAGAAATTGCCTCTTTAGTAATCTTATTTTCCATTTACGAGCAAGCACGTCGATAAACTGATACACCTCTGGAAATTCGTAACCAGAATCTGTAAAAAGGACACGCAATTCCTTAGAATTGGTCATTTGTTTTAGAATATAGAGCAGGGCGGTCGAATCCCTCCCCCCACTCCACAACAATACCGTTCTTTCTTTTGTATAAATATCCCAGGCACTTAGAATTTGTGACTTCGATATGAAAATCTTATGAGCTATGTCCATGTTTGCCACTACTGTATGTGGATTTCGGATTTGAGAAGTTTATTGCCCTTGATGTCAAATTCCTCATTTATCGAAACAACGTTACCTGTTTTAACTGATTCGAGATCTGATTTTACCTCTGATTCACCGTCTTTTTTAAAAATAGAAAGCACTAAAAGCTCTTGTTCAGAGTACGCGGCAATTATTTTATCTTTTTTCTCGTTTATAACTATCTGGAGACGTGGATAAGGCGGGTTGGCACTCGGAGAAGAAATAACGTCACGTACAACTCCTTCGTACTGAGTAGTAATTCTACTTGACTTTGTTGAACTCCTTCGGGCTATCTCTATCTGATTCAGTACTAAAAAAAGTTGTTCGTGTGGAATGGTTTTAAGTAAGCCTGAAACATTATCTATAGATCGCTGAGTCTTTTGAGCACTTTGAATTTGGTTGGTGCTCTGCTTTTCGGGAGAACTTGGTAAAACAAACAAATATACAAGTTCACCGACGGTTACTAAAATAAGTAGTATTGATAGTAACAAAAAAAAACGTTGCATTACAATCTAAGATACCTTTTTTTTCAACAGTGCGCAAGTACTAGGATATTTCCGTAAATACATAGTCCTTAGTGAACTTGAGCTTAGAAACTGGCACAGACAATGAAATGTTGGCAACCTTAATAAAGAGAGCCTTTAAAATATTCATTGGAAATGCCATTTGCTGATACTTTTGTATTTTTACTGAAATTCCACCTTTTATACACTCTTCCTTTGAATAAAACGCTTCCCGTGGAAATGTATAAATATAAAAATAAGAGTTCTTAATCAAATACTTGTATGCACTCTGGTGAGTAAGTCTGACAGCTATATTTTCCCTCGATTGCTGCAATACAAAGACACCTTTCAACCTACTTTTCTTATACTTGAGGCCAGGCATTTTTATGCCATCGAATGGGGACATATAACAATAGAATGAATTTCCGTGCTTTGCAACAATTGCCGTATCGTCTCCTAGGCGGTTAACGAGTGGAATTTTAGATACAACCGTCGACTTTCCACTTCCCGATGGACCACAAAACAAATACGCACCATCATGATAAGTTAAAGAAGAAGCGTGAAAAAGGAAGACATTGCGTTGCATAAGAAGAACCGAAATTAAAACACGAACTGTTAATGAACAGTAATTGTAAGAAAAAAACTTTTCAGGTATATTGAGGTTAAATACTTTTCTTGTAACTTTCTCAAATTGTGAAGCCTCCCCTTTGCACTTTTTAACCACAAATGTAAATTCTGAACTTTTACTAAACACTCTTAATCTAGGGGTTGCTTCTCTAAATACAGAAAACATTTCTTTGTCTTCAAATATAATCTTGAAGCAAGTTGTAGCAACAAGAAATTGTAGTGAATAGGTTTTCATAATGAATATTACTTTAGCATACTGAAGGGAAAAATTTCATTTAGGGAACAAACCCCACCTTAATCCTCCCCTAATAGGGGAGGCAGGGGGTGGGTGAATTAAAGACCGCCCCTACAAAGAACTAAGTGACTTAAGTATATTAGTGTTAGATAACGATACGTTGTCAGAGTATACTGTTCTGACATATGTATATCATACAACATAA
>CAYHPU010000073.1:0-5592 GCA_964358525.1 uncultured Gammaproteobacteria bacterium
TGAGTGCTTTTCAAATTGTTACCGATTTATGTCGACACATGTGCGGAAATAATAACGATTTTATTTTTGAAGTACACGCCTTATTGAACAACAAGGTTCAGAAATACACGAGCGAAACACTCGAAATTCAACGGAAAATGATTAAAATCCTCAGAGATGAATTCTATAGGTAGTATAAGAAAATCTTGTCCTACCAGCCTATAGTATGGTAGAATGGGGGAATGAGTGTGGAATATGGATCGTCTACTGCGGCGGTTGAAGCATTGAGACAAAATGTAGGAACGATTGAAGAAGTGACACAGCTCATGATTGAATTTCAACTTCGACAATGGGAAGAAAACGCACCCCAAAGAAAATGGTACAACGAAGAAGTTCTGGCTCTTTCTGAAATGCCGGTGTGTGGTGTCTGCTTTGCTCAGCCAGTTTTCTCATTAGTAACCCCTTTTGGATTTAAGCCAGTTCCAAGATATATAGGAGTAAGTAGAAAATGGACACGAAGGGCATTTAATACTGGCCATTCATTTTTCTATAACAGTAATTCAACTGAGGTAGGTGCTTAATGGCGGCACAATTTGTTCAATTTGGACAGTTACCTGGATACAAAGGAGAGAAGATTAAAACACTACTTTCTGAAGCTCCAACTTGTGTAACTCAACTGAGTAGCGAGCTCTGTGTTGTTCATGGAACAGTTGAAACACTACAGAAGGAACTTGGATTAACATATTTACCATAGAAATCTTGTCCTAATAGGCTACTAGGTGGTAGAATGGGGAGATGAGTGCTGAGAATTGTTCGAACACATCCCTGTTGGAAATGATTGAGCGTGAAAAAGCTAAGATTGAAGGTGCTTTGGAAAGGGTACATCTGGAAAGAGTAAGCGAATATGAGAAGCGAAGGGTTCCGTTGACATTCAGTAGAGAACTCATGGCCTTGAGTGAAATGCAACTCTGTAGGGCTGTTTATGAACAAGAAATTAGAGCGTATTTTAAGGAACTTGGCTATCGTGCTGTAATGGGATTTGCTCAAGTATACGACGCCGAAGGAGTATTGCAATTGTCACGCTACCATTGTTTTTACTTTAATCCGCAGCTTTCATACGTAGCATGTCTTACTGCCGGCCAACTTCAGTGTAACGGGGGAGTTCCTTCACATAAGGGTGCAGTATTAGAAAAATTACAGGGCGAGGCACCTGAACATATTGTTAAATTGAGTGATGAAGTCGTAGTTCTGTATGGAACCGATGATGACGTTGAAAGGGAACTACGATATAAATACATACCTATCTGGGGAAGGGATGAAGAGTAATTAAGGGTGGGTTAAGGGTTTCTAAAGGTATAAATCTTGTCCTGGTGGGCTAGGGGGTGGTAGAATGGAGAAATGGTAAAAAACGACAGGAGTGGTCCAGGCGAATTGGTTTATAAAAATCAAGTTGTACGGCTGGGAGAAGTTATTCTTGATGCATTAATAAATACATTAGGAACAAGACAAGAATTCAATTATACACAAACAGTTAACGAAGAAGGACAAGTAAGTTTTTTTACTTTTTACTGTGACGAAGATGAAAGACCAATTGGTTTTGTACAGTACGCACCAACAGTACAAGAAATTGCAGAAGCAGTATCTGGGCATGTGCGCGGTGGAGTTTGTTATTCTGCGTTTGTATATATTACCGATTCTATGCGCGGAAAAGGGCATCTCAAAAAATTGTACGAAGCTGCATACAATAACCTAAAAACTCAAAATATTCCACGACCTCTTTTTCTCGTAAGCACTATTGAAGTACCTCGCAGTGCAGAATTTGCTGAAGCACGCGGGAAAATGGAGGCTTTGTCTGCATCGATGAATGATACTCAAATAAGAGTAGATGGGAAAACATATTACCTTTTATTGGTTCAGTAAATTTAGAATGAACGCAGAGGATTTATTGGAAGAACCTTTTTGCTGTCGACACAGTATTACGCCGCATACTTCATTTATATACCACGATTCAACTGGGCCAAATGGTAGCCGTACACAATTTGCCGGAAATGAATGGGGAGTACCAGGTGAAAGTGTATTTTGTCGGGACATACAAATAGGTAGCCCAGAATTGCCGCACTCCTCTATAAGATATAGATTGTGGCAAACTGTGGATGAAGTACTTGGAGGCAATAGTAGCTCCCATTTTCATGTAGAGATTACTACTCGTTATGACCGGACAAGTGACGAGAGAGTAAATTTTACACTTGCACACATTCGTGAGAAAATACAACCCGCAATATATGTAGCAAGTGATGGTGGCGGCGCGATAATATTTCATTATGTAGATACCGACAAAGAAGTTATTGCACTACTCGGAATAAACAATAAAGGAATAGTGTATATGCCGGGGCACCGGACAATGAATCCGGAAAGCCTGAACGTATGGCAAACGCTTGACGATTTTCAAAGCAAAGCCCGGATTATAAAAAATGATAAATCATCTATTACAACACTTGAAGCATTGATTTATGTAGAAATAGAGAGCAATATAATTCCGGTCGTTTTTGGTGTTTCGTTTGTGGTTGATCCGATTGAAGACATTTTAGAAACAGTCGAACGAATGGTAATAGCACATGCGCATGATCAGATTCCTTCAAATTCGAATATGCTTCGGCACATAATAGATCCGTATATGTATATTTACTCTCAATAAGTTGCTAACTTGTGAAGTTGGCAACTTAAGGAAACTTGTTCTACCAGCCTATAGTATGGTAGAATGGGGAAATGTCGAGAGAAGATTTGATGAGCGGTGGAGGTTTATGTAATTTTAGGCCAGATGACTTCTCTATTAATATTCATCCTGATTCCACAACCCCACTTAGTCATAGTTTTCTAGTTGCAGGGACTAGATATGGGAGGAATGATGGGATTTTTTATCGTCCGCTCCTTCAATATGAACCACCCCTTTCTGATCCTCGAGTTCTGGTTGAATTGTGGGATGATGTAGAATCTTTTGAGAATGAAATTGGGCCGGCGCATTTTCACGTGAATATAAGACCCCGATTAAGATTTACTGGAAATAATACTGTAAATAAATTCCTGAAAGAATTTAGTCTACATAAGCACCCACAGCTTGTTGTCTCAAGCAATGGGACAGCGCAATTATCATATAATGCACTAGATAAGATGCCAATGGACTTGTTTTCTATGAATAGGGATTTGGTCACTTTTCTTCCTTCGGACCCAAGTTTGGTGGACATGGAAATTACTAACGCATGGCAAGAGTTACTCGGAGGTTTTAGGGCGAGAATAATGAGAAATAGTAAAACAAGAAACACTAGTTTTGAAATAGAGGTCCATAAGCAGACCATTTTGAATAAAAATGTAACAATAATTTTAGGACTAACTTTTTCGAATAAACCAATAGAGGAGGTTATCATAGAAATTGAGGAATTGATTATGAGTACCATTCGTACGGGCAAGCAATACCTACCTATAACACTTTTTGAGGAGTATTTCGACCCATATATTCGCGTGGATATCACATAAATAGAGTACGCGTATTGTTCTCATGAAGAAAATCTTGTCCTATCGGCCTATAGTATGGTAGAATGGGGGAATGACGCCGGACCATGGACGTACCTATAAAACAGTGAAAAATTTTGATGATTTATTTGTCGTAGTCAAAGATGGAGTTTTTGAAGTACTCGGTCCACAGCATTATGTTCATGGCGATATGAGGTTTTTTGAACCAAGAATTGATATGTTGCGTGGTGTACTTCGAGATATTCGTGATGCACTGAGATTAGGTTCTTTTAATGATTTCGGAGCTTTCAAGACGCTTGACCTGTGCTGTGGAGGTGGAGACGAAAGAATTTTTTTCCCGATACTACCGGGAATACTCGGGACATTAGGAGCGAATGCACATAGCGCAGACATTGAAGGTGCTCCGCGTTTTGCTTCAGGTTTATACACACATTATCAAATAAATTTAATGCGAATAAAAGATGAGAGATTAGGAGATATTGTTGGAACTGGGTATGATTTGGTTACTATGATAAATACATTGGGTCGAGGACTGGATTATTCCCCAAGCTTGGCTCAGACTGCGGCCGAAGCGGGAATGACGATGCGTCAGTTTCAAGACATTCTTATTCCACAAGTAGAATCTATTCTTGCTCCACACGGTCTGGCATATTTAGACACGCTTGACGAGTGGGGGAGGATTATAAGAAAGCAAATGGTACAGTGTTATCGTGTGAGAAAAGAAGATTTTGACATTTAAGTTTTCTAATTCCAGTTTATCTGTTCTGCTACAATCTATTTATGGATCTTGCTGAGGAAATCACAAGTTTAAAACCGCCTTTAAATCAGCGCTTAACAGAGATAAGAACTGAGTATGCGCATTTAAGAGAAAGTGGTAACGCTCCACTAAATTCCGCGTGTTATAGTCTTGGAGCATTTGTTACCGACGCAATAATCTCTGAGGACGATAAGCATTATGGAAAAGTAGATACAAGTGCGGGGGATCCAAATTTTGTTTTGAGAGATGCGAGCCAAATATATTTTTATATTGTGCCGCCCGAAACAGAACCGGACTGGGCGATGGCACACAATAATAATCAAGTATCTTTAGAACCCATTTTTGAACACAATGGCAAATGACCTTCTTATTTCTGGAGAGCTCGAATAAAATTTCCAAAGGAGAGAAAGTTTTATTCTCAAAATGAAAGTGCAAATTATCAAGAGCGAAATGAGGCAATAATCCAAAGATTAATTCCACCACATTTAGTTTTAGGAGATTTGAATTTTGAGAGCATTGACGCGCTGACTAATGAAGCAATCGTAACTTTAGTGGGAACCTCATCTCAAGCTAGAAATTTAGAAATTGCCGCAAGAGTTATGGGTAAATGTGCAGAATACAAAGTTACGAGGGAGGAAAAACCTCCAGGAAATTTTACTCGACTGAAAAGCTTCTTTAGACTCGATGCTTAGGTAATATTGCGTTGCGATGTGATAAAATGGAGAAATGACAGCTGAAGGAGGGTACTCAAAACCGGGAGAAATAATCATGATCCCTCGAGGTGCTAAATTAACGGCTTGTTTTCAGAACGCATATTCAAACTTACCGCCGGATACGTGGGCATTTATTCATCAAGGAATTGTCGAAGGAAGGTTTAGATTACCTGCTTATATCCGCTCTAATCAAAATGATCTTTCTATATCATATAAAGAGTTAGTAAATCAACTCACCATACTGGTGGTAACAAAAAATCTTACGAAAGTCGATGAGGGAGGAATTTCCAACGAGGTGGCAGAAGTTCTAAAAGAAGGAATTCCAACATTAATTAGAGAACTTGCTGGTGAGGACACTCAATTTGTAACTAATGCGCTTGAGTTTATGTACAAAGAAAGGCCGAGGCATGATGATGAAGAGTAGTACGCTTCTCCTTAAAGGTCGGACCTCTAAAGAGGATCCGACCTTTGGAATAAAACCAATAAGATTGACTACGTGGGGAGAAGGAGTAAAGTAATAGAAATTAGGTTAGAAGTTAGAAAAAAGATAGAGTACAATAGGAACATGAAAAGTTATTCGTATCGCACCATTATTGAGCCAGATGACCCAAAAGG
>CAYHPU010000074.1:0-5552 GCA_964358525.1 uncultured Gammaproteobacteria bacterium
TGGTGGTGCACGGAGTCCATCTATCGACTCTTCTATTTTGTCTCGCTGTGTCGGGGTGGCGGGAATTGAACCCACTACCTCTCGGTCCCGAACCGAGCGGTCTACCGATGACCTACACCCCGAATAATGTATTGTACTAAAAGCTAATAGCAAATAGCTAATTGCTATAATACGTTCATGAGATTATTGATTACCGGTGGGGCTGGATTTATAGGTACTAATGCCACCGCTGCTTTTCTCCCAAAATGTAGCTCTATAACAATTTTAGACAACTTCAGTAGAAAAACATCCAAGAAAAATGCAAATTATTTAAAGACTTTAGGAAAGAAAGTAACAATAGTTAAAGGTGAAGCGCAGGACAAGAAGCTAGTGACCTCGCTTGTCGAAGAGAATGATGTTATTCTCCACCTTGCAGGACAAGTTGCCGTAACCACTTCACTCCTCAAGCCATACAAAGATTTCTCCACCAATGTTTTGGGGTCGATGACAGTACTTGAGGCTGCACGAAAACACAATCCAAAGGCAATTCTCATGTATAGTTCAACAAATAAAGTATATGGGTCGCTTGAAGGAAAATGGATCCCCGGGTCAAGCCCGAGGATGACAATGAATGGTATTTCTGAAACACAACCTTTAGACTTTTATAGTCCCTACGGTTGCTCGAAAGGAACAGCCGACCAGTATTTTCATGATTATTACCGCTCGTTTGGGCTTAAAACGATTGTGTTTCGTCAATCGTGCATTTACGGTCCGCACCAATATGGCATGGAAGACCAGGGGTGGCTTGCCCATTTTGCTTTGCAATTTGCACAGAAGAAGCCAATCACTATTTATGGAACGGGAAATCAGGTGAGAGATATCTTATATGTGAATGATTTAACAACTGCTTATTTAACTGCCATAGATAAGATAGATTTAACGAAGGGTGAAATTTTTAATTGCGGCGGCGGGCCGAAAAACGCAGTGACGTTGACACAGGCCTTGTCTTTATTATCCGACGAATTTGGATACAAAGTTCCCGTTGAGTTCTCGAAGAAAAGACTTGGAGACCAAGAGTATTTTGTTTCAGATAATTCGAAACTAAAGCGGGTGCTTAACTGGGAGCCAAAAACAGATTACCGAAAAGGAATCAAAAAACTGGTCGAATGGATATTGTCTCAACAATCCGTTCGCTAGGTAGCCTACCTTTAGGTAGGCTACCTCAATGAAAACATATGAATTTACTCTTTACAGCCACCTATTTTCACCCGTATGTTTCTGGACTATCCGATTACCCGCTAAAGATAGGATCTTATTTGGGAAAAAAACACGAAGTCTCTGTCTTAACCTTTCGCCACCAATCTACCCTTCCAGCAATTGAACAATATAACAATATAACAATTGTTCGCATTCCCCCCCACCTTCGCATTTTGAAAGGAATGATAAACCTGTTCTATCCTCTTATTTCATTGTGGCATGTGTTTAAAAGTGACGCTGTGTTTATTAACATCCCCCAGCTCGAGGGAAAGTTTCCAGCCTTTTGGGGATGGGTACTGAGAAAAAAAGTTTACGCGATTTATCATTGTGAGCTTTCGTTTGACCAAGGTTTTTTTTATAAGATTGCGGAAATCGTTTCCCACGCTTCACATTTTCTTATTTGTTTTTTTTCTAAAAAAATTATCGTCTACACCAAAGATTACGCGAGGTCTACACTATTTCTTAAATTTTTCTCATCCAAAATACTTGAAGTTCTCCCTCCTGTTGAGATTGAAAAAATTGATGAGAAATATCTTAGATATCTAACAGCTTCGGCCAAAGGCCGGTCGTCCTTTGGACGAAAAATAGGTTTCTCCGGCCGCATCTCTCACGAAAAGGGAATTGAATATCTTTTGGAAGCCATAAAATTATTGAAAGATAAACACCCATATATCCACCTATACCTTGCCGGCCCGTATGGAAAGGATGTCGTTGGCGAAGAAAAATACTACAAAAAGATTTTATCTATTGTTGCAGGTTCTAGGTTACAGGTTACCTTTTTGGGAAAGTTATCAAAGCCCCAACTTTCAGCTTTTTATTCGTTTATTGATGTACTTGTTCTTCCCTCTATTAATAAAACCGAGTCTTTTGGCATGGTACAAGCAGAGGCACTACTTTCTGGCACTCCAGTCGTCGCCAGTAATCTGCCAGGTGTGAGAGTACCAATTCAACTGACCAAATGGGGATTTATAAGTGAGATTGGAAATACAGAATCTCTCGCAACTCAGATAGACAAGGCACTCCACCTAAAAAAAGAAAATGCACCATTGGCGCTAATCAGAAACACGTTTGATATACTGCGTACCTATGAATTCTATGAAAAACTTATCGGTTAAACTAGACGGTCTTTCGACCGTCCCTACAAGATATTTCTCGTACTATTTACTTAACCGCCCACTCTTTCTTTCTCTCATTCGAACTAAGGAAATAGAGCTTTTGAGAAAATATGCACGCTTAAAAGGAAAAACGTTAGATTTCGGCTGTGGGGATGGGTTTTTTATGAGATCTTTAATGAAGTTTGCACCAAATATATTCAAGGAATCCCAAATCATAGGTGTAGATGTAATTTGTCATTCCCGCGAAAGCGGGAATCCATGGATCCCCGGGATTTCGCCCCGAAGTGGCCCCTTCGGGGCTTCGCTCAACCCGAGGATGACAGACGGTGTTTATAACAAACTTATTAAATATGATGGGATCACATTACCTTTTAAAGACAATTCATTTGACACAGTTTTTAGCAATTGCGTGTTTGAACATTTGCCTTACCTCGAAAAAAATCTTCAGGAAATGCACCGAGTGCTGAAACCTAATGGAAGATTAATTACGACTGTTATGGCAGAGCCTTGGAATAGATACAACCTGCTTCCTTCGGCTTTTTGGAGAAAGGTACAAATTCATTTGAATTTACTTACTCACTCACAATGGAGCAAACTATTTCAAAAGAATGGATTTCGAGTCGTAAGAAAAGTTGGATATTTAAATAAAACTCAATCCCGCATTATTGAATTGAGCCACTTTCTATCTGTCCCCTATTTAATTTCATATAAGTTATTTGGTCGATGGGATACGTTTGGAGGACTCTACAATGCTCTAGTCCCAAAAAAGCTTATTACGACGATCTTTAGCCATCAACCAAAATTATCAGAGTCTGCCGCGATATACTTTGAACTTGAGAAGAATTGAGGGTCTGACCCTCAAAGGTCTGACCTTGTAAGGTCTGACCTTTAATGAAATAATATAAATATGTTTGTCTACGCGCAGTGCCCGCTTTGTATTATTACAACCAGTGGTGGACTAGCAATTGCGAATGTCTTAGGTCTTCCGCCAATTATTACTGGCATTTGGATTGGGGGAATTAATATGGCTCTGGCGTATTCTGTTGCAAGTAAGTCGCGTCGCAGATATCTCTCCAACCCTTTCCTGTGGTCAGCAGTCTTTCTGCTGTTTAATTATTTTTTCCTAGTAATCACGAAACAAGTTGATTTAGTCGTAGCCGGCATGGTTATAGGAACTATTGGATACATTTCTGGTAAATACCTCGAGGAATTTCTACGAAAGAAAAATAATGACGTTGCCTATTTTCCAGGACAGAGAATAGTTATGCCAAGTATGGTCTTATTCTCGTTATCAATAGTTGCATCACTATTTCACTAATATGATCGACGACCACGAACATCGTTCTCTATTCGCTGGAATAAATGACGCCATGACCGAAGGTGACATACAGGCAATATCATCACTGAAAGAAGATGAAAGAGTGTATCAAGAAATTACTGCGGAACTATCAGGAATGGTTATTGGTGGTGATATTTCCGGAATTCCTGAAAATACTGAACTAAAACCAGGAGAGTCTACTTCTGTTCAAATAGAAATTCCGAAGAATTATTTTGGTACTTCAGGTCTTTCACCAGAAAATGAAGAATGTCTGATACGAATGTTACTGCGAATGGGACAGCTATCTTTGCGGAGTGTTCTTGCCCAGTCTGGGCTCGATATGCCTATTGAATCTCCTATTTTGTTAGAGCGAGACACTCGTGGTAATTTAACCACCATAATTACACTTAAAAATCATCACCCGCACGCTACAATTGTCTTGCCACAAGATTCACTTCGCTATTTTCGACTATTTGTACCTACCGGAAACATTGGAAGTAATGAAATTCAGTCACTAATTATGAACATCGCAGTTAATCCAGAAGATTTAGACAAAATAACGTCTACTGAATACGGGACTGTTCGCATTCCTATAGCAAAAACTTCACCCTATAGTACCGAAGTAAAAAGCATTGACGTGGGTCAACTAACGCGAGACCGTTCAAAGTTAGACCCTCTACTCGGCCTAACAAATTGGCAACCATGTTCTCCAAGTTCATATTCACAGAGTGTTAATCGTGAAATGCAAATTGCGGAGACAATTCCTATTGAAATTCCTCCAGGGTATACTGGTATTATTCCTATTGGATACGAACAATATGGGCGCTCGTCATATCTTCATGGACAGTCGGTTCTTATTGATGGTGGGTTCAAAGGACCTATTCGGGTAGAATTTAAAACAGTAAACGCCACCCAACCGCCGGAATATGTTGAAATACGGCTGTACAAGAATTCTATTTGAAACCATACATTACAGACGCTTTATACAAACCGAGCGATCTTGCTAAATCGTCTAAAATCATATCTGCCTCATCAGAGGAAAAGTTGGCATATTTATAAACAGCGGCAATAATATCTACATCAGTCGTATCAGCAACAAGTCCATGCCCAAGAGAACCCTTTCCAAGGACTTGTCCAGTACATCCAGCTTGTTGCAATAATTCATCAAGTTTGCGAATGACCATATTGCCTGCCTCTGCAAATTGCACAGCTTTTTCATAGTTCAATAATCGTATCCCTCCGCTGTAGTGGACTATGATTGGCAATTCAGTTGAAATGGCATATTGATCTCTCAAAAAAATCTCTGTCTCACGAAGCCTAGTAACGATAGTTTCCGGATCAAATAACGTGAATCTAATGCCGCCGGAATTTTCTACAGATGTAGCAAAATTATTTAACGTTATATACCCCGTTTTTCCATAAACTTTTGTCAGGAAAGTTCTCGGATCTCGCTCTGTATGTATTTCTGGATAGCTGCTATATACCTCAATCCTACTCATATCAAATTATACTATGGGATGCTACAAATGTACAGTTTTTAGTATCTGTTTCGGAGTTTTCCATAGAACGGGAAGTTTTTTGAAGTCAGAATCGTACGAAATAATAGTCCATTCCTTGCTTCGCACTTCTGGAATTGATGCTATGCAACAATCCACAAATGGAACTTTGTATTTACTGAATAGAGAAAAGGCATTTCTGTAATCATATTCATGATACATATTCTTATCAAACAAATTTAGAATTCCCAGTCCTGCAAGTATAATTTTTTCCCTTGGATACTTGTAATAACGAAGGAGTGTCCAAACAACTTCATTTAAAACTAAGCTTGTACCTACTGCGTTTAGAGATCTCGCTTCAATGCCTTGAAGGATTTGCTTACTCTC
>CAYHPU010000075.1:0-5473 GCA_964358525.1 uncultured Gammaproteobacteria bacterium
GTGGCATGCGGTTTTTAGAGACATTGGTCCTTCCCTGCTTCTCCGATTTATGATAACTATGTTTTTTGCCGTGTTTAGTACCGTGGGGCCACTCTATGCAGAGAAGATGCGTGAGTTGTACCCATTGGCAGGCGTTTTTCAATCTCTTATTATGTTCCCTGCTCTTTTTGCCGGCTGGTATGTAGACTATTTTATCCGTCTCTTGGGAAAAGCACACGTTGCCTATATTACGTTTATTATTGGAGTATTTTTACTTCTTTTTTTGGGTATAACAACGCAACCGATTATTGTGGGGGCGATTATGTTTGTTTCCTCAATTGGTGTATCAATTGCGTTGCCGGCAATAAGTGGCGAGGTTTCTGACTATATTGGGAAGAAGCCAGACAGGGAGAGAACAGTTGAGAGCATGGTAGATTTTTCAATGAATGCGGGATACGTAGTGGGCCCAATACTGGCAGGAGCTCTCGCGATGCGGTTTAGCTATTTGAATACACTGGCAGTGTTTGGGGCGCTGGGGACAGTGACGACGATAGTATTGATGAGGAGAAGGAACTAATTGTTATATTGTTGAATTGCTAAATTGTTATTATAAGAGTATGAACAATTCTATAAAAACCTACTTTATGTTCCTGGCAGTAACCATTGCTACTTTGTTTGTTATTAAGTCTTTTGATTTGTCGTACCCTTTAACTATAAAAACAAGCTCTGTTTCTTCTGAACTTTCGGTTGTTGGTGAGGGAAAGGTAGATGTTGTTCCGGATTCGGCTACGATAAACGTTGGTGTGGTGGTAAACAATATGCCCTCTTCTGAAGAAGCACAAAAGGAACTTGCGGCACAAAACAATAAAATTCTTTCTGCGGTTAAAACACTTGGCATAGAAAAAAAGGATATTAAAACAACGAATTATTCGGTGTATCCAAACTATAGTTATGAAAACAATGTGAGCAAAATTTCTGGCTATAACGGAAATGCGACGCTTTCCATTAAAGTTCGAAAGATTGAACTACTTTCAAAAGTAATTGACGAAGCAAGTAAGGCTGGCGCTAACGAAATTCAAAATACACAGTTTAATGTAGATAGCCCCAGTAAGTTCCGCGAACAGGCACGTGAGAAAGCAATAAAGAACGCTCGTGAGCAGGCGGAGAAAATGGCGAAAAGTTTAGGGATACGTTTGGGACGGGTTACGAATATAGTGGAGTCTGCCGGAGGCGGGTACCCGGTGCCCATGATGTACGCTGAAAAAGGAATGATGAGTGGAGGTAGCGGTGCGCCGAGCGTAGAACAAGGGACTCAAACAATTACTTCTACCGTAACGCTGTATTTTGAGAAAAGATAAATTCTATTGATATATAACTATATATATAGTAATATATAGGCATGAATACAATTCCTTATATAACTACGGTTGCTGAGCTTCAAAAGGGATTCCGCTTTATTGCAAATAAAACACGTTCGACCGGTGAACCCGTTGTTGTGGTAAGTAATGGAAAACCAGACGTGGTTATTATGGATATAGAACACTATAACATACAAACATTACGTCTTCGAGAACTGGAAGAAGAATTATTGTTAAAAAAAGGAGGAGAAGCGTTAAAAGAATATCGTACAGGTAAATCGGTACGGTTGTCCAAGAGTAAGACATTAGAAGAAGTTCTTGACGCATAATATGGAGATTCACTTCTCCACTCATTTTTTACGACAAGCAAAAAAATTATCACCGGAATTACGTAAGAAACTTTCTGGTCGTATTGAAATATTCCGAAAAGATCCTCACGACTCTCGACTCCGATTGCATAATTTAACGGGGCGACTCAAAAAATACCACTCTTTTTCGCTCACGTATTCAATACGGGTACTGTTATTGTTCCCAAAAAGCAATGTAGCATTATTTGTTGATATTGGCAGCCACGATGCGGTGTATAGATAAGCGTTGTGGTAAGGGCGAAGGTAAAGCCGTTGGTTAGTGGGGATAGTTAAGGAGCTTAAGGGACTCGAGACATTGGGGGAAGTTTTTATAGAGAATTGTTTGAAAACCAAATTCATCAGCTGACTGAATATTTTCTAGTGTGTTGTCTACAAACAGAACCTCTTTCTTATTAGGTGAGCCAATTTCTGTATGAATAATTTCATAAAATTTTCTCGCGGGTTTTACAAAGCCTAAGTTAGCTGATGAGAATATAGAATCAAATAAGTTACCAAATCCCATTTCATGCTCCATATACTCGGTTCTATATTTTTCCTGATTGGTTGCAAGGTAACATTGCATACCGTCTTTTCTAAGGACCTGAACATAGTTAAGGAGTTCTGTATTTGGTTTATTTTCAGACGAAAACCAATAGGCAAGAAGTTCATCGACAGAGCTCTTAATACCCCATTCTTCTAAATATGGGGGAAGTGATTGCTTTAAATCTCTTTTGCCTATTAAGCATTCTTGAAATATTGTTGAGAAAAATGCAGATGTTGTTTCTGTGGTGATACCCTTTTCCCGCAGAAGCACGTCACTGAATCTTTCGGCTTGTATGCATACGCCGTCGGCGTCAAAGAGAATATAACGCATCATAATTAGTGATAGTGTACTGTAATAGCTAGTATTTCTACAATTTGTTTATCTTTGTGCATTATGAAAAGTGCACGAAACTTACGATCTATTCTGAAACTCCATATTGCGTATTTTTTTGGTTCTAGTAATTCCACATGAAGACTTGGGTGTTTTGGATTTTCTTTTAGAAGCTGAAGTGTTTTAAGAAGTTTTCTCTTTATTTGGTACTTTTGAGCCTTTTTAAGTACTATATTTGAAAGAGGCGCTACTTCTGGCATTTCAGTCTTTAAAATAGTTGCTACTAGCGAGTCCTTCTTTAAGATCTTTTAGAAATCCAGTAGAGTATTTTTTGGTGTTCTTAAAATCTGCAAGTATCTTTGTTCGATTATTTTCAACTGGACTTGTGAATGGCCAGTAAGCAATTTCTTTTTGTACGGTTTCACTGAGTGAAAGACGCCTAAGAAGAGCCCGAAAGAATTCGCTTCTGTTGGCAAAGCCAAGGGATGTAGTGAGCCTTTCAACAAGTTGAGCTTGGTCTGTGGTAAGTGATATGTTTACGGTAGTCATAAAACAATATTAGCAAAGATTGGCAAGGTTTGTCAAATTAGATTGTCGGGGTAGTAGTTTTTTACTTTGGCCTCTTTTGCATATTCAAGTGCCTCTTTTTCACGAATGCCATTTTGAATAGTAATTTTACCCGGGTGTTGTTTTGCGTAGACGAGTGGCCCATAACTCATTTTGTGATACTGCCGTGGGAGCGACAGAGCATTTATGCACCATACAAGATCTGTTATATGCGACCACAGCCCGGCTTCTCCCTCCTTCGTCGGGACTAACTCGCTGTAAGCTTCACTCAGTTCAGCAACAGCGAGTTGAGCATTTCTCCGTGGGTTGTTCGGTCGCCATATAAATTGACCCGCTCGTTGTAGCCCTTACTTATTATTACTCTACTTTTTACCACGAATGCGCAAAAGGGATAGGCGTTTTTCTTCTCCATACATTCTTTCGCGTAGTCGAGAAGCTGATGCATGATTTGGTCATGGGACATAAAAGCTAGTATATAGTAGTTAATAGTTAGTAGCTAGTAGTTAGGAGAAGGAGAGGAAAGAGAGGGAAAAAGAAGGATGAGAGGGAAAAGAGTTGATAGAATAGAGATATGACAGCGAGTGAATGGGATACTCTAAAGAAAGTACTCAAGGAGTATAACTTGGATTCTAATGTTTTTACTGCAAGCGAGCTCCCCTCTTTTGCAAACAGGGTATGGTATGTGAAACTTGCGTATGAAAGCGTTATTGTTAAAGAATATTTTACTTTTACTCGTGAAACATTGCAGCAATTGGACATATTATTTCGTGTTTTAAACAACGTACAAATTCCTGTCCCTTCACTGTATATAAATAAACAAGGAGGGTATCTAACGGTTTTGGAAGGGAAGTATTACCATGTGTTTAAATATATAGATCACCGGCCGCTTACATACACAAAGTTAAATATAACGGATTCTGATTTAGAAAAGGCAGGGAGACAGCTTGCTCGAATTCATCTATTGAACGCTACTGATGTTGGGATTATGCGTTTGGATTTTGAAGTGTTAAATATGGAAATTACTAACTTAGTTAATGGATTCACGACTCGATACAAAAAGGATGCACATTTTTCAGAGGATAAATTAGTGAGAGAGAAAATAGATTTTCTATTTGAATATTTACAACAAACAAAAAAGATTCGTGCAAAAATATTGGATGACTCACGGTATTTTTCTTTTCAAAATGAACCTTCGGTTTTTACACACGGAGATTATAGTTTGACGAACTTACTACCGGACGACAAAACGAAAACACTTTATGTAATTGACTGGGACGAAATGCAATGGAGACCACGGATGTTTGAACTACAAAGAAGCGTGGGATTACTTTGCGGAAAGGGCGTGTGCAATGCAAATTTAGACGAAATCAACGAGCGGAAAGCAACAATATTTCTTCAGGCGTATTCATCGATATATCCGCTTACACTCAAGCATGCGGTGCAATTATCTGAAGTTGCAGAGTACACGTCGTTGATATATTGGTTGCAGTTTTCTTTGTCACAAACACTGATTGGGGATTTTCGTATTTTGGAAATAGCACCACAAAATATGAAACAGGCTCTATATTGGAGCGAAAATAAAGAGAAATATAGGGAATTTATTGAGACAAAAGTTATTAAGGGTAAATAAGGGTTGGTTAAGGGTGGTTTGGGAGGTTGGGGTAGTTAGGGAGTTTTATGATAGAATTTTGGCATGTTACACCATTTTCATATTGTCCTTGCTGTCGCGGGGTTTATTGTGGACGAGAAAAAGCGAATACTGATTGTGCATAAAGGGCTGGAGGAGAAGGTGGACGCAGGGCTATGGACAGTACCTGGTGGGAAAATAAACAAAGAAGAGCCGATACTAGTTGGACTAAAACGGGAATTGCTTGAGGAAGTGGGACTAACATTGACGACCGCGGAGTGGTTTGGTGAGGATGTGTTTGAAAGTAATGGTTTTTGGTTTCATGGACAACACTTTGTATGCGAAGTTGAGAAAACGGCGCCCGTTATTCTTGAGAAAAAACTACTCGAATACAAATGGATTACTAAAAAAGATATTGAGAAATATGAATTTCACCCAAGTATCAAAGCCGCGCTACTGAAGGTGTTTGGGTTTGTATAAGAATTGCTAAATTGCTTAATTGTTATATTGTTGGAATAGTCAGGGTGCTTAGTTGGCGATGCAATTCAACGGGGCTGATGGATAATTCGTTAGGGTGTTGTTTTGTGTATTTTAGAAATTCATTTGTTGCAAAATCTAGCGCCAGATTAAAAGCTTCTTCTCTTTCTATTGTCGCAGAGCCCCATTCTGGTTTACCAAGAAACGCAGGAAAAAAAATATCTGGCTCAGGATGTTGTGGGTG
>CAYHPU010000076.1:0-2854 GCA_964358525.1 uncultured Gammaproteobacteria bacterium
ACAAAAGTATCTGACCATTTATACCCTTTTGAATATCCGATATTCTTCATAAATTTCGTTGGGGCATTGCGAAGGTGCAAGGGGATTGGCTCGTTTGGATATTCAACAACAAGTTGCTTGGCTTTCATTAATGCATTGGTTGTAGCGCGGGATTTTGGAGCTTTAGCAAGGTAGGTAACAACGTGAGCCAAAATAAGCTGGCATTCTGGCAAACCAACTTTATTTGTGGCTTCGAATGCCGCGTTTGCCAAAATAAGCGCGCCTTTATCGGCAATTCCAATATCTTCCGACGAAAAGATAACCATCCTCCTCGCAATGAATAGTGGATCTTCTCCACCTTCAAGCATGCGGGCAAGATAATAAACTGCAGCGTCTGGATTACTACCTCTCATAGATTTTATGAATGCAGAAATTGTGTTGTAATGTTCTTCACCAGATTTGTCGTATAAACCTGCAGACTTCGTTTGGAAAACATCACTGACAGTACTTTTAGATATCACCTTTTCGTTATATGCTTTCACACAGAATTCGAGCGCGTTTAACAACGTCCGAGCGTCCCCACCAGATAGACGAATTAATAACTCCTCTGCATCTTTCTCAATCTTCTTCTTGTACGTACCGAGTCCGCGTGTCTTATTAGAAAGGGCTTCGCGTACCATTTTCTGCAATTCTTCAAATGAATGCCCCTTTAAGATCAAAACCTGAGATCGAGACAAAAGAGGAGATATAACTTCGAATGAGGGGTTCTCCGTTGTTGCGCCCATCAAAATCACCAGCCCACTTTCAACATGGGGAAGCAAAACATCTTGCTGTGCCTTATTCCACCGGTGAATTTCATCTATAAATAATACCGTCTGCTTTTTGAAGAGTGTGTTCTGTTGAGCGGTATGAACAATCTCAAGCAAATCTGCTTTGCCAGATTCAACACCAGAGAGGTGATGGAAATCTGCATTTAGCTCCTTGGCGATGAGAAGTGCCAAGGTTGTTTTGCCACTTCCAGGAGGGCCCCAGAGTATGAGAGAAGGAATATGTTTCTCTCGGAGCATACGGGTGACGATCCCCTCTTTTCCAACCAAGTGCTCTTGCCCGATAAAGTCTCCGAACGTTTTAGGTCTAAATTCATATGCGAAGTTCATTACCCAAGTTATACCAAATTTCAAAAAGTTGCTACTATTATATATAGTATGTTTAACCATATTCGCCAGGGAGGCACTCACCGAATTGGCATTGTATATTTATTCGTTCTTCCTCTTTCATTTATTTTTATGGCGGACAGTATCTTGAGCTACATGTTTCCTATTTTGGTGGAGCAGAAATTAAATTCTAATTTTCTTTTGGGAGTTATTATGGCGGCTTCCTCGATATGTGGCATTGTGTGTGATATGGTATTTCCGCAACTTTTTAAGAACAAAACATGGAAGTTTATGCTCCTGAGCGGCATTATTGTTGCAATACTGTTTCCTTTAGTGCTTTATGTTAGCACATACGTTGCTGCTGTCTTCTTGTTTCTTCTGGCCTCTCTTATTTGGGGAATATATTACGAACTTCTTTCTTTTGCCCAGCAAAGCTTCATAGTGTCAGAGGAGAAATCTCAAAGCTACAGTAGAGACTGGGGAATTGTTTTTGCGGCAACAACTATTGCGACTATTGTTGGGCCCATTATTTCCAGTCAACTTTTAGTATATCCGCAGCTTGTTCAAACCGCTACAATTGTTGCGACTCAAATAATTGCGCTTCTTTTTGCATTACTTCTTATTTTTGTGACACCACATCACGTTAACATAGTACATAACGCGAGTGGAATGCACAGTGCGCTGAACATTTTAATGGAACTGCGGTATTGGAAAGTTATTTCTGTGCATATTTTGCCCGCTATTTTGGTAGGAATACTAATTGAATTCATTGAAGCGACGTATTGGACTCTCGGCGGGCTCTTCGGGAAAGAAGTTGCAAGTGGAACTGGGATGGAATGGATTGTTGTTATTCTTTACACAGTTCCGTTTATCCTCGGATCTATTATTATGAGTAAGCTTCTTGTAACTGAACGAAAGAAGTTTTTTTCTCAGCTTTCTATTTTAATAGGAGGTCTTATTCTTTCCCTTATTCTTTTTTCTGGCACAAACCTAACCGCATTATACGTAATTATTTTTCTTTCTAGTTTCTGCTTTTCATTTGCAGCGCCCCTCAATGAGGCTGTCTATAGTGATCTGCTCAATAGAATTGGCAAAGACAAAATGCACCTTATGGGTATGGCGAAAGCAAACAGTTCTCTTGCCTATATTATTGCGCCACTACTTATGGGGTTAGTTGCAGATTACGTTGGATATCACAAAACATTTGCTTTGCTCGGAGTCTTGTGTGTCGCTGTTGCAGTTTTCTTGCTATATACTTCTCCTCGTAAACTTCACTTACCGGAAAAGGAAATTCACGGGATGAGCAATTCCTAATATACATTGTCGGGACGGCGAGACTCGAACTCGCGACCTTACGCTCCCAAAGCGTACGTTCTAGCCATCTGAACTACGTCCCGAAAATGTATAATAGTGTCCACCTAATCTTAGCGTTCGCCTTAGGCCGCATTTACCTTAGGTATGCGGCACAAGGGTTCGTATTCCTAAAGTTTATTCCTATTCTTTAGGAACGATCCCTTAGCATATTCCTGCTGCGGCTTACGCTGCGATTGATGGTGGACTCAAAAAAGCGTAATCTGAATTCTTCAGAAACGCTTTCTAGTGCCGGGAGAGGGGGTCGAACCCTCACGACCTTACGGTCACAGGATTTTAAGTCCTGCGTGTATGCCATTTCACCACCCCGGCAAATCCAATATCTCTGCCTATCTAAAGTCTAGCTCTGT
>CAYHPU010000076.1:2954-5332 GCA_964358525.1 uncultured Gammaproteobacteria bacterium
CTGTAAGCCTCATTTTGTTCAGCAACAGCGAGTTGAGCATTTCACCACCCCGGCAAATCCAATATCTCTGCCTATCTAAAGTCTAGCTCTGTATGCTCCCTCCTTCGTCGGGACTAACTCGCTGTAAGCCTCATTTTGTTCAGCAACAGCGAGTTGAGCATTTCACCACCCCGGCAGACACTATATTATATAATGAGAATAACACTGTTATCTACATGAATGTAGGTACGGTCGAAAGACCGTACAACCTAAACGGTTTCTCAACCGTTTCTACTTTAATATGGTCAGACTAGAAAACATAGTAAACCAGATTGCTATCGAAGGCGACCGCCTGGTTACACATTTTATAGACAGAAAAGATCTTACTGGCGTGATTGACTATGCCACTATATTTCCCCGTTCTGCGCAAGAATATGTACGTTATTCAAAAATAGTCCAAAAAAACAGAAAAATTGCAGGAGAATTATCTACGGGTAATTACTACTGGCTCGATGAACCTATTATTACCCCAATTGGTACTGTTAGGCGCATGCGTGTTCACGAGTATGATAAGAAATTAACACAATGTGGCTATATAGACTACGAGGTAAAAGATTATGTTCAATTTAAGCGTAAATATCTAAGCCTGTCAGAGTGCTCTATTGTTGACTACACAACTTATGAACTTGTACAACTAAAGTTAGTAAAATTTAAAGTTCTCGTTTACTTCCCAAATATATTTTAGTATCTCTCCAACAAGATTTCTCTTTCCTGTTCAACAGTCATATTTTTCATAGCCTCCCATTCTGCGGTACGAACAGCTAAAAAAGATTGAGATAAATCTTTCTCAAGCGCGTGTAGAAGAACAACATCCTCTGTTAGAAATTCTATTGCTTCTCCAAGATTTAGTGGGAGCCGTTTAATGTTACTTTCCTTCATTTCCCTTTCAGTCAAATCGGCTGGGTCTTTGTTCACCTGTTTGTTAAGTATCATTTTCTTTTCAATTCCATCTAAGCCTGCTGAAATAACCGCGCCGAGCGCAAGGTATGGATTGCAGCTTGGATCAACTGTCTTTAATTCAAAGTTTGTTATCGATCCTTCAGTATCAACCTGTGGAATACGAACAGCAGCTTCTCTGTTTCCATATCCCCAACAGGTATAAGCACCGCTCCAAAAGCGTGGCTGAATACGTTTGTACGAATTAGTGCTTGGAGTTGTTAAACACATAAGAGCGGGTAAGTGGTGCAAAATACCTGCAATAAAATACTCCGCTTCTTTGGAGATTTCATGAGCACTTGTTTTACTTGCAGTAATGTTTTCGCCGTTTCTCCATATACTCAAATGAAGGTGTGCTCCATTCCCTGCTTTATTTGCAAATAATTTAGGAACAAAAGAAGCGACGAGATTAGTATTCTTCTGGGCAACTCCTCTGACAGTTTCCCTAAACACAACTTGCTGGTCAGCGGCAGTCATAATGTTTGAAAAGTGGACAGGTATTTCAAACTGCCCTCCACCAGATTCTGAGTAAACCATTTCGGGATAAATTTCCTGCTGTGCCAGGCTACTCGTAATTTCAGAAATAATATAATGTGCTTTGTCAAGAGCCGAAGTTTGAGCAAATAGAGATTGGTCAAAAGGTACTAGTTTCTCATCGATTCTACTTAGGGTCTAGAGTACTTTAGAGCGGATTTTGTCTAAAGTTTTTAAGCAAAATCTGGTAAAGATTTTGCGTATGATAATTCCATCTAAACTCTGATTCTTTTAAGAATAGCACAAAGTTTTCTTTTTTAATACCATTAAATTTAGTTAGTCTTCTTTTGGTATAGCTCCAAAATGATTCAATACCATTGACATGGTTTTTGCCTCTGGCAAATTCGTTCTCGTGATGGAAAATTCTGTAATGATGGTATCCATTTAATACCAGTCCATCATATGATTTCCAACCATCGGTGTAGACAGTACTTTGTTGAATAATTTGGCCTTTGATTACGGGCATTAACTCCTTTCGTGTGCAGTTGGGGATGATAGTGGTAAACACTCTACCACCACGTTTCAAAAGACCAACAACAGGAATTTTTCCTCGAGCACCGCGTCCTCGTTTTCCTCGGACCCGTCTGGCTCCAAAATAACTTTCATCAACCTCAATTTCTCCAAACATTTTTTCTTCTGATTGACAAAGTTCAAACATTCTTATTCTCATTTTTCCAAAGACTTGGTTTATTGTTTTTCTCTGAAGTTTAGTAAAGGTAGTAGTTTTAGTGGCATCCACGTCCTCACAGAAATACCGTAAAATCTCACGAAATTTCTTCTCTGAAATATGGGAACGATATAAGTACTTGTTTTTGAGCTTCATAGCAATATTTTACCGCATTTGATTATTGCTAATCTACTCTAGACCC
>CAYHPU010000077.1:0-5192 GCA_964358525.1 uncultured Gammaproteobacteria bacterium
TCACTGACCGTACGTACATAGTATCCAATGGACCAGACAGCACCTCCCAAGAGAAATTGTTTAATTTCTGGATAGGTGCGATACAACTCGCGTGCGGTAATACTTTTTAAGACTTGCACTAGCTGAGCTGGTGCAATCGCTGGACTCGCTCCGGCAAATACATGTATGTGATTCTTGTCGGTGCCAACTGCTTCCACTGTATAGTCATAGCGCTCAGCAATATTATAGATTGTCTGCTTTAGAAAGGTTACTCGCTTTCCAAACAGTATCTCGCGACTGTACTTGACCTTCCACACCAGATGGTATCGTATTTGATACCTGCAGTGGGATCCGGTTTCTAGTTTCATTATTCCCTGCAGGATACCATATTTGTATTTGCCGTTTACTCATCCAGGCGCTATTCAACCCCGGAGCAAGCTCCGCGGATGTCCGCGCATTTATGACATACTCAAAAACAACACAGATTCTTTTGAGTATAATAAGAAGAACTATGAAAATATGTATTCTCGGCGCAGGATTTTCGGGCCTTACGGCGGCACACGAGCTTATAAAAAAGGGCCACGAGGTGTGGGTGTTTGAGAAAAACGCTAGCCCTGGCGGCGCTGCGGGCGGGTTTAAGGAGCCCGAATGGGACTGGTACGTAGACTACGCGTACCACCATTGGTTTACGAACGATTCTGATATTCTCGACTTATGTAAGGAAATTGGGTTTACGGATATACTCACGGTAACGCCGGAGACGGCGAGCCTATACAAAAGTTCGAAGTTCGAAGTTCGAAGTTCTGAAGAGATTGCCACGTCCCGCAGTAGCGGGACTCGCAATGACATGTTTACGGAGATGTTTGGAGAAGATACGGTAAAGTACAAACTTGATACGCCGCTGGATTTGCTGAAGTTTGACCGGCTTTCTTTCTTTGACCGACTTCGCACTGGCATAGTTCTTGCCTTCTTGAAATTTGGACCAGCACTACCTTTCTACCACACAATGACCGCAGCAGATTTCCTTAAACGCACCATGGGAGAAGCATCCTATAACACACTCTGGAAGCCACTGTTTACCAAAAAATTTGGAGAATGTTCGGAACGTATTTGCCCGTCTTACACTGGTTTGTCCCGCCTAGCGGGATCAAAGCAGTTTAGAGGGGTAAATACCCGAGCGCATAATTGCGCGAGTGGTATAAACACCATGTTTTTTTGGGCACGGATAAAGAAACGCACGCAGGCGCTTATGTACCCGGCGGGAGGGTTTCAGAAACTGGCTAATTATTTCTCCGATTATCTAATTAGTAAAGGGGTACACATGAAGTATGAAGTGGAGATTACTGGGCTCAGTCAAATTTCAAAATCCAAATTTCAAATTCTATGTCATTCCCGTGCCTGCCTGCATTGCCTTGCAAAGCATGGCTGGCAGGAAAACGGGAATCTAGCTCAAGGTAATGGATCCCGGGTCAAGCCCGGGATGACAGCGGCGCCCGGGGTGACAGCGGCGCCCGGGGTGACAGCGGCGCCCGGGGTGACAGCGGCGCCTAGTCAATTTGAGGCGGTGATAAATACCCTTCCGTCGCCTGTTTTTCTAAGACTTGAAAAAGGGGTATTGCCCGAAGAATACCGTACACAACTGTCTAAAATAGAGTATATTGGCGCACAAACGGTAATATTTGAAACAAGTGAGAAAATATTGCCAAAAACGTATTGGTTAAATATTGCAGATATGAATAATGGTAGCCCGTCGCTTCGCGCCGAGGTAAACCCTTCTGCTCACGCCGAGGCAGTTCCACAAGCGTGGAACTGGATGGTGGCTATACAGCACACGAATTTTATGGACAAGAAACATTTCAATAATAAGCACATATTCTATTTGGCACGTTATGGTAATGAAAAGATAGAAACCCCACCCCACCCTCCCCTAACAGGGGAGGCAAGAACGAATAAAGAATTCTTTCTTCCCAAGGCGCAACCGCTGTATACTACTGAGTTTTCAAAAATAGTCCCGCAGTACAAAACGCCCGTTCCAAACCTCTATTTTGCCAATATGGAACAGACGTATCCGTATGACCGAGGAACGAATTACGCGGTGAAAGTGGGGAAAGAAGTGACATCGTTTATACAGTAAGGATGTCAAAGATTGCCACGCTCCACTCTCTTTGGTCGTTCGCTCGCAATGACACTCTCACTTCGTGACGGAGTCGCCTTGGGAACTGGATCCCCGCCTTCGCGAGGATGACAGAGGTGTCTTCCATACTAATTCAAAGATCTGTTTTTCAAAGGCGGCGATTTTTTCATTATAGATTTCAACCCCAAACACCTCTCCCTCAAACCAGTTATAGTATGAAATTACATTGTTGTAGATGTCTTCTTGATGATTAATATCGAGCGTTTTAGAAGAAATGTAGCGACCTTTAAACGACGAGGTTGGATACACATCGCGCTCCATGCCTTTCATACTTCGTTCATATTCGTCTGAGCACACGTCGCGAAAATGGAGCTTGCGCAGCACAAATTCATCTTTCCACTCTTGCATAAATTTCTTTCCGACCAGCTCCGAAAGGCTTCGATACGTGTATCCCACCACCTCTTTTTCTGCCCGCAGCGTGTTCCATACCTGCTGCTTTACACCGTCTTTTCCCCGATAAAACAAAACCATTGTACCTGGTTGCTCAAGCACGTTACGATTTAGTAGTAATTTTGACGCTTCAGGAAATAATTCCCGCACACTTCTTGCGGTATTCTCGGCTTGCTGTACCAAGTATTCAAGGTGGTCTACGCTCGCCGCCCGCACTTTCTTGCGATACTCGTCTATTTCTTCTTCAACCACTCCTCGTTTCTTAAGGTCTTCGAAAATGCGGTATACGCGAGTTCTGTTTATTTTTGTCTTACGGGCAAGCTCTAAAACCGTAATGCTGCCGGTTTTCACCAGGCATTCGTACACCGCCGATTCCTCCGCGGTAAACCCCAATTTTGACAGTAGTTCGGACAGCGTAGAGTTGTTCATTTTTTGGACACCAATTAAACAAATTGTACTGTAGCGCTTAGAATTTCGCAATGAAACTGTTTACAGATAAAACATTGTTGGCACGTGTACATCTTGACCGGCCACTACTGCGTGTTTTAAAAGACGTAACCGAGACGTATTCGATCGGATCTTACGTGAAACATTCACTGGTGCGCGTTGGGTATGGTGATCTTAATATCGTGCTCACTACTTCAAAAGGCCGGTACTTTGTCAAAATCTTCAGTAAGGACAAAACTCGGGAACAGATAACGAGTTACTTAAAAGTAATCCAAACCTGCCAGAAAAAGGGAATACCGACTACACGGTTGTATTCGTATAGAAACAAAAAGGTTCTTTACAAGAATCCAAACCTCTGTGTTATGGAGTTTCTTACAGGGAAAAGCCTTGAGAACAAAATAGCGACAAAAAAAGATCTTCTATTTATTACTAACTTCATGACTCGCATCCATTCACTAAAGCTAAAAGTTGCTAAAAACTACGATTCGTGGGGGACGCAACATTTTCTGGAGGAATATAAGCGGAAATTACCCTATGTATCGGCACAATATCAGACACTCACCAAACAGATAGCACGAGAATTTAAGAGAATTGATTTCACCAAGTTTCGAAAGAGTTTGGTACATGGGGATATTCATGACGAGCATGTGATCCGCTCTTACGCTGGCCGGGAGGGATATAAAGTAATCGATTTTGAGACAGTTGATAATGGGTACGCAGTAGTGGATTTTTCTATTTTCCTTGCCATGCTTGCCGTTAACCCGAAGAAAAGTACAACGTATAATCAAGATCTAATTAAAGGACTAACTGACGAATATTCAAAAGTAATTCCCGTTTCAGAGTACGAAAGACAACATATCCCGCTTCTAATCCTTATAACCTATTTGATGTATTATCTGAGCGCTTCGTATGAGTATGTAGTCAACAAAGACCGCACGGACAAGGTGAAGATGTGGATTATGAAAGCAAAAAAGGGACTTGCACACATGCACATGCACATGCTACACTAATGACATGTTAACTAAAAGAACACAGATATTACTTTCGGAGGATCAATGGAAAAAAGCATCACAGATTGCCCGGAGCAGAAGTATTTCTTTCGGTGAGCTAATGCGCAACTTCGTAGACACAATAGTCCAACAAGATCAAAGACTACATGACATACGCACTGCCCTTGCAAATATCCGGCGAGTCCGCACATTTTCAAAAAAGAAGATTGATTATAAAAAACTAATAAACTACGGGCGTCGCTATTAATATGGAACAATTTGTTTTAGATGCGTCGTATGTACTTTCAGAAATCCTTCCGGACGAACAGAATCACGAAGTGAATACCTTTTTTATTTCGTATGAACATGGAGGAATTGAACTCATTGCACCAACGCTTTTACCTTATGAGATGACAAACGCAATCTCAGTCGCAGTCAGACAAAGAAGACTAAATCAGGACCAAGCAAATTATTGTTTGGACCAATTTAATGGACTCCACATAGAATTAATTTCCCCTGATGTTTCCCAAATCCTAGACTTATGTAGAACCAAAAATTTAACTTGTTACGATGCTTCATATTTGCTCCTTGCAGAGGAATATGGTGTAGAACTCCTCACACTTGATAAAAAACTCCTGGCGCTTTCAAAGAAAAGGAAATAGGTCTAGTTGTGCCGGAGAGAGGACTTGCTCAACTCGCAGTTTGTGAACAGTAGTGAACAATTACTGCGAGTTAGTCCCGACGAAGGCGGGAAACCTCCGTCGACAAGGTTTTGATTTCTGACTTTATGTGATGTGCCGGGGAGAGGACTTGCTCAACTCGCTGTTGCTGAGCGAGAGCGAAGCTTACAGCGAGTTAGTCCCGACGAGAGAGGGACTCAACGAAGTTAGTCCCGGCAAACTTAAAAGACAACTTTGTCGGGAAACCTCCGTCGACCAGGTTTTGATTTCTGACTTTATGTGATGTGCCGGGGAGAGGACTTGAACCTCCATGCCCTTGCGGGCACACGCTTCTGAAGCGTGCGCGTCTGCCATTTCGCCACCCCGGCATTCTAGATTCTAGATCATAGATCTCAGATTTCAGATACTAAGAACTTATGTACGTCTGCCCCCCGCTCACTTCATTTGCGGGACTAACTCAGCGAGTTGAGCAATTTCGTCCGCCTCGGCCGACTATTTATACCTCGTCGAGAC
>CAYHPU010000078.1:0-5182 GCA_964358525.1 uncultured Gammaproteobacteria bacterium
CAGGATCCGCTTCAACAACATACGCCGATAATCTTATAACCATGGGAGGAGGAGCCAAGATTCAAGACTCCTCCGGCAAACTCCAACTTCAGGCCGGCGGTACAGGTACGGGCTCAACAGGAACAGGCAGTATTTACTTTTTGGATAGCTCAGGAACTACCCGAGGAAGAATCGATGCTAGTACACCCGTACAAACAACAAACGATACGACAGTAAATTTTATTACTGAGGGAAATTATTCTCAGGAAAACATGGCGTACTCAACAACTCTAACACCATCTGCTACTACTGGTAGTATCACTTTAACATTGGGCAGTGGTAATTGGAATACCGATGCCCGAATAGTAATTGGCTGTCGTGTAGTTGGCAATGGTGGAGTAGCTTCTTTAACGGCCGCTCCAGCAGCACAAACCACAATTACTGCCTCGGTAGATACTGCCTTCACGAACACTAATGCAATTTCTTCCGGTTCATGGTATTTATACTGCACAAAATTTAATGGAGGAGTGTCGGTATTTAATACCGTATCAATTCCAACAACAACTACATATTCATACACAGGGGGTCAACAATCTTTTGTTGTCCCGGCAGGAAACACTAGTGTTGTTTTTGAAACGTGGGGAGCCCAAGGAACATCGGGTGGTCAAGGTGGATATACTACAGGAACATTGACTGTCACTCCAGCAAGTACGTATTACATCTATGTTGGTGGACAAGCTGGATACAATGGAGGAGGAACAACTCCTAGTGCTAATGCTGGAGGAGGAGCGTCAGATATACGTTCTGGTGGAACTGCATTAGCAAACAGAATATTAGTTGCTGGTGGAGGTGGTGGCGGAGCTGGTGGAGGTGGTGTCGGAGCTGGTGGAGGTGGTGTCGGCGCAAACGGAGTTGACTCTGGATATCCCAGTGCATGTTATGGAGGAAAAGGGTATGGAGGAACACAATCTGCAGGTGGGTCAGGAGGAGGTGCAGGTGGGTCAGATTACGGTTATCCTGGGACAGCAGGTTCAGGAGGATCTCTTGGACAAGGAGGGGTGAATGGAACTTATTGGAACGGTAATGGTTATGGTGGTGGAGGTGGAGGTGGATATTATGGTGGAGGTGGTGCTGGTGGAGGTGGTGCTAACAATAGTCCTCCCTGCTATACCACATCAGCCGGAGGTGGAGGTGGATCCAGCTACATTAATGGTTCATTTACCAGCACGACCAACACCCAAGGAGGACGTTCTGGAAACGGACAAGCGGCAGTAACTTACGGCGTTGTCAATGTGCCACTTTCAAAATACTACACAACTGTCACTAGCGCAGATCAAATAAATACAACAACATGGTCCGGGGTAAACTCTGCAACTGTGACAGAAACCCTCAATAGTCAAATAATTTATTATTCCGTTTCATTTGATGGAAGAACAACGTTCACTAAATATGACACTACTGGAGGAAATGCCGGTTGGCGTCCAATCGCCCGAAACAATTCTGGTACCTGGCAATATAATAGTAATGCCTCAGTCGGCTACAGCAACGTAACTTGGACGAACGCTACAAATAATGCGCAAAATGCCGCAATATCACAAGCAGTTGGCGTATCTGCAAATCAGATGACAGGAACACAGCTTGCTGCCGTTACCAGTGGGCAGTGGACAAGTGCAACTGGTTTTGTAAGAAATACTACTACAACTCTTGATATTGCTACGTCTTTATATACTAGTAGTTCGTCACAAATTCCTCAGGCCGACAGCGTTTCAATTAATTACACCTACGGATATAGTTCCCTCTACCTTGGCTCAACCAACACCTCCTCCGCAGACCTTGCTGAATATTATGTTTCTGGAGATAAAGATATGGAAGCGGGAGACGTGGTTGCAATAGCAAACATCCAACCAGTAACAGACAACAACCAACTGGTTGAAACAAAGGGAGTGTTAATGAAGGCAAATAAGCCCTATGATAGTAAACTTCTCGGGATTATTTCTACTAATCCTGGTGTTGTTTTGGGTAGTATCGATGGGGATACGGGAAAGAAAGATAAAAGAATGCTCGCGCTTTCGGGACGGGTTCCAGTGAAGATAGCTTCTAGCTCTGAGAGAATAGCTATTGGCGATTTTCTGACGTCTTCTGATACCGAGCCTGGCAAAGCTATGAAAGCAACAAAGGCAGGATATACAATAGGAAAGGCTCTCGAAAGTTGGACTCCTTGTAACAATTTAGCAATTGAACAATGTAGCAATATTTCTCAAATTGAAGCTTTTGTAAACCTTGGCTACTATACCGGAACGTTAAATGCTGACGGGTATTTAGACACCGATTCCCAGTTTATTGCGAAAGATATTAAGGTTAAGCTTTCTCAAAAAGAGAATGACCGGATATTTTTACCCGAAACGACTACCGAGATTGCTTCAGATTCTGCGAGTCCTCGCTATGTGGATGTTTCGATTGCGGCTACCTTATCAAAACTCTTAGAGCGAATAGAAAAACTTGAAAAGCCTGAAATTCTTAATATGACCGATCCTATAAGTTCCCCTGCCGCGGAACTTCTGGTCATCACCGCGAGAGATGAAAACGCAACCTATTCGGGTACACTTTCCGTAATGGGTAGAACCAGTCTTACCGACCTTGGCGTTACTAACCTCGCGAACATTGGTCTTATTTCCATAGACGGACAAAAGAACGATATTTCAACTTTGTCACAACCTCTAAAACTGCAATCAATGGGAAATAACGGCATAGACATACTGAACAATAAAGTGGTGATAGATAGCGCGGGGAACATAAAAATTAACGAAGGCGCGCTATTTGGTAACGACTCAATTCGGGGGAAATTGGTCATCCCTGCTGGACAGACGGAGCTTGTGGTAGCAAAAACCTGGCAAACCGAACCAAACTCTATTTTCATAACCCCGAGTTACTTAACTAATTTTGCTGTAACAAATATCAGTTCAACTGGATTCACCATTCGCCTTGAAAAAGCTTCAGACAAAGAAGAAACCATTTCCTGGTTCGCCCTGTGGTAGTATTGACTATTCGGTACTTGACATACAGAAAAGTATATACTAAACTAAAGTTAAATATGATCATTCGGCACGTGGACCAACAAATATCAACACATTTTGCAAAATACAAGGAAGTTCTCATCTTATTGGGAGCCAGACAGGTTGGAAAGACTACTCTATTAAATAGAATTTTTCCTAGCGCTAAATATTTAAATGCTGAAACCGAACCGGTTAGGAGAATGTTAGAAAGGTTTGATCCAGCATCCTACCAGGAATTTTTCAATGAAAATGACAATCTGGTGATCGTAGATGAGGTTCATAAACTAAGCGACCCTGGACGGGCCATTAAAATAATATATGACCAATTACCAAAATTTAAATTAATTATTACTGGTTCATCGGCATTTACTATTAAAAACAAAACCTCCGAAAGTATGGCCGGAAGAAAAATTAATTACCATTTGTACCCACTCACCTTGAGCGAGTATTTGGTGCAACGTAATTTAGAAGCCACATTGAGTTTTTCTCCTTTGAAAAAAATTATCACCCAGACTCTGCCAAAAGAAATTCTAAAACCTTACGACCATAAATCAATATTGGACACAATTCTAATCTACGGACTCTACCCTGCAATAATATCTCATCCTCGTGATGCGATGTACTTAAAAAACCTTGTTGACAGCGTAATTTTTAAAGATCTAACTGAGCTATCCCTCTTGGAAAATAAAACCGCAGCTTTGTCTCTTCTCAAATTACTGGCTTATCAAATTGGATCTTTAGTGAATTATGCTGAGTTATCTTCCCGGTTAGGAATTAGTGCGGTAACCGTCAAACGATATATTGAATTATTTGAATTGAGTTTTATTTTGTTTACAGTCAAACCATACTCTACAAACCAAAGGGATGAAATAGGGAAAATGACAAAAATTTACTTTCATGATTTGGGTTTGCGGAATGCTTTGATTGAAAATTTTCAACCAATTGAATCACGTGGAGATGCAGGAGCATTGTTCGAGAATTTTATAATAACAGAACTTTACAAATACAATAGCTATGGCGATTACGGCTATCATTTTAACTATTGGCGCACAAAGAGTGGCTCCGAAGTTGATCTAATTTTAAGTAAATCCGATGGGACACTTCTTGCAATTGAAATAAAAAGTAAATCGCGGCGCATTAATAAAGCCTTCCAATTACGCTATCCTGAATCAAAAAATATAGTTGTCTCTAAAGATACATATTGGGTGTAAAAGATTCTTTGAGGGTTCAACCCTGAAAAAAATACTGTCAAAAGGAGCTAAATTTAACATGAAAGTCGGAAATACTGAAGTCTAAATATTCTTCCTATATTCCTCGGCGGCAAGAGTGGGATCGACGATATTCGTTGAAAGCCCGGTCCCCAGCTCAAACCCACCGCGCGTTACAACACGCGGAATAATACGAAGGTAAAACGGCGGTTTTGGCGCGAAATAGTAGTTATACGAAACATCTTTCCCCAGAATTTTCTCCATGGCCGTAATTGTCTTCTGTAGTAAACGACCGAGTGACGTAAGTTCCGCTTCGTTGAAATTCACGAGCTGTATTTTTTGTATCGTTTCAGCAGACGGCTCAGAAAGTGCGCAATCGTTATGCGCTATCCACACTTCGTAGGGAAATTGTGAAAAGTCGGGACAATATGCAACAAATTGTTCGTTCCGCGTTATTTCATTTTTTATGGGTTCAAGCGAAAGCGCCTGTAAATTAATTTGCTTTGGTAAAATAATGAGTTGCGAATGAGGGTGCGGAATACTGGTTCCCGCGTGCTCTCCGCGATTGCGAAATAGAATGGGCACTCCTTCGTTCGCGAGTACGCGAACCCGCTTTTGGTACATAAGAAACAAATTAGTAAGCTCCTCCTTGTCCATTTCAGTTAGTTCCTTCGTATGGTGCGGCGTATGGACAATAACTTCGTGAATATCGGTAATAGGAAATTTATTGGGAAATACGCGGACAAGCCACTTGGATTCATGTGCAATACGATCTACTTCGCACGGTGTTTGGTCTTCATTTCCCGGGCAAAAAAAACAGTGTTTCGCGCCAGCGTCTTTCTTCACGTGCGGCTTTTGGACTCTGCTCGGCGCGAGAATTACCCATCGAATATTGGAACTATCGGGAATATATTTGGCCATACTCACATTAGTATATAGAAT
>CAYHPU010000079.1:0-5176 GCA_964358525.1 uncultured Gammaproteobacteria bacterium
AACACGAAGCAAGGCAACTTGCCGTGTTCGTCCTTTATCAGACGATCCTGTGACTCGTTCCCGAAAAGGCAATGCTCCAAAACCAGAAAACATTCCATGGGCCATAGTTGCATCTTCTTTGGCCAAAGCTAGAACTCTCTCATCAACTTGAACTTGGGTGGAAGTTCTTCTAAGTCTTTCCCTTCTAAATGCAAGATAGGTTACTCCTCCAATAAAAATCACCGCAAGCGCTATTCCAGCTCCAATAGCTACTGGAAACCCTAAATCTTCGTCATTTTGTGACTCAGTTGAAAAAGGAATTGTGGTTGGTGTACTAACTGGCCATGTTGCTGAGACGGTTGCATTTAATTTGGGGGATTGAGTATTAAGTACTTTTGCCGCAAGAGTGGGGGAGACAAGTTTTGTTGTAGTCGGAGTACTTGTTCTTGTTGGAGTTTGAGTAGATTTTGCGGTAGAAGTTGCAATCGGTACTATTTCGCAAGTTGCTCCTTTAGACAAGTCTATAAAAAGCGGTGACTCAGCTAAAATTGCCACTTGTTCATTTGGAGTAATTGCATGACCTGGTATTGGGGTTTCAAAATAGCTAGCTGAATCTGCTGCAATGTGTTTTAAGCAAGCAACTTGGTTCTTCAGTTTTTTTCCTTTTTTAGCTAACCATTTTTCAAGTGCATTAATAAAATCTCCCGCATTTTTCTGAAGTCTCCGATCTAAACTTCGAAAAGATATCTCAACAATATCAGGTTTTGAACTATCGGTTACTATCATTGCTTCATTGCCCTTAAATCCATTATATAGAGGTATTATTTCAACAGAGCGGGAGGGTGTTAAAGATGCAGAACAAGCACTGGCTACTAAAGCGAAAGCGGGGAGCAGATGCTTCAAAAGTTTTCTTAATTCAGCGCCGCTTAAACGGTGAAGTTCCATATTTTGTATTATACACCCACGTATTCACGCTTCGTGGCGCTAGTAAATAACTCTGTATAATCAACTGGTTTACTGTCTGGGTCACATATGCGCATAAGTTCAGTAGCGTCTGCAGATGTTACTGTACCAGAGTTAATAGCGTATATTAGCGATCTAATAACACTTTCAAGCCTATGGGTCGCAAATTCACAGAGTAAAAGTTCATTACTTCCTCGCTGATCTGTGTGTGAAGCGAGCATATATTCTTTTACAAAATTAAGCGATGGAGTTGCTGTAGAGTTGAGATATTGCTTCATGCTGGGGAAATAATTAATTATTCTGGACCAGTGCAAAACAGACAGAAACAAAGATAAGCTCTCGCCGCCCCGTGATCCGTAGATAAAAAGCAAATTCAAAAGGTATTTCATAATTTCACTTTTACGCTCATTTATCTCAGTTTCACCATTGTGTCGAAGATCGGCAACTACTTTACGGAGATTTAGTTGTGTGTCACCGACTCCAAAAAGTGACGTATTCAAAACACCAAGAATTGAGGTAGATGTCTGCGCTTCGTTAAGATACATAGATCTCTCCCGTAGCGCGCGGAGCAACGAATTAATATATCCTGATAAAGATAGCTCGCCATTTATACAATCAGCTGGCAAAGCCGTAGGAGTATTATCTAGAAATGCAAAATTCTGAGCCCGCGGTGACACAAGAACATACAGTTTTCCCTCCTCTCCTTCGCTCACCAAACATGTGCGTGCAATGTCATTTATTGTGGCTCCTGCACCAAGCCTTCCGTCAGTAGGGTTATCATAGGGGACAGGAAAGACATCTATAGTCAGTTGTGAACCACTTGAGAGTTCAAATACAATTGTTGCGTGTTGAATATTGTTCGAGCCAGTTACTATTCGTTGATTCAAAGTTACAGGCATATTGTTCTCTAGTCTTTGAGAGAGGCTATCTCCAAAGCCCAATGTGGCACGAACATCGTCTAGATTTTTATTAGATAGTTCAAGTGCCAAGTCTACATCTTGATTATCTGGCGCTGCAAGTGCTTTGTTCCAGTGGGCCGGTAATTTTCCCGGATCTCCAAGTAGATTCTTAACTTTTTGCACAAATGGAGTTATTTTTGGTCCTATTTCCGAGGAGCCACGAATAAGCTGCATAAGCGTATTTCCTCGAAGTAATGCTAAAGGGGCAGACCCTCTGTTTGTTACTGTTTTCATTCGAATTAGAAACCTACATACAGTATTCATTTCATCTTCAGTAATATGAGGAGTGGCAATCTTAAGAACCCTATTAAAGTCCACCACATACTCATTCATTCGCTCTTTCTTTCGAACACGCGCTTCGTCTGGTGTGATTATATTTTCGGCATTCATTGTTTTAGTTAGAACTTAAAAATGATAGTGGCGTATAAGTTCCTGGAACTAGGTGGCCGGGTAGTTTAGGTGTACATAGTTTCAAGAGGGTATGTGCGCATTCAGCATCTGCTGGTTCAAATTCTGGATACGCACCGCGAACTAGTGGAGAAATAACGTCTACAATTGTATCTGATAACAGTTTTGTCGCACTCTCGTACAATTCAACAAGTAACATTTGCTCCGAAGGTACGATTTTATTTTCGTCACTACTTCTGATAATTTTTTCCATTTGGCGAATATTAAAAAGTGCATTCAAATCTACATACGTGCACATATACGGAAAATACTGTATTAAACCAGTCTCAGTTAAGGTAATAAGAAATATATCGAGTGAACCCTTTTTCCAATGAAAGTAGAGTAATACCGCCATATCTTTTGCTATCTGTTGCAAGCGCGTTTCTATATCAAAATTCTCCTCTTGTCGATATAAGTTAATAAGCTTTGAAAGATCAAATCCATACTGTTCGGTTCCGTAAAGTGACCACCCAACTACTCCTAAAGAACTACCATTTATCCCACTTGTTGGAGGAAACTGAACAGCTTGTGCAAGCATTCTTAGGTACAAAGCAATTACCTCAGAATGGGGCAGCTTTCTTTCAGATAATTCTTCAGGTGGAAATCGTGTGCCATTGGGCACGTGTGCAATTTTTTTAGCAAGTCCATTTACTTCGACAAAAACTGGCTTAATTCCATCCATTACCTCGTGTTTAAAAACTTTAAGAAAAATTCCATCTCGAGTAGTAGCTAAAGTACCGACTCTTCCGTCCTCTACTTTGTTGTAGGGGAAGGGAAATAAGTCTACCTTTAACTGTTTTCCTGAGGGAAACGTTATTATGATAACAGCCAGAGAAATATCTGTGCCCGTTGCTTTTCGTTCGATGAATTTAAACTCTAATCCACAATTATTCATAAGTTTATTTTTAACATCCTGCATGGTAGAAAAGCTCAGGTCTAGCACTAGGTCTAGATCAGAAACAACGCTCACTTTACGAAATACTCCAAGTGTTTCGGAATGGGAATAGTAATTTTCTACGAGAGAAACCGCACGATCAAGGAGGGTATTGACCCTGCTGTCAATTTTTATCTCCGGGCGAATAATTTTCATTGCCGTACTTCCGCGAATTGCAAGTGGAACAGGAGCTTCTCCTTCTAGAAGCTGGCCTAAAAAATGTTCAAGTATTGTTGCCTCGTCGTAATTTAATTCAGGAATTGCACCGTGAATAGCGTTTGCAAAGAGCTGATAACTTGTTTCAAATACTGTTCCTTCTTTGGTGACTGCCCTATGATATTCCGTGGAATCTATTTTGAACTCAAAACGTTTTCCACCGCTGTTTACTCTCTCATGAGCATGAATCATTCTGCCAGCAGCTAAAGGCACAAAAAGATGTTCAGCTTTTTGATAGTCAAGGGCGGTTAATTTAAATTCGGCTCCCTCATTTTCTTTCATACCTGTTCTGCTAACTGGTAACCTTGTCCGCGGACGGTAATAATTTCTATGTTTAAAATATGAACGGATACAAGTTTTGCGCGGAGGCGGCGAATGAGTTGGTCGAGTGCCCAGTCGGTGAATTCTTTGTTTTTCCAGACAACGGCGCCAATTTCGTCGCGAGAAATAATTGAATTGTTTTTAGAAATAAAGAGTTTTAGAAGCCCCCGTTCTTTTATCGTAAATAGTGAATTGACGACGAGCGAATTTACAAGAATGTCTCCCTTCTCGCTTACCGAAATATGCATATTCTTTTTGTGTTCTAAGGCTATATAAGAGCCTAAAAGAGCAACAGATAAGGTATATTCTTTATCACGTTTGATAAGTAGTTTCGTTTTTTCCAGAAAGGCAAGCGCGTACGATTCTTCATGAGTAAAGGTAGTTTCTTTCAATACTATTTTTGTAAGCGCCGCTTGTTCAATAGGAAGAAATTCATTCCACATCATAGAGAGTTTACTGCGCATTTCTGGTGAGGAGAAAGCTTGTCCTATATTTTTGTATTGAGCATAATGGCGAACAGCTTCTGCAATTAAACCAAGCCTCCCTCCACACGCGGTATAAATACGTTTTTTTATCTCGTCAGGAACAGTAACTTGTGAACGCTCTTCTGCATACAAAATAAATTGTTCTTGATCTTTGTGTTCATAAAGCAGTTCAATACTCACATTTTGGAAAAGAGAGGATAGCGGCAAGAGCTGTTTTTGAATCCACGGGTAGGTAATGTTGTTTTGAAAAAAATAGAAAATTGAATAGGTAAAATTTTGCAGAGCAAGTGAGTTGAGGTATACCAGGAGGTGACGATTACTATTGTACAACGTATCGGCACCTATAATAAATAAAACAATGCGTTTCTTTTTCGGATTTATTTGTGAAGAAATATATTCTTTCAGCTCTGTCTGATTTTCAAATGGTACGGCGAGCATATTAAGAACAAGAAAATGTATTGTACCGTAATCGGGAATGGTGGCTTTGAGTAGTTTAGATTGATCCAAAAACTGGTGTACACGGTAGTTTTGCGTGCGTGAAGAAAAATTAATTATGCTCGCCGATTCATGTCGATTTATTACAGAACACCACTGTATGCACATGCGCTCAAATGTTTCACGTGTGATAGCCGGTATATGCTTGACCATATAACCTATAGTATACACCCAAAATGTCTTTCTGACAAGTGAATGTCAGATTCGCTATCAAGCCATTTACACACTCCGTACGTATACTCAGCTGTGTAGAAATCAACAGTCATTACGGCTGCTTTAAGGCGAAGAAGGAATACGCTACCGCCGCATGCACAAATGGGTTTGCCGCGTGTGCGGCGATAGCGCGATGAAAGAAGGGGGATAAATGTTTCTCTTCT
>CAYHPU010000080.1:0-5155 GCA_964358525.1 uncultured Gammaproteobacteria bacterium
TTGTCATACTTCTTTTTAATGTGTTCCATTTACGCCACCAACTTCTTCGGCTTCTCAACAACAGTGACGAACTTGTTTTTTTACACTCTACCGGCTTTGTTCCTCGTCACAACCTCCAACAATCAACAACCAACAGACAACATAGATGTCATCCTGAACCCTCGACGTAATTCGTCGGGGATGAAGGATCCTACAACTGAAAAACCCCACCTTATCCTATCTATCTGTTATCTGATATCTGCGATCATGTCTCTGTCCTATCTCTACAACTACTTCTCCGCCGACCGCGCTTTCGCCAAAAGCAAGGAGTACCGTGCAAACGAAGAAGTTCTCAACGCCTACCAAGAAACGCAAAATGCGCTTAACACACGCTATGAATCGGTGTATGCCGACCAGCAAGCGTATATGGCCGCCAACCTTGCAGCAAATCTCAAACTCCAAAAACAAACCGCGCACGCAAACGAACTCGAGCGGCGCGCTAAACTTTTCAGCGACCAAACAATTTTGGATTCACCATACAACATGTACTACTACCGTACCCGCGCAAAAACGTTTTACGTTCTAAGCATTTCTCACCTTGAAGACCGAAAAAAGAGTAAAGAATATTATGAAGAAGCCGTTATCGCCCTTTCAAAAGCAATAGAACTTGCTCCAACCGAGCCTAAAAATATCTACACCCTCGCCTCTCTTATTCAAGAAAATGAACCGGTTCGAGCCAAACTACTCCTCAAAAAAGCGCTCAAACTAAAGCCAGACTACCTCCCCGCCCAAGAACTGCAAAAGAAACTGAAAGAATAGTAATCCATACCCCCCTCGCCCCGCCCGCCTCGCTACGCGAAGCGTTGCGGGCAGGCTCCCCTAATAGGGGAGGCCACCTTCGCCAGCAGGCGAAGTGATAATTTCTTTGTATTCGTCCCATGGGATGACGAATACAACAAGACAGATTATGTTGAAATGGGAATGATATTTGCTGTTGCAGAAGTAGACACTAGTATTGTTACGGGTGATGCCCTAGAGGAAGAAAATTCTGTTTTCAAGTATCAGCTCACACCAGTTGATAAGTCCTGCCTACTAACTGCTTCAAATCAGAGTATGTTTGAATATGGTTCGGGCGATTTATCACGGAGAAGAGATATGTATAACACAAAAGATCTCGGAGACGTACTCGGAAATTGTAAAAACAGGACATTAGTTTTCTTTCAGACAATTGATAGTCCTTCCATAGCTCTAACAGGGATATATTATTTTGACCCGAATTCGAATTCATTCACGAACCAATTTGCTATCTCGCCGGATAGTGTGGTAAACACATCAAGAAGGGAAAATATAAATTTCAATGAATTTACTCCTATAAAAATGAATCGTTTTACTGGCAGTGATATGTATATTCAAAATAATACTCAATCCGATAAAACGTCCGAGTCAAATAAAAAAGCACTCCCCTATGACGGAACTACCTCAGGCGGCTCAACAAATACAAAAGAAAATCAAATCCAACAACAAACGTACCCTTCCATCGAAAAAGAAAAAGATACCACTACGAATACGAATTAGTATTCGTACAAAAAAAATTGAAATAACTACATCTCAAACCAGGGAAGCATAATAATATTGTCAGAAATCCGTTGTTTTGTTGATGATTGAGATATCACATATCCACGCGGCGCAATAGACTTATAATCAACAAGAAACTGGCTCAAGCCCTTTATTTCGCCTGGTCGCACAAATAATCCCGACTTAATTTCGATAGGAATAACATACTCTCCGCAATCTACTATGCAATCTACCTCTGCCCCTCCTGACGTACGCCAGTAATAAAGTTTGTATTGTTTATTAAGAGCTCTAATACGACGCAAAAGCTCCAGAACCACAAAATGCTCAAATAATACTCCTTTTTGGGCCGCTACTATCCCCGACTCAAGAGGAAGTCGAGCAAGTGCATTACGCACACCAATATCAAAATAATAATACCGTGGTGCAGATAGAATTCTTTTATGGGCGTTTTTCTTGAAAGGATCAATCCGTTCAACAATAAGAGTATCTTCCAGTATTTGATAATAGCTTTTAATGGTGGGGAGACTCACCCCGGATTCAAATGAAAGTTTCGTCAGATTAAGATTTTTCCCGGACTCATGCGCAGAGAGTTCAAGAAAATGCGCAAATGAGCCAATCTTTCGACTTATTGATTCTGCTCGAATTTCTTCCTCTAAATAAATATGTGAATAAGATTGAAGAATGTCTGCCCTTATTTCAGACGGTGCTTGAATAAGTAGAGGAAGACTACCAAAAACAAGAACATCCTCAAACGTATATGTTTGTGTTGAAATTGAAGATGTATAGTCAATTTTTAATTCCTTTATATGAGATTCTTTTGTTAAACCTAATTCGCCCCAAAGCATGGGGTCAAGACGTTTATAAATCACCCTTCCTGGCAGTAAATTAACTCCGTGCCTTTTTAATTTTCTTGCTGAAGAGCCGGTAAGAATAAATGTGGCTTTATGATTATCAATGAGTAGCTGTATTGCGTCAAACAAAGCGGGCACTTTTTGAATCTCGTCAATAAAAACAATGGGTGGTTTTTCAAAAGCTTCTATTTCGCGTATAAGTCTTCCCGGATCAATCTCCATATTTTGACGTACCCTCGGATTTTGAAGTGAGTACGTAGTAGTATTGTTTTTTGTTTCAAGGAGTTTGTTTATAAGGGTCGTTTTCCCAACCTGCCGCGGGCCAAGCAACAAAAGAGAGTTACCAGAATCTATTAATGACTCTATCCGAGACTGTGTAAATCTAAATAATGGTTTATTTTTACCTTGCATATCTAAAGTATATGCGCATATATAGTCATTGTCAAGTCATTACTAAACAATAAATACTGTACAATAGTTCCATATGTGCCCAGACGAGTCAACCTCCAACATAGAACTAACAAAAGAACAACCCTCCCCTTTTCAAAAAGATCACCAACCAAGCCTTGACTGGACACAAGAGCGACGTCAAAAGGTTATCGACAAAGCATGGAGAGAGTGCAACGCACGAATTCTTGATAGGGATTCAAACATTAGTAGTGCGGATACGGCAAGCGTCGGATTACTGTGGTATCAAATAGTTGCCGCCTTTCAAAACGGAGGTGAAATTGGTAATCTCAAATTCGAACAAAATATCCTCCCCACCCATTCCGAATATCATATTGCAAAAGTTCTTACGCTCGTCAATCATCTTATTGAAGGAAAAGAAAAAAAGGGTGAGAAAATAAGCGCAGAAGATACATTGGCGCTTGTCCTCGCCGTACTTATTCATGATCTGGGCGTTCTCAGACAAAAAGGAAAAACCGAAGATGAAAAACTCGACCAAACCCAGCTGTACGAGCGCCACGAACTCCGAGCGCTCAAACTCGCAGAGCACATGATTAACGGACTCAGTTTGCAATCGAGTGGAATAAATAAACAGAGTCTTATTTCAAAAGTGAAACTTTTTATCGCGAGCACTGTTGTAGACCTTAATATGGATTTTGGCGTAGATCCGAAAGACAAAAAAACAAAAAGGTCAATTAATCCCTATAACCGTCAAATACTTAAACTTCTCAGTCACGGAAAAAATGCACAGCTCTACGGACTCGACAGTCCACAAAGCTATGTAGATGAAATTAAAAACCAGTTTACCATTGACGATCAACGCACATTCCTTACCAACAGGAAGACGCTAATGTCGCTCGTAGATACTATGTCAGCCGCGGACCACGGCGCGTACCTCCTTGAGCCGTGTCGATTCGGAGAAATAAATGGGTTGTGGCGAGAACTCAACAGACTGCGGTTTGATGAAGAAATTATTTCTCACCGAAAATTACCCTTTGGAACCACCATTGCACATGAATATTTTACCAGTGGTTTTCCCACACTCCAAAACCTTTTGTACGGAGATATTCTAAGAGAATTTATTCCTCGCAACCCATTTACCGAGTCCGAAGAAACGGCTGTCTCAATTGAAAAAGCCCTCAAGCAAAAAGAGGCTCTTCAACAAAATAAACCGCACGAGGATCCGGTTAGCCGCTTTGAAGGATTCTTTTCTCCCGTTCAACTACTCGAGCTCATAAAACAACTCGAAATAAACGTTGTAAAAGCTCAGAAACTCGATGGGACAAGTGAAGCAGGAGTTATTAAAGAAATACAAGAAGGAAAATTAATTAAGAGATTAAACAAAAGGAATCCGCGCATAATTGAGGAGCTCAAAAAATTCTCAGATGCCTATTCGGCTGAAAGTTATGAGGCAGGTAAATTTAATATGCTTGCAACAAATGTTCTCCGCGAATTATACAAAGATTTGCCTTTACAACAAGAACAACTATTTTATGAATCGTTCGAAATGATGACTTCACAAGCAGAAAAAGAACTACATCCAGACGGAATGGTTACTATTCATATAGCACCATTTGTATATTTAGATTTAAAATCGAGCGAGTCTGCCCGTGCGTTTGCCCATCAAATTAATCATGCGTATGAACGTTTATCTCTAGAAAAGCGAAAAAAAATAAAAGGAATAACATTTACCTGGAGAGAACTAAACATACAAAATAATCCGCTTGATACAGATGGTGATTTCGATTTGCTTGTACAAATATGCGGTGAGTTTAATTTATTACACACCCTTCGTCATGGACACGACGAAACACATCATCCTCTTTTATGGTCAGTCAGCATTGCGGGAAAGCCTTCAGAAGATACACAACATTTGCAAAAAATGCTCCAGGAAGCGCAAAGCAAAAACATATCCGTCCTCGTGCACTACGGGCTCGAAACAGAGAAAACAACTCTTCAAAAACGAATCGAGGCAGTACTTGAAATGGATATTGCCCCCAATGACCCGCGAATTAGCATTCATATTGACAACCATTTCGATTGGTTTGTTGAGTATTATCTTTCCCTTAATAAAAGTGATCCAAAGAGAGCGCGACTTAAAAATCTTATAAAATCTGCCGATCCTCTTGGTTATTTACTTACGGGCGGCGCTGAAGCACATTACTGGGTTACTGAATTTTTCCGCCTATTTCAAAATACGTTGCCCGCCACAAACAATGCAAGTAATAATGGCGGCCTCGGCATTTCTGTCCACCAACAGGCAATAGAACAAATTGTACAACGTATCCGCGCCGGCCAAGGCT
>CAYHPU010000081.1:0-5132 GCA_964358525.1 uncultured Gammaproteobacteria bacterium
ATCTCTTAACGAAACGTTTAAAAGTAGTGCCCCATCCTTAGGCTTTTGATCGATATATCTGGAATTGGATACTGTGCATGTTACAAATATATCAGCATCTTTATAAGCTTCAAACCAATTGTCTGTTATCTTTATTTTGTCTTTATCGGCATTGCCGATGCTGTTTGGGTCAATTCCCTTTAGGTCATATAGACAATATTGTTTAACTTTATCATCGAGCAATTCATGGCACATTTTAAAATGGTATTTCCCGATAGGCCCCCAACCAACAATGCCAACAGTTAAATCTTTTTTGCTAGTAGATTTTATATAATTCTTTATCATCAGGCCGCTTACGGAAGCCGTTCGAATAACACTGATAAGAGAAGTGTTGATGGAACTGATTATTTCGCCAGTATTAGCGTTGTTTAATATGATAATACTGCTTGCTCGCTGCTTACCAATGTCTATGTTTTGAGGAAAGCTGGCAATCCATTTTATGCCAGAAATATTAAAATCTCCCCCCAAAAAAGCAGGCATGGCAATTATTCTATTTTTTAAATCTCGATATCGGAGATAGGGCTTTATGGGTTGGACGTAGTCTCCCGCTGCGTAGCATTTCACGGCTTTTTTTATGGAATCGATTGTTTCATTCCAGTTTATACCCATCTTTAGTATGTCATTTTCGTTTAAATAGAGCATTGTTTTTAATCTAATTTGCCAAATAATTTTTCGTACCAATCTTTGTTGTAAATAGTATTAATATATCGTTCTCCGCGATCTGGGAAAACAGTCACTACTGTTGGAATAATAGCTGTTTTTTTGAATTCAAAATATTTTTCTACAGCAAAAAAAACCGATCCTGATGAACCCCCTGCAAAGATAGAATGCTTTCTTAATAATTTGTGGCAAGATTTTATCGCGTCGCTTTCCGGAACAGTAATCACCTCATCGATTTTAGCTTCTTTTAGAATTTCCGGTACCATACTGGAACCTATTCCTGGTATATAGCGTTTCTCAGCTTTTCCACCGAAAATTACTGAGCCTTTAGCATCGACCGCTACAACTTTACACATAGGGAATTCTTCTTTAATTTTTCTTGAAACTCCAGTTATTGTCCCTCCCGATCCTACTCCAATAAAAACATAATCAATGTTAGGTAAACTCTCACAGATTTCCTTACCGAGAGTTTCATAATAAGCCTGTGCGTTGTAGGGGTTTGCGTATTGGTTTATCCAATAAGAATTAGGAACTTCATCCAAAAAAATTTTTACTTCCTTGATTCTGTTTAACAAATACCCTCCGCTTGCATCACGTTTTTGTACTTTAATTACCCCAGTGCACAATTGTTTAAGTAGGTATTCGTTTGTTTTTGAGATATTGGGGTCAATAACACAATAAAATTTAAGCCCCCTTGCTTTACAGTATACAGCTAGAGCTATACCGAAATTACCAGATGAAGATTCAATTATTGCTGTCTCGTTATTTATCTTTCCTGATTCCAACAGTCGGTTGATGATAAAACTAGCTGGGCGATCTTTGATACTTCCAGTTGGATTAAATAGCTCCAATTTGGCGAAAAAGTTAATATAGTCCAGACCTTCAGGTTTGATTTTAATTAGGGGGTTATTCCAGGTTGTGTCTAGGTATTCCGTAGTCATGGAGTTTTGCACAAACTACCATACATTATAATATTTGACAACATCAACTCTGTATCCTATGCTATTGCCATTGCTTGTCCCTTAACATAATTATAGTAAAAATTCTTGGAATTTAACCTAACAGAAAGGAGTTTAGTCTCATGGATACGTTCGCTGGTATGGATTTGATGAGGGAGAAGACCACTCCTCATCTGCAACAGATTATTGCAAATGGAAGCACTGCGATTGCACGACAATTTTTACGTGATGGTGTTTCTGAAAATGAAGAAACATTTGGTACTTCTGACCCTCTAGGTGAAGAGTCTTTATATTCTCCTGTCAAAGGAATTGTCCACAAGTTTGGCAATCGCGCATTGATCAAGGTTTCTTATCGATGTTCTGCCCACTGTTTATTTTGCACTAGAGCAAGGCAAGTCGGAGATCCATCTGGAGATTTAAGCGAAGAGGATATAGATAATTGTATTTCCTATGTCCACGATCATTCGGAAATAGATGACGTGATCTTAAGTGGAGGCGATCCGTTTGTCACCCCTGCCATTACTTTCAAATTGCTATCTTTTTTGGCAACTATGGGTAACGTTAAGGTTATTAGAATTGGCACCAGGTTGCCAGTCCACGATCCGCACTGTTTTAAGAATAACCCCGTGTTAGAACTAGTGAAAGGGGTAAACCTGATTTCTGGGAGTAAGCCTGTGTATGTACTTGTTCATATTAATCATCCGGATGAGCTAGTCCCAGAAACGAGAGACACGCTAGTTCTTTTGAGAAAGAACTGCACAGCACTCCTGTCTCAGTCCGTATTCTTGAACCAGATTAATGATAGCGTGGAAATTCTTGGTCGTCTTTTTAAGGAGCTTTACCATTTGGGTGTTTTACCCTACTACATTTACCGATGCGATTCGGTTAGTGGTCTTGGGCGGTTTATCTGTCCATTAGAAAAAGAGAGACATATCATGACTGAACTTAGGCGTACGCTTTCAGGTATTGCGCTCCCTACTTATGTAGTGGATGTAGCAGGTAGAGGTAAGATTCCCGTACCGCTAGATTTTTGGGGCGGGGTTGATACATCTAAGTGTGTAGATTATGATGGGCAGATAATTGAAATTATACAGAAAGGATTGTTTCTATGAAAATTCTCATTCTATACAACATTGCCACTGAAGTGAGAAAAGGGAAGATTGGCGATCTTCTTTGCGAAAAGGAGATTGAGACCATTCTTCCATTGGTTGTGAAGTCGTTGGTGTCCAGAGGGCACGAAGTATGCTCGCTTATGACGGATTTTGATCTGTGGGAAAAGTTGCGCAAGTGCAAACATGACATTGATATTGTTCTTAACTTGGCGGAAGGTTTCGGAGGGGGGAATACCAACGAGGCTACAGTTCCCGCCATATTGGAAGCCCTTGGAATTCCGTTCACTGGCGCTTCGACTCGTAACATGCTTTTCACCATGGACAAAGAAAAAACTAAGCTAGTGCTGTCAAACTACGGAGTTCCTTCGTCCCCACATGTCCTCATCCGAGATATGTCTGATTTGAATGCTTTTAGCTTGCCCTTCCCAGTAATCGTTAAACCGGTTAGGGAAGAAGCGAGTATTGGCATAACTTACAATAGTGTAGTTTCAGATATTGAGGCTTTGCATCGCCAAGTTAGAGAATCACTATCTTTATACCATCAACCAGCTCTTGTTGAGCAGTTTATTGTGGGGAAAGAGATATCGGTCGGAGTGGTTGGCAATTGGCCAGATATGCATATTTTTCCTCCCTTGGAATTTAATTTCGGTGATTCCGTATCGAAATTAAAACGATTTCGATCTTACGAATACAAATGGGGAGGGGGTAAGGAGGATATGGTTAGAGCCTTTTTGCCATCGGCTGTTGCTAGAAAACTTGAGGAATATTCCAAAACTGCACATCTTGCTGTTGATTGCCGTGATTACTCACGGATGGACTATCGGGTTACAGAACAAGGGGATATTTACTTACTGGAGGTGAACTACAATCCAGGTATTGGACCAAACACTCATGGTTTGAACAATACCCTAACTATGATGGCGAGCTTCAACAATCTTTCGTTCGAAGACTTGATTGAGCTGATTGTTTCTACTGCTATTAAGCGTTATGGTAATTGACGAATAATTCGCAAAAAAAGGGGGAGTGATAAGCGACTGTTTGTCCCTCCCTTTTACTTTTATATAAAGATGAAAAATAAATATAAAGAAATAATAATTTCTAATACAGCAGAGGCTTTTAGAAGAAATATAGAAAAAATTAAAGATGAAAAAGAAATTTCTCGTCGGCTTTCCATAGAGCACAACTTGTGTCAGCGCGCCTTTTTTTGGAATGGCGACGATAAGGTGGTGATAACTCCTTATCCTATTGAACCAATATCTCTAAGAGTAAATTCTGAGATATTGGGGTATCGAAATGTAAAAAATATTTCCCCTAAAAAAACAGTGGTGAGTTTGTGCGAAGCCTTAGAGAAAGATGAAAACACTTTCGTTGATTTAGTTAACATAATCAAGTCCAATCGGAATATCTTAATAACCCCTTATGCCATAACAGATGAGTTTTTGCAGTTAATTGACAAGCTTCATAAGTTAAAATTACGATTTGTTGTTCCCGAATTACCCAAACCAGATAATATATGGACGGTTAAATATTTGGACTCCAAGAGTGGCTTTAGGGAAACTTTACATAAAATGCAGGCCAAAAATAAGAACATAAGATTACCCTTTGGGTTAATTTGTAAAAATATAAAAGAGGCAAATAACGTTGGGCAATGGTTTTTGGACAACCAAATATCCTGTGTGTTTAAATCTAACTTTGGTGAATCTGGTTGGGGGTTGAAAATATTAAAAAATGATCAAACTAAAAATGCAGAAAAAAAAACTGATAAAGATGGTATCTGGAACGACACACTTATTGTTGTTGAAGAATACATTCAATCGGATATTAACGCCTCCGGCGGGTCTCCTTCCGTAGAGGTATGTGTTAAGGAATATGGCCCTAAGGTTACTTATATCTGCGGTCAAATAGTTGATAGCCTCGGTTCTTTTGGTGGTGTTTCGCTTGGCAATAACATTCTCGATAAAAATATAGCTAAAGACCTAAGGCGATTGGGAGCGATAGTGGGGAAAGAGTATTGGAAGATGGGATACAGGGGTTATTTTGACATAGATGTTGTTGTTGCAAAAAACTCTAAGGAAATTTATCTTATTGAGACAAATACTCGACGCACTGGAGGAACACACGTGTACGATATAGCAAAGAAACTTTTTGGAACAAAATGGGAGAAAAAAAATTTCTTAATATCAAACGATCAATTTTGTTACGGCAAAAAAGTTATAGCACCAAAGATCATTTTTGATAAAATCAAAAATCTGTTGTATCCTATGAAGAATAGCCATTCGGGGATAATAGTAACCATTATCAATGAAGGGCAACCATTCATGGGTGTTGTCTTAGTTGGTAGAGACAAAGTTGAATGTCTGGA
>CAYHPU010000082.1:0-4898 GCA_964358525.1 uncultured Gammaproteobacteria bacterium
TATTTAATATTCAATTCATTATGCCCAGTTGGATCGAGTGGATGGTAGTTTTCGGTTAAGAGATGTAATTCTGCAATTATTCTGGCAATTTCAGAAAGCTCCTGTGGCTGATCAAAGTCATTTGGATTTTTGCAGTGCTCGCCACTAATGAATTCTGTAATAATGTATGGTTTATCGATAAATTTTCCAAGGAATTTTTTTTGATTGTTTTTGATAACAACGGGACAAGGATATCGTTTACTCTTAAGATAATTGAGAAGCTCTATTTCGAACAGAACGTATTCCTTTGTTCTCGTTTCGTAGTATCGAAAAACAGACTTTCCTGCAGTTGTATTAAGAAGTAAAGTAGTTTGCACCCAACCGTTAGAAAATGTTTGGTGTGAAACATATTCACCCAAATCATATTCAGAAAGAATTGTAGAAAAATCTTCTTTGGTGAAAGTTGTTTTACTTGGCATTTTTTTCTTTTCCTACAAACTCAAACCTCCTAACTTTTTTACCGTTTATAACAACAGTTTCTAAAAACATAGAGAATGGTCTAACCCAAAGGTCAAATTTTCCATACAGTGTTCGATAAAGCACCAACTCTTCGAGTGTTTCAGAATGGTGAACCGTATCTATAACTTCATACAGTTTTCCTTTGTAGTGTTTATATTTTCCTTTTTGAAGAAAAGTCATCTCTAAATTATAGCGGAATTATAAAAGACCATTCTAATGGCTGGTATAATAGAGTCTAACGTCTAACAGCTAGAAGCTATTAGCCAACTGTGGAGAGGTGGCAGAGTGGTCGATCGCGCTAGTTTCGAAAACTAGTATCCCGTTTTTCGGGATCGGGGGTTCGACTCCCCCCCTCTCCGCATTTTTGTATCGTATTGCTCCAAAGGTCGCTCCTTTGCGATAGCGAAGGTGCGACCTTTAAGGAGAATTTTGAATTATGTTTTTAGAAACCTTTCAATTTCATCCGCAACTAAATTGCATTGTTCTACCGATTGTCTAAAATCGTGGCCCATATTTTCCATTCGGACGATATAGGAATTTTTGACCTCTCTGACAGCATTTTCTATTTCCTCTTTTGCTGTATCTTCTGAAGCTATCAGTACCATTAATGGCTTATTAAAGTCTCTTAAAGATTGTGTTACAGAATATTTTTTTCTGTCGTTGACAAATGAAATGGGAATATTAAACTCTCTAAATTCTTGAGGATTGCCTGGTATATCTTTTTTTGTAGATCTGACATTATTTTTATTCCATTTGCTGTCAGATTTGTCAAACAAAATTGTTGGAGATAAACAAACTGCTTTAGTAACCGAAGAATATTTACTACCAGCCAGTATAGCTACCGAAGCTCCTAAGCTATGGCCAATTAAAACTATTTCTGAGGGGTCTCCTTTTTTATGAGAGTCAATTATATTTCTAATTTGTGCTAGATAGTTAGAAACGGTATATTTTTCAACATCTCCGGTTTTCCATAAATTACATGGATCAATTCGTTGTGTCGTATAACCCAGTTTCTGAAGCCTATTATCGATAATTTTCAGATGTAGATAATCTGGAGATTCCAAATAACCAGGTAACAACAATGCCAACTTCATGTACCAATTATATCAACCCTTACTAGAATTTTATTCACCCTTAAAACCCTGACTACCCTTAATTCCCTTCCGGCATAAGGTGCGACCTTTAAAGAGGTCTACATCCCCGCAAACGACAAGGCCACTCCCTGCTTGTTTGCGCGTCCAGTGCGGCCAATACGGTGAATATAGTCTTCATAAGTTGCCGGTGCATCGTAGTTTATGACGTGTGTAACGTCCGCTATATCAAGTCCGCGAGCTGCAACATCTGTTGCTACCATTATGCGGATGGTATTGTCTTTAAACATGCGCATTGCTTGGTAACGTTTAAACTGTGGTTTGTCACCATGAATGGAGATTGCTTTTATGCCATTCTTAATTAGGTCTTGGCTGAGTCTCTCAACTCCGTGCTTTGTCTTTCCAAATATGAGAACTTTTTTAGATTCTTCTTTTGCAAGAATACTAATAAGCGTTTCGAGCTTTGTTTTTCCGGGCAAAACATTTACTACCTCTTGTTTTATATGATTTGTTGTTTCGGTTGTTTTTACCGAAATAGTAATTGGGTTATGAACGAATGAGTTTATAAGACCACTAATTTCTCCCGAAACGGTTGCAGAAAAGAACAAAGATTGCCGAACCTTTGGCAACATCGCAATAATGCGTCGAACATCGGGCAAGAAACCCATATTAAGCATTTGGTCTACTTCGTCCAAGACCACCATGTTAAATGTCTCAAGGCGTACATGTTTACGCTCTATAAAATCATTTAACCGTCCTGGCGTTCCAATTATTACTTGTGGCATACGGCGCAAATCGGCAATTTGGTTATACGCTGACGACTGTCCAACCAAAAGAGCACTATAGATTGTCAATCGTTGACTAAACTTTTGTAGTTCTTCTCGAATTTGGAATGCAAGTTCACGAGTAGGGGTAATAATAAGTACCTGAAAACTTTGCTTGTGAATAATTTTTTCAATTATGGGAATTAAAAAAGCAGCGGTTTTACCCGTGCCAGTATTTGCTATACCAATAATATCTTTGTCTGCAAGGACCGCAGGTATAACTTGCTCTTGTATAGGCATTAATGTGGTATAACCACGGTTAGTTATATTTTGCTTAAGTTGATCACTAATTTTAAGTTCAGAAATTGCCATTGTGGGGCGAGCAACAGGCGCAGCAGTTTCAATTTGGCCAGTTGCGCGGCGCACATACGAACTAACTGAAGGCATCGGAGGAGCACCCCTTCGACCAAAATTACGACGTGGCTTACTAAAATGACGCTGATATGTTTTATACATACAAATACAGATAAATTTTTAAAAAGACGGTAAGAATAAAAAAGAGGAGTTGCTAGGGATTGTCCATCTCGAAACAACAATACTCAGATGGCTACAACCCCTTGTGTCGTATTTTCATAAAATGCGACCGTGAGTTACAATACCACGTTCTTACAATCTTAGAATAATAGTATACCATATAGTTTAGGTAAGGGTCAGGCAATTGGTAAGGCAATGGGTTAGGGTAAGGTATTCTACCATTGACATAACCCAACAACCTACCAACAGCCTAACCTTAACCCTTACCCATCTTGCAGTATCTGGCAACATTCGGCAACATCTGGCAAGATTTGGTAAAATCGCTCTTATATGCGAATACCGCCAAATTACACTCTTACACCAATTCATATTTCGTTACTATCGTCAATTGAGGCACTACGGTTGTACTTCCAGTCACTTGAAGTTAAACAACCAGTCTTAAATAAGATACTTACTTTGAATACATTGCGAAGTGCCGTTTATTCTGCCCGAATTGAAGGGAACTCATTATTGCCCGAAGAAGTTGACGAGAATAACAGTAAGGATGAACAAAAAGAAGTAAAGAACGTCATTATGGCCTATCAATATATAAATAGAACTATTAATTCGAGTCAGCAAGTAACTCCTCAATTAATACAACAAGTGCATGGAGTTGTCATGTTTGGAACAACCGAAAGAACCAATTCATTCCGAAGCCACATGGAAGGTATTTTTAGTGCGAGTGGAGATCTAGTTTATATGCCACCAGCACCAACGGAAGTGAACGGTTTGGTAAATCAATTAATACAATACATAAACACATCTTCAGAACTATTTGTACTCATCAAAGCCTTTGTTTCCCATCTCATTTTTGAAAAAATACATCCGTTTACCGATGGGAATGGACGTGTTGGAAGACTTCTCGTACATGCCTTACTTGAGGCAAATGGGTATTCGTTCGGTATGCCCATTACTTTTGAAGAATATATAGACACGCATAAAAGTAACTACTATCATGTTCTCGACAAAGGATTGTCACACGTTGAAGAATATTTAGAATTTATGCTCAAGGCCTTTTTATGGGCAACGCAAGTAACCAAAGAAAAAATTCAGGAAGAAATGCAAAAGAAAACCGTGATTATTCTCCCTCCCCGCCAAGAAGAACTCTATTTAATAATAAAAGACCATAGGCAAGTAGATTTTGACTTTCTTCACAGGCGTTTTATGAGAATTCCAGAGCGTACACTCCGCTACGATTTATTAATTCTTGCAAATAGAAAGTTAATTATTAAAGTAGGTAAAACGCGCGGAAGTTTGTATAGAATTAATGAAAATTCATAGATATTCAATAGGCGAACTTCAGGCAAATGCATATTTAGTAGTGCAAGATCAAGAGTGTATCCTCATCGATCCTGGAGACGAGGCCCCTTTTCTACTTGAAGAGATACTCCGGAGAAATCTAAAACTCGTTGGTATGGTAGCAACTCATGGGCACTTCGATCACGTTATGGCAGTAGGGGAGATCCAATTATCCTACAACATCCCCTTGTATATTCATGAGAAAGATAAGTTCTTGCTAAATAGACTCGAAGAAACCGCACGCCATTTTCTAGGATATACACCAATAATAATACCAATCAGAAACACTACGTTTTTGACTTTTAAGTTTGAAAATTATTTGGAAATTGGTCCGCCAACTGGCGGATGGAAATTGAAAATTATTCATACTCCTGGTCACACTCCCGGCAGTATCTCTATTATTGCTGAAGACTGTATTTTTACTGGAGATACTTTATTTCAGGATGGAGTCGGCAGTACCGATCATAAATACTCAAATAAAAAAGATCTCGAAGAATCTGTTCAGAAAATAAAGTCTGTAGCAAAATTTGGTTGGACAATCTATCCCGGCCACGGCGAAAAATTTGTGTCATCCTCGGGCTTGACCCGGGGATCCATTAAATCACCTAGAATTTTATTCTTGCCTCCCCTCCGCCTCCGCCGCAGGCGGATCGCGGACAGGGGAGGGCAGGGT
>CAYHPU010000083.1:0-4757 GCA_964358525.1 uncultured Gammaproteobacteria bacterium
AATGCCTCGCATAGCGTGGCAGGCGGGGAGGGGTTTGCAGCCAAGTTTGAGAAAGATTATGTGCAGTATATTGAGCCGAACTTAGGAACGCGCAGTAAGCCAACGTTTATAACCGATTTCCCGGTGTGGCAGAGCCCCCTGGCGAAAACAAAAAACCTAGAACCTAAAACCTATAACCAAAATGACCCAGGTTCCAGGCTTCAGGTTCCAGGAATAGTTGCCGAGCGGTTTGAGCTGTATATTAATGGAGTCGAATTGATAAACGGATGGACGGAACTGACAGACTATAAACAACAAACGGTAAACGTTAAACAAGAACAGGAATTGAGAAAGAAAAACGGCAAATCCCCTATTCCCACCGATACCGGTTTTCTAGATGCCCTTAAAAAAGGCATGCCCGAGTGCGCCGGAGCGGCTATGGGAGTAGATAGGCTTATTATGACGCTGACTGGAGCAAAGGACCTAGAAGACATACTCCTATTTCCTTCAAATAAATTGTTTCTATGAGGTTATACCTCTTAGAGGTGTAACCTCTAAAAAGGACGGACCTTAAACAAGCACTTCTACAGCGCTACTTAGTGCTTCAGCAGAAAATGAGTCTACGTTAGAAAACTTCGTTTGTGTTCTGTTATACTCGTTTAAAATAACATAAAGCACATATTTACCAGTATTATCAACAAATCCTCCCATTTCATGAACACTGTTCAATTCTTTTTTGTCATCCATACCTAGCCCTATCTTATGGAATTCGCTAACTGATAATGACTGTCTCAATCCTTTTTTTGCTTCAATGAAATTTGCGCCCCAATTTTGGTTAGATTCATCTTTGGCTTCTAACGCATCTATTACAAATCTCCGTTCACTGCTCGGAAGTTTCATAACACTTTCAAGAAAAGCTATGGCAGTATTTCCTGACATTTTGATTGTTCCTCTTTGTTCATCAAAACCAAACTTTGAATTACTTCCAAATCTCTTGGTACACATAGAAATAAACAGCAAACTTCCTTTTTCCCAGAGGAGTGGGCTGTCAATTGCTCCCAGAACATTGGTTAGTTCTTCAAAAAGTATTTTGAAGGCATGCTCACTGCTCTGCGACAAAAGCTTGATTAAAAGATCCTTTTTTTGCATATCAATCTTTTCTAATCCGCCAGCTTTTTCTATGTATAGAATCGCTAAAGGGACTTTTATAAGGCTACACGCCTCATACATTTTCTCACTATTAGCTTCTATTCTTTCCCCACTATTATTAGTAGCAACAAATGCTGAACTGCCATTTATTACCAAATCTTGTGACTTAATTTTTTCTTCTGTTTCCCTGATTCCCTCAGCACGATCTTTCTTATTCTTTGCTTCAACGATTTGAGTTGAAGAAAATGTTTCTTTAACTTTCCTCCGAAGCGGTTTCCAATATTCAATAAAATCGCCCTGTTTATTTGCAGGTGCACTCTTCTGCGATTCTTTAAAGCTTAGTTCTCCACCTGTTTCAACTAAGATATTACTCGTGTTTGGAGTAAACGAACTGCTCGAGTTACCTTTTAGCAAACTATCAACAGCTTCTTTGCTATTGTTTACGAGCGATGCTAGAGCAATCATTCCTTCTATTGGTTTGCTTCTTATTTCAACTAACTTTGTGCGAACATCCTGTAAGACAGGTAACACTGTAACATCATTCGACATGTTTCTTTTTGAATTAATCTGATCATCTAAAAATCGAATCAGCACATCTAGAGTAGTTGACTGTCCCAGCGCAAACTCCTGAACCAACCTTTTTCCTAGTTCTCTTTTTGCAGCTGAAACTACCTGTTGCTGCCTATAATTCCTTCCAAAATCCGCCTTTGCCGGCTCACGACACCTACTAAACTTTGTTACATCATGTCCTTTTAGTTTTTGTTTTCCTTTTTTGAACTCGACTTTTTCTACTCCATACCCCAATGGATATGAGTCATAAAATAGATCCTCCTGGATATCTATTTCAATCCCGTCGGGGAACAATGCATCAAAAGCACCATCCATATACTTCGATTCTGGAGTTCCTTGGAAGAAATCTATGTTTGTCCGCACAACAGCATCTACTGGCACTCCCGTAGCAGATTCTACCATGCGTTTTAAAAGTTCCTCCGTCTTAACTCCTGCTGTTATTTGACTTATTTTACTGTGCTCGCCTGCATACTCTCTTGATACTTCAGGTGAAAACAAATCTCGTGGTATTGAAACTTGAGTTGTCTTAAATGTTTGTGGATCAAAGCAAATAAGCATTAAGACATCTGCATTTCCTATTCCGTATTTCTCATAATTAGTAAATTCTCCTGTGAGATTTCTCTCTCGTGTTGCATCTATACCCACATAGAGCGTATTGATCGTTTTTTTGCTAAGGATTTCTGAATCCACCCTATCGGCAAATCCTTTTTCTTTTGAAACTCTTTCCAGTCTTCTGGCTTGACATGCATCTATAAAATCACCTACAAAAAACTCTGCCAAGTTTTTATCCCCCACTTCAATTTTCTCCTCTGTTTTCTGTCCTTGGCCTTCACCCTCGCGCTGATCTGGAATTTGTATTGGAGTACTTGTTTCACTCGAACTTAATAAATATTTTGAGAAAAAATCTCCCCCATATTTAGCAAGTGCAGCTCCACCAACCAGAAGTGCTGCCGAGCGAATAAACAATCGACGAGTTGCATGAATAGTATATTGATCTGTAAAGAAATCCAAAAATGAGGAGAATGGATCTACTATATCGCCTGTATTCATTGAAACTGATTTAAGCACTGGTTCTAGAGTTGCGTTAAAATTAACCCACCCTTCACGCACATATTCACCTTTTTCCTTCCTTCGGTACATTATTCTTTTGAGTGTGTTTTTACCTTCGTGAATTGCAAAAAAAAACGAAAGTATATCGCCTGGCGAAAGACCGGGGATTTCGTGTCTGCGAAAAAATAGCACATTACTCGGTTTTGTTACTCGAAACGTAATTCTATGCTCTTCGCCTTTCGTAACTTCTGTTCGTGAAAGCGCATAACTTCCTGTTCGTACACCTCCCTCTGCAATAAATTCAAGCATTTTCGTCACCTCTCCATTATCCCTTGTACTTTCACCGCTTCGCCTTTCCTCTGAAGTCACTGATAAAGACAATTCTTCCATGCTTATCATACTACCTGAGCAACCCATTTTATGCTAGAGTGTTCATATGGCGCAATGGATCTTGAAAGACATCGTAGGCGAATTAGAGCTGGACAAAACACTGCGTCTGGCGGATATAGACGAGTTAATTGAGAATTTAAATAAAGAGGTGTGGTATCGCCTGCTCCATGAAGAACTTCCGAAGCGCGTCCCACCTGCTCAATTTCAAGATTTCCGAAAAAGAAATATACTTACCACATCGCTTGAAGCATTGGTTGCTGATATAAACATTACATGGCCCCATATTCAAGTAGACACACTTCTCTTGAAACTTATCGGCACGGTAAAAAAAGAGTTTATGGAGTCTTACCGAGCGTTATAGACGGATATTTGCTGTACGAACGAATAAGCCCCATTTTTATTCCTTTTCCACCCATGAGTTCGCGAAAGTCGTTCTCGTGCAAGATCCGAAAGCTTTCGGCACCTGTTCCCATCTTGTAATTTGTGTCCATCACTAGTGCAAAGGGTCCCTTTTCATCTGTTCCTGTTGCAATAATTTGCCCAAAATGCCCGTCGGGATTCATTGGAGATTTGTCGGTTACCACATAGTCACCAGTTTGAAAATCTGATACGTGTCTAACTAATTTTCGTACAAAACCGTAATTATTATCGATGTCATTACCCGACGCAAAAAAGTCACGCATAATATCAAGCGCCTGATTAAACTTTGTTGATTGTTGGGGATCTAGATTTCTGAACTCTTCTGGAAGGGTGAATCCAAAAACCGCCCGTCGGAATGACGGATCATCATTTCCTCCTAAGCCTGCAAACAACTTACTTCCATAGAGACACTGCAATACTCTCGGTGTGCCATCTGAATTGACGGTCTGCCAGGAAATTTCACTCAAATACTGCTTGAATAATGGGTATTCGTCTATATTTATATTTCGAGCTATTAACTCCCTTTTAATAAAACTCTCGAATTGTGGCCCATAATTTATTCCTTGCTTATCTGCGGCATTTATTATCTGTGCAAAAACAAGCGCGTTTTCAATTACTTTACGAGATGGTTCGCCTTCGTTAAACACAATGTCTCCCTTTCCCTTTTGAAGCTCTGTAATTACCTTCCATGTGCTCAAATCGGCAATACCAAACGTTTGATCTAAAACCTTAAGTTCTGCTGCAGAATCTATAACCTTGGCATCAATTATTTTTAGGGCAGCAGGATCTAGTTTTATTCCGGTACCTATGGAGCGCCGAGATACAATTTTACTGTTGTAATTCACCAAAAAGGATGAAAAGGTTCCCGCCTTTGCGGGGTCTAATTTTTCTTTATTGGCAACCTGATCACTGAGCAAACTGTACGCATAGTACGCTCGAACATTTTCCGGAACACCCACGTCGGTACCACTTGGGCGCAACGAATAAAGTTTACCCGTGAGCATAACTGTATCTTTTGTCTTCTCACCGGTGACTTGATTCAATTGTAAAATAAGCTGCTCTGCAAGTTTGCGCTGCTCTTCAGGAAGAAGTCCTACTGTGCCCGCCTTTACGTGCGCAAAAACGGTAGCAATTTCGTACGCCGGGAGCGACCTGCCCGACGAATCATAAAACACCTGTTCAAGTGGCGCATTATTTGC
>CAYHPU010000084.1:0-4640 GCA_964358525.1 uncultured Gammaproteobacteria bacterium
CAAGCATTTGAACGGCTACAACAGTCTCCAAAAAAGCAAAAAACACGATCTTGATCTACAGCTCTATTTCAATCAAAAGCGAGACCGTTTTTGAACGGTACCACATGTGGGTCCAGGGGGACTTGAACCCCCAACCAACTCCTTAAGAGGGAGCTGCTCTACCATTGAGCTATAGACCCAAAATCACATACTAATGGATTATAACAAAATGCTATACTACCACCGTGATAAGAGATCTTCTCCAACAAGAGAATGCGAAATTAAAAGCCCTAAACACGGTAATAGACGATTTTAATTCATCAAAACTCAGTAGGCTCATTTCAGACTTAATAGATACTATGCATGCAGCCCAACTCATCGGGATGGCCGCTCCACAGATTGGACAGAATTATACAGTGTTTGTTACCGAACTTAGGGAAACAAAATATCGAACAAAAGATCAGACGGATGAATTGCGAGTGTATGTCAATCCTAGAATCGTTTCTTCTTCCAAAGAACGGGTTGTTATATATGAAGGGTGTGGAAGTGTCGAATCGGTGGCATGCTTTGGTCCTGTGTCGCGGCCACGCGAGATTACTATCGAAGCGTTTGACGCAAAAGGAAAGAAATTTCGACTCACGTGCGATGGAATTCTCTCCCGCGTCATCCAACACGAATATGACCACCTACAGGGTATTGAATTTATTGACAAAATTGAGGACAAATCAACCCTTGTTACACAGGAGAAATACATCTCTGAAATAAAAAACTCGCACGAACAGCTTGAGGCGTCAAAAATTACAAAGGTCGAGCTACAATATATTCGCTGAGTTGTTTTTTATGTAACATAATGAGTCTATTGTCTTTTAGTACGACAGAGTGGTGCAGGTTTGTAACAACTTGCTTATTATTATAAAATTGACGACGTGCTTCAAAATGTTCATCACGAGGCGGCAGATACGTTTCATAGACTTTTTCTAAAAATTCTTTTCCATACCGCCCAAGAAATGCAAAATCGTACGCTGGGTCACCGATTTCTACATCGCCAAAGTCTATAATGCCAGACAAACGGTGAGTTTCTGGATTAATAATAATATGTTCTGGCGCAATATCTGCATGAATAATGCTAAATCGAATCTCGCTTTTTTGAACTACTTCCAGAAAATGAAAAATAATTTTCTCTATCCATTTTTGTTCACTTGAAGTTATTAGTGGAAATATATCTTTTTTAATGGCTAAAAGTCGTGCATTCCACTCTGTAATTATAAATTTCTTATCAGTCCTTCTTTGTGGAAGCATGTCTAGTGACAACCCATGGAGTTTCGTAAGAAATTTTCCAAGTTGTGCAGCAATTACCAACCGTTCTTCTCTTGTGAAGGTAGCAGCGGTAGCTCTACTAAATCTCTCGCCTTTTATAAATGGGTAGATTACAAAAGGAAATATGAGTGAAGCATCAGTATGTAGCTCTAATTTTGGTATTGGAACGGGACATAGTTGCCGAAACTTGTTAAGAAAATCTACTTCTTGTGGGAGTTTTTCTGCATAATCTTTTTTTCGAGGAAATCGAAAGGCTGTTTCACTATTCACGACATAAACATTGTAGTCCCATCCGTCGTTGAATAGCTTAATAGCACTTTCCTTTACCTTCGGAAAATACTTTTGAATTATTTCAAAATACTTTTTGTCTATCATTCTTTCTTTATACAAATAAATAGTAGTACTATCACAAAGAATGGCATAAATAATAACAATGCACGTTGTGCGCTAGAGTTAAGAATTACATTCTGTACTCTACTCGAGACTAATGTAATGAGTTTCGGTGGATTTCGGAGGACGTCGCTCTTATTTACTTGGTACACGCTTGTTACAATAGAATCTGAAATGCCTATATTCATCTTCTCTGGTAACTTTGGATTTGAAAGCTCAATTTCAATTTGATATTCTTTTCCCTTAGAGTCTGCTATTACTGGAAAGCCAAAAGGATGGTGGTCACTGATTCCAATCTCAACAACTACAAAACTAGATTCTGAGTACCATGTTGGAGCTCCCTTCTCCTTTATACGAAATTTAAGAAGTTGGTTCTCATTATACGATTCCTTCGTTTCACTGCGCACATAGGTAAGATTTGTAGTAAGAATCCCTAAATTATTATCTATTGCTGTAATCTGGAAGGTTACTTTTGGGTACTTATTCATTGAGATAACTTTCTGGTCATGTCCAAATTTTATTCCAGTGACTGATTCTTTAGTGTGCTTATACTCTCGAGAGAAAAAATTGAAATTTGATTGGTACGTTGAAAACACGGCCAAAAGATAAATACTCGTTACGCAGATTATTAGAAGAAATAGATCTGTTTGCTTACTTTGTCCTTTCAAAGTATTTTCGTCTTTGCGAAACTCATCTTTCCGGATAAAAAAAGGCCGCTCTAATAAATAATGCATAAGGTACGAAACTAAACAAACAGTGATGAACGATAAAAATACAAATAAAATATTCCCCACTAGATTTGATGGAGTGAAGTATTTTTTTAGCGTATCAATAACACTTGTTTGAACTAAATACATAGAATAACTAACGGTGCCTATAAATACTAGGAATTTTGATTCGAGCATTCTCTTCAGGCTTGTCCCATTTGATATTGATAAAATAAAGACAACTGCAAATGGAAATGCAGATAAAATTCTGACGAGCGGTTTGTACGAATCAAGAAACTTGAATGAAAAGTATATAAAGGGAAATAGTAGAAAAAGTAATACTGCCGGAACTAAATAAAGAAACGAGTGTTGAAAATACCGGCGAATACCAGCTAAAAAATTCTGATGAATTCTGTAGATATTTGCTATGACAATTCCCGTCACAAAAAAAAAGAAGTAGGGTATATCTAAAATAGCATATCCAAGTATTCGATACGAAAGGTCTGTTAATCCAAGTAGAAGCGGAATAACAGACAAAACAAGTAAAGACTTAAAAATAATAGATTTTCCTTGTGAAATCTTTACAATAGGAACAAACAGTACAGGATATAAAATATAAAAGAGAACCTCCGCTATAAGACTCCAATACACTCCATCAAGCTGGGGTATGTATTTACCGAAAGGAAGAGTCAACGTGGTGTTTACGAGTGCAATTATTGACTCTCTCGCTGACGTGGGGAGGAGTTGGTTGAAATATATTGGCGGATTACGCATTATCCAGAATGCATAAAGCAACCCAATGGAAATCTGCAAAGTAACAAAACTATAGAATATCGTACGAGAAAGTTTGCTGCTGTTTATTCTTCTTATAACGTAGACCCACAAGAAATGAATGATAACTGCGGGTACAAGTAAGGCAGCGATGCTCATGACTAATGGGATTGAAGGATAAGCACGTAAAATTGTTCGGGTTATGACAAGACTAATGAATAAGGGGAATATGCGCGTATATCTTTTTTGAAGAAATGCAGCTTTGTTTTCAATAAAAGGGTAATACGTCGCCATAAGGAAACCACTTAAGAGAAAAAAAAGCGAAACTCCCGTTCTACCGCTTCCAATAAGCACATCCCCCAGCGGGCGAATAACAGCCGGCAGCGCTGACAAAATGTAATAAAAATCAATATGGGTAAATAAAACAAGAAGTATTGCAACTCCCCGAAGGCCGTCCAATGCGTTTAATCTATCTTGTGTTGTGTTCTTGTCCATGTATGCAAAGTATACAAAACTTTACAAAGAGCAATTTCAAACTACTTTTTCATAGTAATGAGAAAGAAATCTACCCCAACTGCACGGGCAGCATCACCATCCGTTGCTTCACTGTCACCTATCATAAGGTACTCGGAAAGCGCTACATTAGGAGCTATTATTTGTTGTAAGCCATCTGGATCTGGTTTTCTATATATTACGTCCTCTAGGCAAATGTACTTAACAAAACACTCATCTATCTTCAGCTTTTTCAAGATTGGTTTAATGGTGTAACGTGAGTTTGACGAATAAATATAGCTCTTGTAACTCCCCAACTTCTTGATGAGCGAAATAAGTGGGACATTGTATAGGACATGTGTAATGTTCTGATTTTCATAGAAAGCATTGAAACCTCGAACAGTGTCTCGTAATTCATTACCGTATTTTTTAATATACCCGTTTAGTCGCAGATCCATCCTGCCACCTTCATAAATAAAGTTTGGTTCAAACTTCCGGATTATATTGGCAACTCCCACGTGCCATAATTTCCAATCAATGACAAGCCTTGCGATAGTTGCATCAAAATCAAAAATCAAATGATTCTTATTTTCAGTCTTGATTAAGTCAGGTAGTGATACTGGCATAATAAGCTCTATCCTATTTTGTTTAATTTACACACTTCACGTAGATCTTCCTCATCAAATTCTGTTGAAAACCATGTTTTAACTATTTCCTCTGCCGTTTTAGTTTTAGTATCAACATTTGCCATAACAAGCACATTCGCGTCGTTCCATTTGCGGGCAAGTCGAGCAATTTCAGGACTCCAACAAAGTGCCGCTCGCACCCCCCTTACCTTGTTTGCTACCATACATGTCCCTGTTCCACTCCAACAGAATAAAATTCCAAAGTCTACTTTTTTCTGGGACACCAACAGAGCTGCGCCACGACCAATATCTGCCCATTTGCCATTTTTTTCAACTAGATCGCCGTAAAGAACAACAT
>CAYHPU010000085.1:0-4538 GCA_964358525.1 uncultured Gammaproteobacteria bacterium
TAACATTTAATTACTCGGTACAACGTATCGTTATCTAACACTTAAGTTACTTAAGTTTCTTAAGAAGTTTAGGTGTGAGAGTTGCGGTGACTATTACAATCTTCTCCTTCATTTTATATTCAATTTTCACCGGAGTGTCTATTTTTTGAATATATTTGCCCATGCGGAGGCCGAGGAAGAAGGTGACTATTGCAAGGAGCAAAAGGAGTATGGTTACTATTCTAGACATTAGCTTATTATATAGGTTTTCAATAAATTCGAAATACGAAGCACGAATTGTTTGGGCGGACACGGGGGTTCGCCCCTACAGAACAAATAGCAATGAATTTAGTCAAGCTTTTTCTTTTCCTTGTGCGGGGTTACCTTGCGACATTTTTTGCAGAACTTCTTGAATTTTAGAGATTCGGTTGTATTTACTTTGTTTTTTTCCGTTGTATAGTTATGGCAATTACACACGGTGCATTGAAGCCCAACTTTTATACGTAGTCCCTTTTTTGCCATACTATTTAGACTGCTTTCGCAACAGACTTATATTTTTTCTGATTTAGTAACGAGAGGGGAACGACTGCCGGATTCTTATTACCCCAAAAATCATTCTGAATTTTCTTGAGACATTTTGAGCAGAGCGCCCGACGAAGCTCTTTACTGTCCACCATAACGCGCATTACGTGCAAATTCGCCTTAAAAAGACGTTTGGTTTTGATGTTTGAATGAGAGCGTTGCCACCCCATTTCGTTCTTCTTGTGACATATATAACAACTTGCCATAGAAAAGACATGATAACAAAATGTTTGTTGAAACGCAAACAATGAATAAATAGCTGATAGTTAATAGTTGATAGTTAGGAGTTAGGATCGGGGAGCTAGCACAGGTTGGCGACGGCGATGCTAACTACATCTGCAAGGCGGAAAAGCCGGGGATCATTAGTCTCCTTATTTTTCAAAATGGCCTCTATTGCTGCTTGAGCTTCTACAGAAATATGTACTCTCGCCTTTTGTCTGATTTTCGGATCGATACCCATAGCTTCTTTAAGGAGTCCCCAAAAAACAACTAAATCATCATAATGATCATTGACTCCTCTACAAAGTATTTGTGATTCTTTTTTATGCCGCTTTTCTAAATCAGGAATAGGATCTTTTGGATTTCTGATGATAATTCGAATTAATGCTGCGTCGTCAAATATTTTATATTTATCAATCTTTCTAAATTTATTGAAAGTATCCATCCATGTATTCAGAAGAACCGTAGGATTGTTTTGACAAGCTATGGCATTTGCAAGGTCATATGGAGGAATAATTGGGTACGCTTCAATAATCTGCAGAAAGGAGGCTGGCCTTACTGTATATGCCCGTTTTGCAACCATAAGGGTTTGTTCAAGGGAGAAACCTTTTTGTTTTCCTATTTCCAAAATACGGATAAAATCATGCATCAATACAATCATTATTTGTCTCATTTCGCCATTCACAATGGGTGGGACTTCATTTTGCTTTCCACGGGATATAATAATACGGGAAACATAATTATTAAGCGTAAAAAGAAGCGATTCAGTAAGTGAAAGTTCAAGTTCTTTGGTTATTTTTGTACCAAATATTTCACTGAGTTTTGATAGGATTTCGGTTAAATGATTTTTTTTAAAATCTCCAAATTCAGCTGCTATCCATGTATAAACCACAGGGGTTCTCCTTCCTAGGTTTCTGACTTTTTCACATAGTCGAGGTGGGAGCACATCGAAGCCCCTTTTTTGGCGCATTACCTGCAATAGCCCGTCTGGAATAGTGGATTCGCAACTCAGCATGAGCCATATTATATACTATAGGTCAAGTGCTTGCAAGTTTTGCGGTGTGGTGGGCAGAGAAAATTTTAGCACAGGTTGGCAACGGCGGTGCTCACTTTATTAAGTAGAACCTCAAAACCTGGTGAATCAATATTCCCGCCAGCAACGATCATCTCAATTATGAGATATATGTCTACTTCTGATAAATAGTTACGTTTAAGTGCGGTTCCAATCATCTGATGATCTTTGAGTTCGTCCCACCAATATTTCAAGTTGTTAGACGGATCTTCCTCTATTTCTTCCAATTCTCTTTCGCGCTGTCTTTTTTCATTCTCTAACCTCTTTTGCAACATTTCTTCGGAACTGTTCGGATAGTGAGAAATGACCCCTAATAACGTCGCGTCGTCAAAGCAGGCGAAGCGGTTATCGTTTCTCAGCAGATTAAACAGGTTCATAATACGGTCGAGTAATATAAGCGGATTGTCCCGTCTTTCTATAGCTACTGTAATAACTTCTCGAGAAATCTGTGGGTATGTATTAAGTAGTGTAGCGAGTGAAGAAGGACTCATTAAGAATGCCTTTCCAGCTATATGGACAGATTGCCTAAACGTAAAACCATTTCTTGCTGCAACCTGCAACAACCCGAGAAAATCGTACATTAACCCCGTGATTATTTCTTTGAATTGATGCTTATTTACTAGTTTCGGTGTTTCCTGTCCTTCTGTGGCAATTCTACGGGAAATAGAATTTCGTAGTGTTTGCATAAATGCTTTTTTGAGTAATTCTCGTTGTTCAGGGGATATCTCGGGGCTTTGTAGGACTTTTTTAAGCAGAGAGGTGATACCTTCATGATTTGTTTTCATCAAAATTTCCGTCTCGGTTGTTGCTCTTCTTAGAACATAACTGTATCTTTCAGTTGTTCGCGCTACTCTACGGGCAACCTCAATTGCGCGCGCTTCAAAAGATCTCTTTTCTCGAACAGCGCGGCGCACGTACAGTGAATTAAACTCTGCTGGCATGGGGGTAATTATATCATCTAGGCTGCTACGTGTTGCTACTCCTGCTCCAGATGAAGTCGTACATGGTTTCGAGAAGGGAGACGACAAATTTGTCTTTTATGGTTATGGTAATAAATTCACCTACATTGTCATAACTGACTATATTAATAGTGTCGTCCCAAATGCGGATTGAATTGTGATCCTCGGGATAATCTTTGGGGAGAATACGAATTTCCTTGTTATATTTTTTTTGGTCGGTCATAACATCTTCAAAACGAGTATATTTTGAATTCCATTTCCCTATTTCGAGCTGGCGTATAAAGATACCTTTTTGAGCCCTTTTTTTAGCGTAGTCAACAACATACGCGCAATGCTTTTTATCTTCAAAAAAACGGTGCTTGCTTTGAAAATGCTCACGAATAAGTTTTTTCTTACTTTGTAGACTTTCTGAAAGGCGAGTTTGCCATGCCTCTAATCCCTTTTCAACAATAATGTAAGTAGATCTTTCTGTATGTGTTGATTGGTTTTTAAGATTCCCAATAAAGATATCGAGACTGCCTTTTTTAGCGTCCATTTCGCTTCGATGAGCCGTATATACATCTTTCAAAACATCGGGAGCTACAGCAGAGTAGGTAGTGCTTTTCGTTTTCAAACTGCGAATAACGAGCCTGTTTTTTTCAAGATTCTCAACGGCGCGATACGCAGACGATTTGTCCATGCCAATTTTACGCGCCACTTCTGCAGCTGAGCCTTCTCCGTATTTGAGGAATGCTTGGTACAGGGTTAATTCGTTTGCGGTAAGCCCGAGCAAGGGAAGTAAATCTGTAGTTGCATTGGTATCAACCATGTGGTAGACTAGTGAAATTATAAATTGTTACAACAACCTAAAGTATATATCGAGTAGTAGTATACGCTACTACCAGAAAGTTGTCAACAACAAAAACTATGTGGGTACTTTATAGTTCAATAATGTTTGCCGGGTCGGTAGTGCAATACGTGCTTCTCCGTAAAGCGCAAGAGGCGGGAGTTCATAATAAACTGAATACGTTTATGTACTTTGCGCCATTTCTGCCGTTTATGGCGGTGTATATGGTGCTCAATAAAATTCCATTTCTGATTGATCTGAAATTACTTATTGTAATGTGTGCGTCGGCATTTTTGTTTAGTTATGTGGGCATTGTGCTTTCGATTCTTGCCATAAAGGAGGCGCCGAATGTGGGGTACAGTCTTATTATCCAAAAAAGTTATGCCATATACACGGCGTTTGCGGCGATATTTTTGTTTGGTGCAAAGCTATCCGTCATTGGATTTCTCGCCATACTCATCATCATTCTTTTTTCAGGAACGATTATAATCGATCGGTCGCAGCGAAAAAAAACTTCTTCGAAACGCTGGCTGTGGTATTCAATACTTGCCTTTTTTTTGTTTGGGAATTTGATATTGGTTTCAAAATACTTACAACTGCAAGGAGTGAGTGTGTGGACCATATTTTTCTACAGCGCACTGACAAATTGCATCTTCAACGGTATTGATGTGTATCGAAATAGAGCGGCAATAAATTTTAAAATTAAGCCCTCGTTGTGGGCGACGTTAATCTGCATGGGGCTCTCCGTTGGGATATTTAATTTAGGACTACAGTTTGGGCTCAAAACGGCGCCGAATATTGGCTACGTAAATATAATAAACACATCATCTATTACCGCGGTTACTTTACTCTCGGCCTATTTTTTCAAAGACAAATTGAGTATTGAAAAAGTAATTGGGGT
>CAYHPU010000086.1:0-4454 GCA_964358525.1 uncultured Gammaproteobacteria bacterium
CATAAAACATTGTCATTCCCGCGAAGGCGGGAATCCAGATAAGTTAATAGATCTCCGGGATTTCGTCCTCGCACTGCGGGACTCAACCCGAAGATGACAGACAATAACCATGACAAATCGAAAACCAACAGCACCAGTGAAAGCAACTACACAAGACTTTATAGAAATAAAGGAAATAGCGGCCGACCTCGTGCTTCTCAAAGATGGCTCCTGTGTCATGATTATGGAAACGTCCGCCATAAATTTCTCACTCCTTTCAGAAGAAGAACAAGACTCGCTTATCTATGCCTTTGGCTCGCTTTTAAATTCGCTCTCTTTTGCCATACAAATTCTTATTATGTCCAACAAAATGAATGTGTCCGACTATCTCGAATATTTAACACATAAACTAAACGACCAACACGACCAAGTTATTCATGGGTGGCTCGAAAAATATATGGATTTTATAAAAGCTATTGTTACCAAAAACACCATTCTTAAAAAACGGTTTTTTATTATGGTTCCCTTTTCAACGCTTGAAATGGGAATAAAAGGCGCAGTGTCTTCAAGCTACACGAGTGAATATCTTATTCAACGGGCAAAAACGTCGCTCTACCCCAAGCGCGACCATATACTGCGGCTCCTTGCGCGCATTGGTTTAAAAGCGGCGCCGTTAACGCGTACCGAAATGGTGAATTTCTTTTATAATTTGTATAACCCAAGCAGTACGGGAATGGATTTAGTAGACCCTGCCATGTTTGAAAGTTATATGGTACATGGATCATAAGAATAGCTAGTAGTTAATAGTTAGTAGTTAAGATAGGAATAGATGTAGGGGCGGGGTTTCCCCGCCCAAACAAAATAGTAATAACTTGTCATTGCGAGTCCTCCGATTCGGAGGCCGTGGCAATCTAAATAAAAATGACTGACAAAACACAACAACCACAGACAACTGCTCTAGTTAAACAGGCAGACATTAAAACCGACAAAATCGGGCAGAAATTTGCCGTGGGCATGACGAGTATTAACGACATTATCGCCCCTTCTTTTGTCGAAGTAGATTTCTCAAACATCAAAGTAAACGACAAATTTTATACCACGCTCTATGTTGTCGGGTACCCCCGCTACGTTTCTCCAAACTGGCTTAATTCTATTATAACGTTCGACTATCCCCTTTTTATCTCAATGTTTGTGTATCCCACGCAGTCAAAAGTGGTACTCGACGACCTTAAGCGAAAAATTGCCGAAATGGAAGCGACTTTGGAGTCCGAAATGCGCAAAGGGAAAGTGGTAGATCCGACTGTCCAAGTAGCGCTAGACGACGCCCTCGCGCTTCAAGCAGAAATTGCCAAAGGCGCCGAACGTTTCTTTCAGTTTGCGCTCTACGTCACTATTCCAGCAGACAGCGCAGAAGAGCTTGAGCGCTTGGTCAAAGAAGTAGACAGCTCTCTTTCTTCACTTCTCATTATCTCGAAACGCGCAACACTCGAGGCCGAAGAGGGTTTCAAATCTACCCTCCCTCTTTTTTTGGACAAGCTCAACGTATGGCGCAATATGGATTCAACGGGTCTTGCGATGACCTTCCCGTTTATTACGTCCTCTCTTTCTATGAACGAGGGTATTCTTTATGGGGTCAACCAGTCCGACTCAAGTTTGGTAATTTTTGACCGGTTTAGTTTGGAAAACGGCAACATGGTGGTCTTGGGAAAATCGGGTGGCGGAAAAAGTTTTATGATAAAACTCGAAGTTATGCGGCAGTTAATGATCGGAATCGACGTAATTATTTTGGATCCTGAAAACGAATACCAAGGAGTTACTCAAAAATTTGGCGGTGAATTTGTCCAGTTTTCGGCAAGTTCTCAAATCCATTTAAACCCGTTCGACCTTCCGGTGAACGAAGAAGGGGAAGACGCTTTGGCAAACAATGTTCTCGCGCTTCACACGTTAATGAAAGTTATTATGGGAGAACTTACCCCAGAGGAAGACGCGTTACTGGACAAAGCACTTATTCTTACCTACCAACAAAAAGGTATTACACAAGACCATGTTACTCACCGAAACGAGCCGCCCCTTATGGAGGATTTGTACAAAGTATTAATTGGAATGGAACAACCAGCCGCGCAAACCATGGCATTCAAATTTGAAAAGTTTATTAAGGGTTCAGCATCGGGCATTTTCAATCAACAATCAAATTTTACGTTTAAGAATCGTTTAACAGTGTTTGGTATTCGAGATTTGGAAGAAAATCTTCGCCCCGTTGCCATGTATGTGGTCTTAGATTATATTTGGACAAAAGTTCGCCACGAAAAAAAGAAACGGTTACTCATTGTCGACGAGGCATGGTATCTCATCAAGCAAAAAGAAACGGCAGAATATATTTTCAACTTTGCAAAACGCGCCAGGAAATATGGTATGGGCTTAACGACTATTACCCAAGACGTCGAAGACTTTTTGGCGACGAACGAAGGCAAGGCAATTATTACAAACTCTAGTATGCAAATACTCTTGAAACAATCGCCGGTTGCTATAGACAAGTTAACCGAAGTTTTTTATATGACATCGGGAGAAAAACATTATCTTCTGTCGTCCGGAATTGGAGAAGGACTCTTTTTTGCCGGCCGCTCGCACGTTGCGCTCAAAGTTCTCGCCGCCCCCCACGAGGTGGAAATTATAGAAGGTAAATAAACTAGTGCTTGCCTCCCTTATTAGGGGAGGATTAAGGTGGGGTTTGTCTAAGATTTTTTTATTGTTCCAGGGTCGCTCCCTTGTAATCAAGGGTGCGATCCCTCAATGAATTTCCCCTTAAGCTCTTGATATACTATACTCATGCAAAAAGACAAAAAAAACTTTACCAAGCTCAATTTGAAAAAGAAAGATAAATCCCCGCAGAATTCCCGCATTAATACCGCACAACGGCTTTTACCCCTCGTTATTGTCATCGGTGCCCTCATACTTTTTGGTATAAATCTTTGGGCGCAAGGAAGTGCGCCACCGTTATACCGATCTCTCATGGGCGAGAGCACAAACCAACAATTACTAAAACAAGCGTACCAATCCTCGATGAACAAAGAGCTTAATTATGAAATCAGAAAACTACTCGTGGAGCAAATAGGGGAAGAAGAGGTTGTTCTGTTAGATACGGAGAAAAATGAATTACAGGAAACATACAAAAAAATCAAACAAGTAGTAAAAAATAATCCTTTGTATCCCGACGGCTATGCCTATCTTGCGGTACTTGAGTATCGTTTGCGGAAATGTGAGGACGCGAAAGTTCACATAAAGAAAGCTCGCGAACTCGATGTTAATCGAGAAGAATTTAAAAAATTAGAAAACCAAATAAAAAAAATCTGTTCCCTTATGTAGGGGCGAATTTTAATTCGCCCGCTTATGTCATCCTCGCGAATGCGGGGATCCAGTTTTCAGAAATCATACATATGAAACTCTCAATCCTCACCCTCTTCCCCCAAATAATCGAATCCTTTATTTCAGAAAGTATTATTAAGCGCGCGCAGCAAAAAAAACTGGTTGAATTCAAACTTTTCGATTTACGTAATTTTGCCCACGACAAATACAAAACAGTAGACGACCATCCCTTTGGCGGTGGAGCCGGCATGCTCCTCAAAATCGAACCACTCGTTGAAGCCATAGAGCACATTGAAAAAGCAGAAGGAGCGGCCCACAAAATCCTCCTCACCCCCAAGGGCAAAACGCTCACGCAACAGAAAGCGATCAAAATTGTTCAATTGTTCAATTGTTCAATTGTTGAAAAAAAGCAATTTAACAATTTAGCAATTCCTAACAATTTAGCAATAAACCACATTCTACTCATCTGTGGTCACTACGAAGGGTTTGACGCACGTATCGAGAACTTTATAGACGAAGAATTATCAATTGGTAATTACGTTATGTCGAGCGGAGAGGCAGCTGCGATAGTAGTAATTGATACAGTGGTGCGGCTCATTCCGGGGGTTCTCAAAAAAGAAGAAGCAACACGTAGCGAATCATTTCAAAGTGTTAACGGAGAAGAACTACTTGAATATCCCCAATATACGCTCCCGCGAGACTTTCGAGGACTTAGTGTTCCCGAAGTACTCCTATCCGGAGATCATAAAAAAATAGTAGAGTGGAAACTTCAGAAAGCACGCGAAGAAACTAAAAAGAAAAACCCCTTCCTACCTCCCCTATTAGGGGAGGATTAAGCCTGCCCGCATTGCCTTGCAAAGCATGGCAGGCAGGGTGGGGTTCATTTCATTTCTTTCATTGCACATTACCCATTACTCAATAAATTCTCAATATTCAATGATCATTGAGAAATGATAATTCAATGGATAATGAATAATGAACGATGAGCAACGAGAGGTTACTTTTTCTTTCGTAGGAATACTCCTGCTCCTGAAAGTCCCATCGCAAGAGGAATTATAAATAAGGGAGCTCCTGTTTCCGGAATTGTATATACCTTTGAGCCGTTCGGATTT
>CAYHPU010000087.1:0-3475 GCA_964358525.1 uncultured Gammaproteobacteria bacterium
CTCGACTACTGTTCAATTTCCGACAAACAACTGGGAGAAATTGTTGTAGAATAACGGTAGAATAACCTGGTTGATTTAAAGAAATTCCGAGAGTATAATGTTCACTAGGTTCCCGTAGATGAAAGGCATTGAAGGAGAAATACCCTCCTGAGCTGAAAAGTTGAAAGAGAATAAAAGACTTAAGTAAACTTTTCCGGTTGTTACCGTAACATAACTAGAGCATCACTGCAGCGTCAAGTGCTCAAAAAAAGAGTTAAAATCAAGGTGGTACCGTCTTAAACAAAGACCCTTGTTAAATCAGAAAGCAGTTTTCTGGTTTGGCAAGGGTCTTTTTTTTGTAATCCGCAGGTGGCAGAACGGCGATGCAAAGGTCTGTAAAACCTTTTCAAGTAGGTTCAACTCCTACCCTGCGGACCATGATCGGCGTAATATTTAATACACTAGCGGCACTTGTGGGGAGTTTTATAGGATTAATTTTTTCTCATGAAAAATAACATCGGTAACTACACCCAGCTCGTAGAAAACCCAAATACATTCCTTCGCTTCGACTTAACAGAAGGAAACTGTTGGTTTAAAGATAAAATTTCAGAATGGTTTAAAGAAATTACAATTTCTGATTGTGTTCATTACCCCGATGAAAAAATAGGAAGTGTCAAAAAATTATTGGCTCGGTGGCTTCATGTAAAAGAAAACAATATTGCTATCGGCAACGGAAGTGATGAATTAATTGAAATAATTCCTTCCCTCTTTGTTAAACCGAAAGACCAGGTTCTTACCGTAAGTCCATCGTTTTTTCGCTTTATTGAGTCGTCTTTACGTGTAAAGGCACATGTTGTCACCGTGCGACTTGCAGAAGATAATGGTTTTGAATGGAGCAATTCAACAATTAATCGATTACTCACAAAAGCCCGTGACAACAGAGTTAAACTAATCTGGTTAGCTAGTCCTAACAATCCAACTGGAATAGATATTCCCCTCCCAATTCTGCTTGAAATAATTAAGCTGAAAAAAATAGTTGTCCTCGACAAAGTGCTCAACGGTTTTACGAAAGAACTGAGAGAGCTTTCTCAACTCGTATGGAAACACCCCAATCTTATTGTTTTGTCAAGCTTTTCTAAAACATTTGGTTTGCCAGGACTGCGATTTGGTTTTGCTATTTCCACTCAGGAAAATATCTATTCAATGGAACAAAATAGATTACCGTTTAATGTTGCGGGACCAAGCCTATTTGTAGTTGAAAAGCTACTTCAGTCGCTGCTCGCTGGAGAAATAAGAATGGAAGGAGCTCTTTCTTTTTTTAAGGAACGAATCTTCATTGAAGAACAGATAAAAAAACTGAAAAATATCTCGCTCGCTACAAATTCGAAAACTAATTTTGTGTTACTTCGTTCAGTTGGTCATATACATTTGTTTAAAAGATTGCTGGAGAAAAATATTTTAGTTACAGACTTAAACAAAACAGTCGGTATTAAAAATAAAAACTTTGTACGAATAACTATTCGAGATAGACAAAGTAATCTGACATTACTAAAAGCGTTAGAAGAAATAAATAGCAGTTTCACTAATTATTAGTTTAATTTATACTATGCGTATGAATACTCAAGATCGGTTAGATTTAATAAACCAAGTTGGCGAAGAAGTTGTTTCTCAAGAAGAATTAAAAACGCTTTTAGAAAGCGGCGAAGAACTCATCGCCTACGACGGATTTGAACCGAGCGGTCAAATTCATATTGCACAAGGGCTCCTTCGTGCAATTAATGTAAACAAAATGATTAAGGCAGGAGTCAAATTCAAAATGTGGATTGCCGATTGGCATGCGCTCACTAATAATAAAATGGGCGGCGATTTAAATAAACTAAAGACCGTAGCCAAATACTTTATTGAAGTATGGAAAGCGTCGGGAATGGATCTAAAGCACGTAGAATTCTTGTGGGCGTCAGACATGGTTAAAGATTCAGACTATTGGCAGCTTGTTATTCGTGTTGGTATGACAAACAAACTTGCTCGGTTTATTCGAACCGCAGAATTTATGGGACGTGAAGAATCAACTGAAAAGTTGACTGCGGCTCAAATTATGTATCCGTGTATGCAGATTGCGGACATATTTAAATTGGGCGCAAAGATTACGCAACTGGGCATGGATCAGCGCAAAGTAAATATGCTCGCTCGTGAAATTGGTCCTCAGCTAGGATACTGGAAACCAGTAGTAATAAGTCATCATATGTTGATGGGGCTCGGTAAACCACCATCGGTTCAGGCCGACAGGACAACAAGAACTGTAGAAAATAAAATGTCAAAATCTAACCCAGATAACGCTATCTTCATGACTGACACGAAAGAAGATATTGTACGAAAAATAAATAAAGCCTACTGTCCCGAAGGACAAGTTGAGGAGAATCCGGTGCTTGAATATTGTAAATATATTTTGTTTGAGTCGTTTCCGGAAATAGTGATAGAGCGGCCAGAGAAATTTGGAGGGCGTGTCGTCCTGAATTCATTTCAGGATCTAGTTAAGATTTATTCCGACAAAAAGCTTCACCCCCAAGATCTAAAACAAGCGGTGATTATATACTTGGATAAATTGCTACAGCCGGTGCGCGACCACTTTGAGAAAGACCCAGAGGCAAAAAAACTGTTAGAAACGGTAAAGAGCTACCAAGTGACACGGTATGTCCCTGTCATCCCGGTCCGCCAGCTGGCGGAGACCCGGGATCCAGTTTAGTAAACTCGAAATACGAAGCACGAATATCGAAACAAATGAGAATAATTAAATTATAGACTTACCCCACCATACCTCCCCTATTAGGGGAGGCGAGGAGGGGTTGTTTCGTCCGCCAGCTGGCGGATTCGATATTCGAATTTCGAATTTAATCCTATATGACTCGCTTATCTGCCTTTCAAAATTTACTGGACAAAACTGGCATTCCCGCATTTCTCGTTTCTTCTCCCCAAAACATTTTCTACCTCACAGGCTTTCGGGGCCTTGCGCCGTTTGAACGCGAAGTACTTTTGCTTGTTATAAGGGAGAAGGCCTATTTAATAACGAGCAAAAGCTATGAAAGCGAAGCACAAACATCGAACGATATAGAGATTGTAATTCCTAAAACTGGCGAGAATTTCTATCAAAGCATCGTTGCTATTTTAAAAGACCAAAACCAGAATTCAGTTTATTTTGAAACAAGAGATGTAAAGCATGTAGAATTTCGTTACCTGCAATCGCTCGTTCCAACGCTATCATTAACGCCCCACAACGGCCTCGTCGAAGACCTGCGGGTGGTAAAAGACCAAGACGAGATAAAAAAGATTACACAAGCATCAGAAATCGCCAATCAGGTTTTAGATTCAATACGATCTGTCATTGCGAGCAAGTTTACCCTGAGCGGAGCCGAAGGGAAGCAATCTAGTACCGATGTCTTCTTGGATCCATCCTCTCATCTTGCCTCCCCTATTAGGGGAGGCCAGCCTATCGGCTGGC
>CAYHPU010000087.1:3485-4396 GCA_964358525.1 uncultured Gammaproteobacteria bacterium
TTTCTGCCACCGAGTCCACTCTCGCTTGGCTCATTGAAAAAACCGCCCGCGACCTTGGTGCCGAAGGCGTTGTATTCCCCCCTATTGTAGCGTCAGGCGTACACAGCGCCCTCTCTCACCACCGCAGCGGTGAGACAAAGATTGGAGAAGATCCAATTATGGTAGATTTCGGGGTACAGTATGAAGGCTATGTTACCGATGTAACACGGATGTTCCTTTTAGAGGTGCCACCTCTTAGAGGTGGCACCTCTTTGGAGAAAGTCGATACATACAAACGGCTCCTTGAGGTACACCAAAGTATTATCCGCTTTATTCAGATTGGCCAAACAGGTCGCGAGGTATTTGAATACGCCGCCTTACGTATGAAAAGAGAAAAATTAGATGAAAACTATAGTGGTATACTCGGCCACGGAGTCGGACTGCAAATACACGAAAGTCCCCGCCTTTCAAGTTCGTCTACAATGGTGCTCAAAGAAAATATGGTTTTCACCGTCGAGCCCGGCATTTATATTCCGGGCAAATTTGGTATGCGGATAGAAGATACCGTACTGCTAACAAAGAATGGGTGTAAAGTACTTACCACCTTCTCCAAATCCTTGTCATCCTGAGTACCCTCTGTAATCAGAGCGGGCGAAGGATCCTACCTCTTAAAATTCCAAATCACATCCGCCAGCTGGCGGAACAAATCACAAACAAATCCCAATTTCAATTTTCTAATTTCCAAAACTAACTGACAAGTCCCTTGTAGGGGCGATGCTTGCATCGCCCATACTATAATGTTTGGGCGAATTAAAATTCGTCCCTACTAAATTTCCCAACTCGCCTCCCCTATTAGGGGAGGATTATCCTCCGATTCGGAGGATTAAGGTGGGGTTTGGACTGAGATATGCTAAAATCACCATAAGTAAATC
>CAYHPU010000088.1:0-4298 GCA_964358525.1 uncultured Gammaproteobacteria bacterium
TGACAGAGAATTCATATTTGGCAAAATAGCGTTCGAGCTTAAAGGGAGAAAGGTTCATATGTTGTATTTTAGCAAAAAAGAAGTCGAAGTTACTTAAGTAACTTAAGGTGCTTAAGTTTATAGACGGGATGACAGAATAGTTAGTTAGGATAGTGATAGCGCTTGATGTGTTGGCATTATATGATACCTCAAAAAATACTCACTGTTAGGCTGTTAATTTTGGTTTTCTTGGTCCTGAACAATCGCTAGATAAGATCTGGATTGGGAAATCTTTATCTAGTTTTTCCATATCTTCTATAGTTAGCGAGAAGTCGAAGATCCCTATGTCTTCATTAATGTGTTTGGTGTCGAATGCTTTTACAAGCGCTACTACCCCATCTCTTTGTACTATCCAGCGTAAAGCAATCTGTGACTGACTTTTTCGATATTTCTTAGCTAGTTCATCAACAACTAAAATCCCAGGTTTGGAGAGCTGACCAAACTGCAATGGTCGGTAGGCGGAAAGCAAAATATCGTTTTGCTTACAGTATTCGTACACTCCAGATACTAAAGGCTCTCTAATTGCTAAGTTGAAATGCATTTCATCACAAACTATCTTCCCTCCGGTGTATTCATTAATAAATTTAAGTTCTTCTAGACGATAATTTGAAACCCCAATATATCTAGTTAGTTTATTATCAAGTAGATACATAAGACCTTTTGCAACTTCTGAAACTGATACATCTGGGTTGATAGCGCCAATCATATATAAGTCAAAGTAGTCTGTTCCCAATCTCTCCAACGACTTCTTGGCCTCGTCAACCATTGATTGTTGGTTCAAAGCAAAGTTCTGATTGATTGCTTCTGAAAGGAACAGGGTATTGCGATTAAAATCCTTCATCGCTTTACCTACCAGCACGTGACAATATCCTTCGGCGTAGTTTTGCGCAGTTCTAACCCATCTAAATCCAGCGTTTATCGCGTCTTGTAGAACTTTAATTTGCTTAGCATCGTCATTGTTAGGATCGTGTTTCATACCCCCACCTACCATATAGGTACCTAGCCCTAACTTTGGTAGTGTTCCACCTGTTTTTAGTGATATTTCTGGTATTTTATTCATTTTTTCCTTTTAATTTTGATAATTACTATGAATAGTTTACAACAAAACAATTTCTACTATCTAAGTAGAAATAGCGAAATCAACCCTAATTTTGCGGTGTGTTTACCATTTACTCTACGTCGTATTTAAATTGGTATATTAATTAAACCGACTTACGTGATATTTTTGCCCTCCTTCGCTCAAATGCGCTTTGTTCGATTCGGCGAGACAACGCGCTACATTAATTAGGGTAATGACACTTTTTATCCTCCTTCGCTCAAGCTACGGATCGACTGCAGGATGACAAAGAAATTTAGAATGACAAAGACAGCTTCTCATTAAAGGTCAGACCTTTGTGTACAAAGGACTGACCTTTGGAATATTAGTTTGGATAATGGCAGCGCTTGTATTTTTTGCCGCTGCCACAGTAACAGGGGTCGTTACGACCTAGTTTGGTATTTGTTTTTTCTTTTGTAGGATTCTTCACTTCGTTCAGAATGACATCTTTATTCTTTGTAGTTGTATTACTCTGCTGTTCAACTGCTTCGCGTTGTTCGTTGCTTATCTCAACATGGTAAATACGACGCAAGAAATCCATGCGAATCGATTCAAGGGTTGTATTAAACAAGCGGAACGATTCTTTTTTGTATTCAACCAGCGGATCGAGCTGTGCATAGCCACGCAAATTAATCCCCTCTCGTAAATCTTCTATACTCGTTAAGTGCTCGGTAAAATAAAAATCTACCGTACTCAAAAACATAAACTTAATTGCTTGTGAAAAAACTTCTGCGCCATACTTATTTTGCTTTTCTGCAATTGTTTTTTTAAGAACTGAAAGTGCGCGTTCTTGTGCCTCGTGTGATGTTCCTAAAAGAATATCTTCCTTTTCTTTATCAGTAAACTTCACTAAGTTTTCTAACATAAGTATTACCTCTGTCCGTTGCTCCTCTTGTGAAGATTTAAACATTCCCTCGTACGTTTCTAATAGTTTTTGTAACTGTTCATCCATAAATGCATTCATTTCGTCTTTCGCATGCTGCATTTGAACCGCTCTGCGCCGAGCTGAATAAACCACTTCACGCTGTTTGTTTAACACGTCATCATACTCGAGCAAATGCTTACGTACATCAAAATTAAAGCCCTCAACTTTTACTTGTGCTTGTTCTATGGCTTTTGATACAAGAGAATGTTCTATGGGTTGGTTTTCGGGGAAATTAAAAAACGTCATCATTTTTTGAATTTGATCGCCGCCAAATATGCGGAGCATATCATCCTCTAAAGAAATAAAGAAACGAGTAGAACCTGGATCTCCTTGGCGACCGGAACGACCACGGAGTTGATTATCTATACGACGAGATTCGTGCCGTTCGGTACCAATAATATAGAGCCCTCCTACACTTACCACTTCATTGTGATCTTCTTGCCATTTAGATATATTGGTATTAACCCCTCCTGCACCTCCCCTCATAGGGGAGGCAAGAGAAAGGAGAGAATTTCCCTTCTTATCGGAGGCAAGAGAAAGGAGAGAATTTCCCTTCTTATCGGAGGCAAGAGATTGGATAGAATCCTCCTTTTTATCGGAGGCAAGAGATGAGGTAAGAGAAGGAACACTTCCTCCCAAAATAATGTCTACGCCGCGTCCAGCCATATTGGTTGCAATAGTTACAGCGCCTTTATTACCCGCGTTTGAAATAATAAGCGCCTCGCGTTCGTGATTTTTGGCATTTAATACTTCGTGCCGAATTCCCTTTTTCTTGAGAAGCGAAGATAATAATTCATTTTTATCTATGCTCGTTGTACCTACTAAAATTGGGCGGCCAATTTTATTTACCTCTGCTATTTCTTCAGCTATTGCGGTAAATTTGCCACGTTCGGTTTTAAAAATAAAATCCGCCTCGTCTTTTCGAATCATTTTTTGGTGTGTTGGAATTGCAATGACGTCCAGCTTGTAAATTTTATGAAATTCTTCCGCCTCGGTTGCCGCAGTTCCTGTCATGCCCGCCAATTTTTTATACATGCGAAAATAGTTTTGGAGCGAAATAGTGGCGAGTGTTTTAGATGCTTTTTGAATAGCTACTCTCTCTTTTGCTTCTATCGCCTGATGAATTCCTTCTGAAAAACGACGGCCTTCAAGAAGCCGCCCCGTAAATTCGTCAACAATAACTACCTGGTCATTTCGCACAATATAGTCTTTGTCCCGTTTAAAAAGTGCTCGCGCTTTTAAAGCCGCTTCAACATGAAACAACGTATCGTAATCTTTTTCGTATACATTTTCGACCCCGATCATTTTTTCTATTTTAAGAACACCGCGCTCCGTTAAATTTGCCGTACGCATTTTTTCGTCAATAATATAATCGGAGTCGCCCGACAACCGTTCTACAATTTGTGCATATTTGTAGTATTTGCTCGTGTCGTCGTCAACCGGCGCAGAAATAATGTGCGGAGTACGCGCTTCATCTATTAGCACCGAGTCAACTTCGTCCACAACGGCAAAATAATAGCCGCGTTGCACAAGGTCTTCTGCAGAAAGAGACATGTTGTCACGCAAATAGTCAAAACCATATTCGCTATTTATGCCATAGGTGACATCTGCCGCATATGCCTCTTTGCGAGTTACCGGTCGAAGGTGTTGTAGCCGCCAATCTTCTGTTGTATTGTCAACATAGTTTATGTCGTACATAAAAGATTTTTCTGAAATGATTGCAGACGTAGAGAGTCCCAAGAAGTCGTATATTTTCCCCATCCACCCCGCGTCACGCCGAACAAGATAATCGTTTACTGTTACTAAATGAACACCCTTTCCAACTAGTGCATTTGCGTACAGCGCGGTTGTTGCAGAAAGTGTTTTACCTTCCCCTGTTTTTTGTTCGGCAATTTTGCCTTCGTGAAGAGCGAGTCCACCAATAAGTTGCACGTCGAAGTGGCGCATACCAAGTGTTCGTACCGATACTTCTCGCACCAAGGCGTACGCCCATGGCAAAATAGCTTCTAGGTTTATTGGATCCCCATTTACAATTTTCTTTAGTTTCTCTGTTTCCTTTTTGAAGTCACCATCTTTTAATTTCTGCGCTTTTTCTTCAAGCGCATTTATAGAGTCAACAGTTTTACGAAATCGCTGTACTTCAAAGTCGTTAAAATTGAAAAGTTTTTTAAAAAGTGAAAACATGTTGTTAGTTGAATGGATCCCCCAAGGGGCCATGGCCCGCATTCGCGAGGATGA
>CAYHPU010000089.1:0-4284 GCA_964358525.1 uncultured Gammaproteobacteria bacterium
ATTGTCTCGCCTTGTTCTGTGGCAGAATGGACCGCATATCCTTCTTCTGAAAGCAATTCCGTGGTGATCTCAGTGCGGGCATCCACTATGATCGGATTGATAAGGAAGCCGTCTTTCACACCGGAAAGCAAATCGTAGCTGAATGTCGGATTGCCCGGCTCACATCCGAATGTTTTATATGTATCAAGTAATTGTCGGCGTTCAAACTCTCTCTGGGTATTTGCTCCTTCGCCGTCAAACCCCTTGAGATAATTTTTGGGCGTAGCGGTTAGTCCAAGTTTATAGCCGACAAAATACTCAAACACGGCGCGACTATTCCCGCCAATGGACCTATGGGCCTCGTCGCTGATAGTTAGCTCGAAATCTGTCGGGGAAAATTCTTTTTTATAACGATCACCGGCAAGAAATGTCTGAACTGTAGAAACAACAATCTGCGCGTTACGCCACGAATCACGACTGTCTTTGTAAATGACAGTCGTGTAATCCTTGCCCAAATACTGCTTGAATGCCTTTTGCGCTTGATCTTCAAGTTCCAAACGATCCACTAGAAATAAAACACGGCGAGCGTTGCCCGACTTGAGAAAAAGTTTTATTACTGCGGCGGAAATAAGCGTCTTGCCTGTTCCTGTCGCCATTTCAAACAAAAATCTATTTTTATTTTCAAAAGCCGCGAACTGCAAACTTTTAATCGCACTTACTTGATAATGGCGCATTTGCTTTAAGTTATTGTTGCGTAGAAATTCTGCCTTTTTTGATTCGTCTTGAAAATCAGGATCATTGGAGTATGTCGGCATTTGCGATTCTATGATGTAGTTCTCGTCTACTTTTGTATTCGCCAACTCTTGAGGATTAGGGGTATATTTTTCATATTGCGTTATAGACTCCTGTGTTGGGAAACGTGAAATAGTGTCGGGGTTGCCATGTTTGGTGTCCCAGAAGTAATGAATGTTTCCATTGGATAAAATAACGAATCGCGCGTTCACATTGCGGGCGTAATTTCTGGCCTGTTCTTTGGCAGACAATGGATCAATTGATTCACGCTTTGCTTCAACGACAACAAGCGCGCGACCGTCCTTGTCAAGCAAGAGAAAATCTATAAAGCCGTGGATATTATGTTCAAAGTCATCGCCAAGTTCAGAATATTTAACACCCGGCTCAAGTTGGATATTAGTTTCCCCTTTTTCCGTATCATCAAAGCGCCACCCCGACTCTTCAAGGAGCTTGTTTATTTTGATTCGAGCTGAGGCCTCTTTGGAATTTGACATAATTGATGTTTGGAGTATAGCGTTTTTTTAGCCAAAAAACAATGACACTTGACAAGTGAAAAGTGAGGATAAACCTTGTTTAAGGTGGTGTTATAATTATAATACAAAACATAGCAGAGTGTCGTCGAACTCAATAAAAAGCTATAAAAAACTTATTATGTCAAAACCAAAATATATAGCTAAATCTGGGCAACCTTGGACATCAAAAGAGGTTTCTGAACTTAAGAAAATGGGAGGTCGAGTTCCCACTAGAGTCATTGGATTAAAACTTCAAAGACCAGTAGCGGGGGTTCAAGCAAAGGCGCAGGAAATAGGAATGAGCTTAAAGCCAGTAAATAGATCTCCTCGTTCAAGGTTAAAATAGGCTAAACTAGACAAAAGATGACTGAGTAATACGCGATTGCGAGATTGGAGAAAAACGGAAAGATTGTTAAATCAGAATTATAAATCACAAGTATCGGATGAAAAGCGCGCCTTGTCTTTAAAAAACACCGTTTATATTAAATGGTGTTTTTTATTTTTGCCGTTAATAATGAAATTAAAGACGCCCTTAAAATTATTTATGCTAAAGGCGACGCGGATTTGAATAAAAAAATCGTTTTAATTCTTATTGGGTGATGGGGGTGGTTTGGAAAATGTTTTCTTATCAAAAACGCAGGGCTTTAAAATTTTTTCGCAATTTTTTAGAAAATTTGCAGTATTTTTCATGGAGGCGTATTATATTTAGACAACTGAATAAGCAAGAAGTAGCCTAAACCAGCAAGTAATTGTTGGCATGGCGAAAAACCCGTGCAAAGTAAAAAGCTCTTCGTCAGAGCACTTTGAACGGTCATATCCCGAAAGGGGTATGGGTAACTCTCGGGTTATCGCTGGCGGAGAGCTTTTTGTTGTCTCTGCCTCTAAAAACCGTTCAAAGGTATGTCTAACAATCAACATGGCTTTATTCAAATACCAATACTTTTTCTTATTGTTTTTGGAGCGCTCGTGGCGACTGGAAGTGGCTACTATGCGGCCAAATATAAGCCACAAGCTGTCCAACAAAACACGATTGTTAAGGAGGAGAACAAAGTAGCAACGACAAGCGCGGACGTGGCTACGACAAGTGAACTTTCTTTTGCATCAAAAATAAGACAAGTAACACCACCGAAGGGGCTGGGATACAAACCGCTTAATCTCTCTGATTACCCGGCAGTTCCTGATGAAGACGAGGATAAAAACAAAGAACATTTCCAAGAATTTGAGACTCGTGGCAAACGACTCCTAGTTTTATTGGAGCAAGATGAAAGCAACTTCAAACTATTAACAGACACGGTTGCACAACACAAGAAACAGTCTGCTGAACACGCTACACAAATAATGGATAAATGGATTGCTCTTGTGGAGCAAACTATTGCTTCTACGCCTAGTCAGTATAGTGGACTTTTACAATCTACAAAAAGTTACCTTACCTTTGACAGAGACTGGGTCGTAGGTTATTCAAACTCGCTGTATGACATAATTTCTAATGGTGGTTATCTTTTAGACCAAAGAGAAACGGATTCATTAGAGTTTGTCAGGAAGAAAATAAAAGAGTGCCTCGCAATGGGTATTGAAAAATGGACAGCATCAGACGAACCGGCTTGCACCACAGACTTTTTGGAGATGAAACCAGATTATTCAAAACGACTTATGGATGGAGCCAACAGACTTGCTGAAGTTGATTTAATGGTTCTTGAAACCATAGGCAAACACGCGCGGTCAGCCGAAGATGATGTTAGGGGCGATATGGATTCTATTGCCCGTTACACGCAGTTAAATGCTAGTATCCAAGCTTCTTATAACAACATCAACAATCAACTACAGCAAAATCAAGCCAAATTTGAAGCGGTGAATACGCCAATCAAATGCTATACCACAACCAATGATTCTATTTTTGACACAAACCGAATTTATAACACAACTTGTAAATCAGACACGAGAACCCCGCAACAAATATGTGATGAAAAAATAGCGGCTTGGGTGAGCAGTGCGAGCAATGGAGCTATTATTGGAGCAAAACCGACTTGCGAATAAATTATATGGCAACAGAAGAACAAATGATAAACATCACACCAGAACGGTTGAAGCAATTAAAACGAGAAGAGGCGGAAAGAGTGAGAGAAAAAGTAAGAGAAGAAAATAAGCCGGAATGGCTTTTAGATAGAGAAAGAGCCGAAAGAATTGGAAGGAGTATTATGGTAATTTTCTCGTGGGAGGGAGTGGTGTGTATTTGGATTCCGTTAGCACTTTTTACGATTTTGATTAACTTATTTTAGTTACCTACTAACGTATGAACAAAAAGCAATTCTTTCAGTATGTGTTTAGGACGATGTTGGATTATGCCGATAGCACTTTTATTGAGAAGTGTGCGAAGTGGGGTTTGGATACACTGGAAACATTAGAGAAAAATGGACGAGCTTTGGTTGCGGGTGGCGGAGAACGTGGAAATGATTTTATCTATGCCATAACAACAGCATATATTGTCGGAGAGTTTGGGAAGCTTTCTTTTAACGACCATTTTTCGGAAGAAACGGAGATTGAACTTGGCGGGCTTGGGCTAGAGTTTGAGGACGTAGAAGCATATTTAGACGATGATGTGCCAAGCGAGCGCCGAGAAGAATTGAGGAAAGGAAACTACATGCGCTTGGAAGACATCTGGTCAACGGTGCAGGAATGGAAGGAAGAGACTTACCGGGCACTGGTTAGTATTTACACTGAAAAGGGGGTGAAAGAGCCGATACTCGCTATTTATGCCTCTCTGGTGGCGGTTTTTGAGGAAAAGGACCAAGAAATCGGAGAGATTGTCGCGCCATCCACAAGCCCTTCGCAAGAACTGGTTGGCTATTCGTATGTGAGTAGCGGTTTCCGATACTAAACCTATCTTGTGTGGAGTAAATACCTTGGTATTTAAGCATAATTGCCCTACAATGGCAGTATATGGAGACTATAATAATTAAAGATTTAATAAAACACAGAGATAGAAAACCCACTATAAGACAAG
>CAYHPU010000090.1:0-4238 GCA_964358525.1 uncultured Gammaproteobacteria bacterium
GGGGCCCGCCAAGGAAATTTGAAACAGCCCAATTTCGTTGTCCACTCGAAGAATAAACAATAGAAGCATTACTTGGAAAAATCTACTTTTAGCCCGGTTGGAATCGACACAGAAACATTTTTTATTCCAACGGATGGAAACACATGCTGTTGAAAGTTATTGAGGTACAAGAAACAGGCGTAATATATTGCTCCAGACACAATCATCGTAACTATATATATTTTCATACTTTTTTTATTTTCTTTACTTTGCTTTCTTTTAATTATCCAAATAACTATTGAAATTATGAAAAATAGTGCCATTAAAACAGAGAGATAAAAGGAAACAATAGTAAGGAAAAGCACTGTTAGATCTGAGAAAGATAGAATAGCAAGAATTACATAGAAAACATTGCGCAACACATCCATATTGTGCAATTATACCACTCAATTGGGTAATAGGTCACTCAGAATACGTTTTATGAGCAAAGCGAACTGAACGCGCCCTCCTTCGCAGCTTGTATTTCTAGCTTCGGCGGGGCACAAGAGCTTCATATGACTTATTTTAACGTATTCTCTAACATCCGGTGAATTCGTTTCCATCCAGACGTGGTTTTGAAATATTGTTCACAATTCAAACAATCTGCCTTGCTTGTGAAGGCTGAGTAAAAGATAAGTTCAAAAGGGGCAAATGATTTTGTTGCTTTATTTACCTTATCGTTGTGTGATGCAAGTCTTTTTCTGAGGTCACTTGTTTGACCAAGATACAATTTGTTTGCTTTGGTACTACGTAGAATATAGAAATAATACATGCAGGCCACGGTTCATGTTCGCTTCAATTGATAGTGCTTGCCACGTTCATGAGCGAAGCGAACTGAACGTGGCAGGGCTGCCAGGGCTCGAACCTGGAAGAGGGGTTTTGGAGACCCCCATGATACCATTTCATCACAGCCCTATTTTAAAGTACAGAGTAATTTTATCACACAAGTATGTGTGTTAAAATTAAACACGATGGTAAAGAAGGTTGGAATATTTATTGATGACTCTAATATTTTTTATGCACAAAAAAAGGCAGGGTGGAAGGTTGATTTTGAGAAATTAAGAAATCTACTCGAAAAAGAATGTAAGATTGTATTGATGCGCTATTATATAGCGATTCCCAATGAAAACGACGAGTCCTTCAAAGCAACACATAAATATCTGGAGTATTTGAGGGAAAAGAAGTTCTCGATAAAATCGAAACCTCTCAAGTACATTCATACTTCAAAAGGAATTATTAAAAAGGGCGATGTTGATTTGGAAATAGCCCTTGACGTTGTCCGAACTCTTTCTTCATTAGATATTGTAATTATTGTTTCAGGAGATAGCGATTATTTGGAATTGAAACGGTATGTTCTAGAGAATCGGAAACATATGGTGTTCTGCGCTTTTAAGCATAATATGGCGTGGGAACTAAAAGAGGGAAAATATATTCTATTTGACAAGATACGCAATTGGGTAGAAGGGCATAAAAAAACTCCCGGGACGAAGCCCGAGAGAATATTACCTGTGTAATTTATACCATAGAACATTAATGAGAGCAAGTCTTTTTTCTTAACTATTAACTACTTCGGCCAAAGGCCGATCGTCCTTTGGACGAAACTAATTAACCATGGCACGAATAAAAATATCCGAATATAACGCGAAAAGTATTGTTTGTCCGGCCTTGTCTATACCGTGGAAGGGGCTTCGGGTTGATACAACTGTCTCGCCGAAAGCTATCTCCGATTTCTTCTCAGACACATCACTGGTTATTAAAGTAGATCAGGGAATTAAGAAGCGGGGGAAGCTTGGGCTGTTGAAGGTGGGGGTAAGCGCGGAAGAAGCCCTTCGATTTTTACAATCATTTTCATTGAAATCTCAGGGTAAACTATTTGATCAATTTCTCATCGAAGAGACGGTGATGCATAAACCGGAGGAGGAACATTACGTATCAATCGAACGAGTGAGGGAGGGAATGCGCGTGCTGTACTCGGCACACGGAGGAGTTGATATTGAGGATAATCTTGGGGATATGGAAGAAGTGGTGGTACCACACGATAAATTTTCAATTCAAAACAAACCCCACCTTAATCCTCCCCTCATAGGGGAGGTTGGAATTGCGCCCCCCCTTCTTGCCTCCCCTCGTAGGGGAGGCCGTCTCCGCCAGCTGGCGGATGACTGGGGTGGGGTTGTATCAAAACTTGTCGAGCGACTCATTGTGATTATGGACGAAAATCACTTTTCGTTTCTTGAAATAAATCCACTCGTTATCAAAGATAAAAAGATTTCAATCTTGGATCTCGCAATTGAGGCAGATGACGCTGCGTCTCGGATCGAGAAAATAGAAGAAATAAATTCACATCCTGCCGAAATAGCGGTTGCTACACTGCAGGAAAATACGCCGGCGTCTCTTAAGCTGAAAATTATCAATCCAAACGGACGAATATGGATGTTGTTATCTGGCGGTGGCGCGAGCCTAGTTCTCTCAGACGAGGTTGCTGACCGTGGATATGGCGCGGAGCTTGCTAACTATGGCGAATATAGCGGCAGTCCTTCTACCGAAGACACCTATCTGTACACAAAAATTTTATTGCAAACGATGCTCGTATCTCCCGCGAAAAACAAAGTGCTTATTATTGCCGGCGGAGTGGCCAATTTCACCGATGTGGTGAAAACGTTTAAGGGAATTATTCAAGCACTTAACGAGTACAAAGTTGATTTATCGAATCAAGGAATAAAAGTCTTTGTCCGTCGTGGTGGGCCAAACCAAGAAAAGGGCTTGAAGCAGATGAAGGAATTTTTGGAGAAAAATGGGCTGTATGGGTCGGTTTCAGGGCCGGAGGAGGAGCTGACGGAAGTCATTACTAAATTTACAATTTTCAATTTTCAAGCACCAAATAAATATTAAACATATTAATTTTCAAACAGATGTTTAAGTAACTGGTACTTATTTGAAAATTGGCTTTTGAAAATTGATAATTATTAACATACCGACTTTATAGCATGATAGACATTAACGAAATCAGAACGAGAGATAATAAGATTGTGGTGCTCGGCAGTCATCCTGCTATTATCCAATCTATTTTGGACTTTGATTATTTGTGTGGGAAAAAAGAACCATCTGTCATCGGTATTGTTGCTGGTGAAAATGGAATGGCGAAATATTTTTGGGGCAAAGACGAAACGTTGATTGTGGTTTCGTCTGTCATCCCGGACTTGATCTGGGATCCAGTTTTATTTCTGGATTCCCGCTTTCGCGGGAATGACAAGGAGCGCGGGAATGACAAAAATAACGCGAATTTCTGGTTTTTGAATGTGCTTTCCGGTCGGAGGGCATTGGAAAGTGGATTAAAAGTTGCTGATTCTGAAATAAAATTCACTGGTGGCGTGTATTTTGCAGAAAACGTGCCGGAACAGCACAGTATAGCGCTCTATCATGAGTTTCAGAAAAAAGGAATAGGTAGTATTGGGCCGGCGAGCGTAGGGCTTTTGGTACCGGGGGCGCTTAAACTAGGAGCCATTGGAGGCATTACCCCAACACAAATTCAAGAAGCGAAATTAACAGAGCAAGGGAATGTTGCGGTACTTTCTGCGTCGGGCGGAATGACGAATGAATTAATTAACATCGTAATACAGAATGGAAAACGATTATCTTTTGCGCTTTCTTTTGGGGGAGACCGGTTTCCACTGCTAACTCCCGAGAAAGCTTTTCTAATTGCAGAAGAAGATCCTGAAACAAAACTCATTGTTTATTATGGGGAGCTCGGAGGAGATGACGAGTACCGTATTATCGAACTTCGTAAAAAAGGAAAAATAACAAAGCCCGCCATAATGCATATTGCGGGGACTGTTGCATCGCTTTTCCCGGGGAGTCCGCAGTTTGGACACGCAAAAGCAAAGGCCGAAAAGGGAAAAGAACAGGCACACGCAAAGCGCGACGCGTTAAAGAAAGCGGGGTTTGTGGTGACGGAGAAATTTTCTGAAATTAAAGAAAAATTGCTCAATTGTTGAATTGCTAAATTGTTAAAATAGATATAGAAAAGCTGCTTCGTAACAATTTAACAATATAACAATTCTAACAATAATTGCATGAAAGCCACAAATAGTGACCTTAACTCTCGCCGCCATACGTTGTTTACTTCAACTATCTCCGGAGAGCAGGATGGGGAGGTCTTTTTGCTCGGAGAACCCCTTACACAGTTTGCAGGAAAACACAGTTTTGCCTATAGTGTAGGTTCT
>CAYHPU010000091.1:0-4229 GCA_964358525.1 uncultured Gammaproteobacteria bacterium
TTTCCATCTTGCATAGTTATCTCGAAAGATAGAGCAAGCGAATCTGATTTCTGTCTTGATACAATTTCAATTGAAATTGGAGACAAACTAATTAACTTACTTGCGCTTTCCTCAACGGTCTTTACCATGTTGGATTTCCAATTAAAGTAATCAGAGGCAACTTTGCCGTTAAGGTCTCCACTAAAACCAAGTTCTTGGGCTAATTTATACGCCACATAAAGTAAGTCAGGATTAGTAGTGCCTACAGTACTACTAATAATTTCTCGCCAGGTTAAATTTGATGCCAAATCATGCTCGTGATCTGTTGGGTTGTCTTTGTTAACCATAAAAAAAACCGCCTTTCGGCGGTGAAATTTTTAAATTGATTATTTGTTAATCAATAAAATTCTCCCCGCCTAGACGGCGATAAGAAGGAAAATAATAATGAGAAACAAATTAGTATTCATATATGCGGATGAGTATAGCATGGGGAGCTGCGCCGTGCAAATTCAAATGATGTTTGTGAGATAATATGGCATGATTAAATGGGTTCGGGGAGTGTTTAGTGTTGTGGCGTTTGGTTCGATAGTAGTGTATTTATATAACGAACGCAGTGAACTAATTCGGTTCTTGACGGTGAAAGAACCACTCTATTTAATTCTTTCCTTTCTACTTCTCTTCCCATCTTTCCTCTGCATGTTCTGGGCGCGGGAGCAGCTGACGAGTGCAATGAACATAGCTATAGATAGAAAAAGTAACTGGAATTTGTTTTGCCGGAATATGATGACGAGGTATATTCCGGGCGGAATATGGAACCAGCTTGAAGCAGTTATGGGGCTCAAAACAAATGGAAATGCGAGCATTAAACAGGGAGGAAAGCTGGTGGTGCTGGAGATGTTCTGGAGAGCAGCGAGCGGGATTTTGTTCTTCGGATTATTTATCCTGAATTTTCAATTTTCATTCGCCAGTTGGCGAATCAATTTTCAAATAATTATCATTTATCCAATTTTAATTTTACTTTTTGTATTTGGGGTTTGGACTTTTTCGAGTAGGTATCCATTTATAATTCTTTACTCTATTAGAAATCTATTTTTTCATTTGGTAGCGAATTTTTTATTTTATGTATCGAATGGTATATCGTTTTACTTTCTAATTCGTGCATTCTATCCATTATTAAACATCTATAATCTAGTATCTGTAATCTCCGCGTCTACTTTGGGTTGGGTTGCAGGTTTTCTCTTTGTACCTGCGCCCTCTGGGCTAGGAGTTCGCGAAGCGGTAACCGGATATTTACTTTCATCGGTTATTAATATTTTTGCTTTAGGATTTTCGATTACACTACTACACAGAATTCTTATACTGGCGAGGGATGTTGTTATTTATGTTGTAACCTTTGTTTACATTAAAGGTCAGACCTTTAAAGGTCTGACCTTTAGAAACTAGCTGCCATGAGGCTGTTATTTTTAACCACTACACTTCCCCGCTTCAAGGGCGATAGCCAGTCGCCGTTTGTTCTTGAACAAGCAGTGGCGTGGAAGAAGGAACGACCAGCGGATGATGTTATTATTCTAGCTCCGGGCGATACAAAGGCAAAATCGGCAGAAGTTATCGAAGGTGTCAAAATAGAGCGGTTTACTTATTTCTGGCCACGGCGGTTTCAACTTCTTGCATATCCAGCACTTATTCCCAATATTAAGCGCAATCCCCTTCTCCTCTTTCAACTCCCCTTATTGTTTTTGTTGGAGATGTTTACTGTTTATCGTTTACTGTTTAAATACAGGATCGATTTTGTTTACGCCCATTGGGTTGTGCCGCAGGGGGTTGTGGCGTATATTGCTACTGAGATGCTGAAACGAGTTCAGCATGACGCGAAAGTCAGCTACGTGGTTCACAATCATTCATCTGACGTGCGACTCTTGGTCAAAATACCACTGATTGGTAAATATCTGGCAAGACATATTATTAGGAATTCAAAATATTTTTTTTGTGTGAATATGCAACTGGGACAAGAGGCACTGAGTCTTGTCCTGGATCCCCGCATGCGCGAGGATGACAGAATACTCTATGAAAATAAAATTAAGGTTATGACGATGGGGATTTCAGAGGATGTCAGATCTCGGATATCAGATTTGCCTCAGTTTAGATTGCTTCGTCCCGTCGGTCCTCGCAATGACATAAAGTATGATTTTGGGTTTCTAGGAAGGTTGTCGAAAAAGAAAGGAGTGCTTCAATTCTTGAATGCTATTGGCGAGATTGAATCTAAGCTATCTGTGGGTATTGCAGGTGGAGGCGAAGAATTTGAGTTATTGTATAAGCAAATTCAAGACGTTAGACATAAGACGTTAGACGTTAGACTATTGGGGAATCTATCTAGTGTTGAGAAAGAAACGTTTATGCAGAGTACTAAAGTATTTGTATTTCCGTCCCTTATGATAAATGACGATGTCGAAGGTTTGCCTGTTGCACTTCTCGAGGCGCTGGCGACTAATAAAATTGTAGTCGCGTCGCGTGCTACAAATATAGAACAGATGCCAGAGTGGGAGCATATAAAATGTAACGTGCTACTTCTCAAGGATCCCACAAACCCCTTTGAGTTTGCTACAATACTCTCTTCGGCCTTGCAAAAGGAGCCAAAGGATATATCACCGCATATGAAACGTTATGAATGGCTGAATCTAATCACTGAGTACATAAAATTGCTCAATTGTTAAATTGCTCAATTGTTGGGAACAATTTTAACAATATAGCAATATAACAATTAATCTATGCATCGTATTTACCAACTTGCACCGAAGTTAAGTGTAGAAATTCACGCGCCTATTCGGCGCTATATAGATTATTTTGACGCTGAATATTGGTTCACTTCGCTTCGCTCAGTGCAAGCTGCACCTCCGACAATCACTCTCCGAATGGTTTCGCGCCTTCCGAATAAATCCGGATCACTAATACTCCGTCGTCGAACAAAATTCAAGAATTTATTTTGGTTTGAATTTATGATAGATTTTTCACACGATCAGGTAGAGATATTTGTTTCCCGTCACGTAATTGAAAATTATTACTTCAATGCGTTTGGCCCTTTTATTCAAACTAACATTCTTGAGCCGATCTTGTACTACTGCGCGGTGAAAAAGGGAATGTATATTTTACATGCGTCAACTGCGGTTAAAGACGGCAAGGCAACGTGTTATATAGGTAAGGGCGGGGACGGAAAAACAAAAACAGTTCTTAACGAGTGTATAAAAAACAATGCCTCATTTATGGGTGACGACCTTATCTTTACTATTCCAAAGACGAAAAAAGTATTTTGGTTTCCCCGCCCGCTGCATCTCTTTAGCTACAATATAAATAAAATTCCTCCCTCTCCGGAGAAATGGCTCAATTTGAAATTGAAGTTAAAAGTAAAATGTAAAGATGTAATTCGATTGCTACTCGGTTTTATTACGAAAGTAACACCACTCATTTCGACGCGAGTAGATGTTCGGCAGCTCTATCCCTCATTAAAACTAGTGCCCGAAGCTGTTCTTAGTAAAATTCAACTGGTAAAAAATCAAGAGAAATCGATGCAAGAAATAATTATTGAGAGTTCAGACCTTCGCCGCGATCTTCTTAGTTTCCTTGAGTCTATGCCGAAGCGTATGGTATCATCTTTTATAGCAAAAGAATTATTATTAATTGATTCTTTACTTTCGTAATATGTCAAAAAAAGCCCTTGTTACAGGAATACTGGGTCAGGATGGTCCCTACTTAGCAAAGCTGCTCATTGAAAAAGGGTATAAGGTCTTTGGACTCGTTCGTCGCTATTCCAATCCGAATTATGAAAATTTGAATTATTTAGGTATTACACACGACGTTGAGTTTGTTGAAGGAGATTTGGCAGATGAATCTTCTCTTCATATGGTTCTCCGAAACACTCGACCTGATGAAATTTATAATTTAGCCGCTCAGTCTTTTGTAGGAGGTAGTTGGGACCAGGCAAAACTTACGACAGAGATAAATGCAGTTGGTGTTCTATTTTTGCTGAATGCAATTAAAAATTTTGCTCCCACGACCAAATTTTATCAGGCAAGTACGAGCGAAATGTTTGGGCTCGGAAGCACCAATGGATATCAAGATGAAAATACTCCGTTTCACCCACGCAGCCCGTACGGTATTGCAAAAGTGTATGCGTACTGGATGACGGTGAATTACCGTGAAAGTTATGGTATGTTTACGACCAATGGTATTTTATTCAATCACGAATCCCCTCTTCG
>CAYHPU010000092.1:0-4182 GCA_964358525.1 uncultured Gammaproteobacteria bacterium
TTCGCTCTCTATCCTACACATGTTTAATTTTTGTTATTGTAGTTATTAATAAAATTGATGTACCCGATGTTCGTATTGAAAAAGTGGTAAAAGACCTGGCGCGAAATGGCGTATATCTTGAAGGAAGTGGTGGGGAAACCCCTGTTGCAAAAGTAAGCGCTAAAACTGGCGAAGGCATTCCACATCTCCTAGAACTTATATCGCTCGTGTCTGAGATGAATGAGTTATCTCAAAATTCTCAAGACGGGGTGCGAGGTGGAGTAATTGAAGTGAAGAAAGATAGACGAGGAATTATCGTGTCGATTGTTATTAAAAATGGATCATTAAAAGTTGGTGATACTGTTTATATTGGATCATTGCCTGTAAAAGTACGGTCACTGTGGTCCGATAATGGAGTCGTTCTTAGGGAAATATTCCCCAGTACTCCGGCCGAGCTACTTGGTTGTAGTGAAATGGTAGCGCCCGGCACTCCTCTTACTGCAACTATCCAGAAGGATGCAGTAGTTGTGTCTACTCAAAAAGTGACGTCGTTTAAGGACGATTTTTTTGCAGTAAAAAAGAAGAAATTTAACTTTATTATTCGAGCGGATTCTATTGGATCGGAAGAAGTTATTCGCGAAAAATTTACCGTGTTTGATGAAGTGACTATCGTAAATAGTGGAATAGGCGACCCAACTGAAGCAGATATCGAGCTTGCAATAAGCACAAAGGCAAATATTATTGCTTTCAACGTTAGAATGAGTAAGGAAATTCAACACAAGGCTGATACCGGTGGAGTAAGTGTTTTTGCCTATAACCTTATATACGAACTTTTGGACGAAATAGAAGACCTTATTCTAAATCTGCGCAAGCGCGAAGAAAAAGAAGCTCGAAAGATAGGCGAAGCAAAAATTATTGCAGAATTTACGAAGGACACGACGAAAATTGCTGGTATGAAAATTTTGTCGGGGAAAATTTCAATCAAGGTTATTGCAGAAATTATTCGGGGAAAGAAGAGTCTTGGTGAAACTACTATAAAGTCACTGTATCAGAAGGTAACTCCAGTCACTGAAGTGAAGAAAGGGGATGAATGTGGAGCCATATTCTCCACTTCTCTTGACTTTCATATAGGCGATATAGTAAAATTATATGTACAATGAATGAAAATATAATTCGTCTCTTCTCAGAAGGTAAATCTTTTCTTATTGCAGTTTCAAAAAATGCCAAAATTGATGGTATTGCTTCTGCCTTAGCCCTTGCGCTATCTCTTATTCAACAGGGTAAATCGGTTACCGTATGTACCGAAAGCACACTTCCAGACATAAAGTCTCTGGTTGGAGCGGATAAAATAAGTCAAAAACTTGAACTGGGGGGAAACATACTTAAAGTATCCTTCCCCTATAAAGAAGACGCAATTGATAAGGTTACCTACAATATTACCGATGATAAATTCAATCTATTAATTGAACCAAAACAAGGTTCTGCTCCATTAAATTCGCAGCAGGTACAGTTTAGTATCGTTGGAGGTACAGTTGACGTTGTAGTTACTATTGATACACCAAACCTCGAGTCCCTCGGCAACTTATATCTGGAAAATGCCGATTCTTTTATCCGAGAAAAAATTATTAATATTGATCGACGCTTTGACAATAAACAATACGGGGTTGAGAACATAGTAGACAAACAAAGTTCTTCAACCGCAGAGATAATAGTTCGATTAGTACAAAGTCTTCGTTGGGATTTTAATCCGGATATTGCTACCAATTTATATGCAGGACTTACCTCTGCGACGAACAATTTCACTTCATTTTCAACAAATGCTCAGTCTTTTGAAACGGCGTCGACATTGCTAAAAAATGGTGCACGCAAAATATCATTAAATTCCGCGCGGCAACAGCAATCAGCCCCCACAGAGGGAGTAATAAAACCAACAGAACAGATAGTGAAACAGTCACCAAAACCAGTGGTCCAAGATTGGCTTAAGCCAAAAATATTCAACGGTCGGGGAGAGTCGTAACACGGGTAATTTGGTACAATAGACTCTATGCAAAGACTTCCTGTCCTGCGGCGAAGATACCTTATATTCGGCATCGTAGGAATTCTAATACTAAGTATAGTAAGCCTTTCGTTTTTTATTCTTAAAGATTTACCTTCTCCACAGAAATTGCGTGAAACAGGTACGATTGCATATTCATCCCATATCTACGACAGGAATGGGGAATCCTTGTATGAAATATTTCGTGAACAAAACAGAACAGCGGTTTCGCTTTCAGAAATGCCCAAATACATTAAATGGGCAACTATTTCGATTGAAGATCGAGAATTTTATACTCACCAAGGAGTTTCTTTAGTTGGTGGCGTGCTTCGTGCGGCTCGTGATACTGTATTACGTAAAAAATTACAAGGGGGATCAACAATAACGCAACAACTAGTAAAAAGCGCATTGCTTACTCCTGAACGAACGATAATACGAAAAATTAAAGAAATTGTTTTGGCGCTTCTCGTTGAGCGAACCTACACAAAAGATCAGATACTCGAGATGTATTTAAATCAGGTTCCGTATGGGGGGACCGCGTGGGGAATTGAAGAAGCGGCAAAATTATATTTTGGTAAGAAAACAAAACAGTTAACGCTTGCTGAAGCTGCCCTACTTGCCGGGCTTCCCCAGGCACCAAGTTTGTATTCCCCGTATTCAAATCCTACGGCGGCAAAACAGCGGCAGGAAAATGTATTAAATAGTATGGTACGAGAAGGCTATATAAAACAAGCAGAGTACAGCAAGGCTTTAAAACAGAGGCTTGTTTACAAAAAACCAGGAACAACTATAAAAGCTCCTCATTTTGTTTTTTATATTAAAGATATTTTAGAGCGTGAATATGGGTATAAAACTGTTCAAGAGGGAGGTCTTCTTGTTTATACAACACTTGACTACCCACTCCAAAAAGATGCTGAAAAAATTGTAAAAACAGAAGTTGAGAAGCTAGAAAACTACAATGTTGGAAATGGTGCAGCGCTGGTAACACGTCCTTCAACAGGAGAAATACTCGTGATGGTTGGATCAAAAGATTTTTTTGAGGGACAATATGGCGCATACAATGTGGTTACGGCACTACGGCAACCGGGAAGTTCAATAAAACCTCTTAATTATGCCGTGGGATTAGACAGAAAAATAGTAACTCCTGCCTCTGTGTTTCTTGATATACCAACATGTTTTTCTGTTCCATTTCAAAAAGGATATTGTCCAAAGAACTACGATGGTCAATTTCGTGGTCCGGTGCAGTTACGTTTCGCGCTCGCAAATTCATATAACATTCCAGCAGTCAAAATGCTTGCAATGAATGGTCTAACTGAATTTGTAGCTTCGGCTTCGGCGTTTGGTATAAGCACTTTTAAGGACCCATCTCATTATGGGTTATCGCTCACTCTTGGTGGTGGAGAAGTACGTATGACGGATATGGCAAAAGCTTTTTCAGTTTTTTCAAATGAAGGGATCACAAAAGATTTAGTAAGTATTCTGAAAGTCACTGACAGAAACGGACGAGTTCTATATGAATATAAAGATCCAAATGTAAAAAAAGACATACATAAACCTCTTGATTATGCCAACGCATTACGAATCCAAGGAAAACGAATTATTAGTAGAGACACTTCCTTTCTTATTTCACATATGTTGTTAGATAATTACGCTCGCTCAGCGGCTTTTGGGGAAAGTTCAGCATTGGTTGTTCCGCGGTTTCAAGCAGTGTCGGTAAAGACAGGGACGACAGACGATTTAAAAGACAATTGGACCATTGGATACACGCCAAACTTTTTGGCAGTGGTATGGGTTGGCAACAACGACAATAAACCGATGAATCCCTATCTGGTCTCAGGAGTAACAGGGGCTGCACCTATCTGGAATAAAATTATGCGTGCTACGCTTGCAAAGCAAAAGGATTTATGGCCCAAAAAGCCGGACACAATTGTTGGAATGGAGGTATGTGCTTTATCGGGAAAAAAACCCACAGAACAAGATGGGCAGAAATCATGCCCTACTCGCTTTGAATATTTTATTAAGGGCACAGAACCAAAAGATCCTGAAGAATTGAGGAAGCGTATTGGTGTAGACAAAAATACGGGTAGAATTGCTGCTCCTGGCCAACAAGAAAGTGTTGAAGATCAAGACAAGCAAGTATTACAAGATCCGTTTTCAACGTACTGTAT
>CAYHPU010000093.1:0-3999 GCA_964358525.1 uncultured Gammaproteobacteria bacterium
CCATGTCATTCGGGTCGTTGAACACGGCATATCAGGTTCACTCGTGCCCTCGTTCTCCCAAATTGCGCTTCGTAAGATGAGAGTTCAAGGCACTGAAGAATGTCTGGCAAAAAATCAAGCACTGGCGTACACTTGAAAGGCGCAACTTCTGATATGCCGGTGCGTTATACGCAATTCAAAAAATATTTTTCTTTATAATTATGGAAATTTTGATAGGCTTACAAAGAGGAATAAATTTGTTTTCTTATTTGATAGAGGGGAAATATGGTGTTTTCTCCGCTACGCTCCAAAAACGATTGATTTATAAATTTCTTTCAACACATTACAAATATGGCTACAAAAAAAGCATACCATGGAGGCGCATTCTTTAATGCCATAGGCAATGATTTCGCGACCTTGGAAAAATCAAAGAATATCATTAGTGCCGATGTACTCGATGCGTGGTTTGACCCTTCGCCAAAGGTTATTGCAAAACTTAAAAAGTTTCTCTCTTTTAGTATAAAAACATCGCCTCCCACTCAATGCGAGGGCTTAATACAAACTATTTCAAAAGTGAGACAGATTCCCAGAGAAAATATAATTGTTGGTGGTGGCTCTTCGGATTTGATGTTCGCTTTCTTTCCGCACATCTTAAAGAAAAGTGATAACGTTCTAATCCTTGATCCAACCTATGGCGAGTATGCTCATATTTTTGAGCACGTCACAGAAAATAAAATAATTCGACATAAGCTCAAGAAAGAAAACGATTTCAAAGTAAATTATGACTCTTTATCTGAACAGATTAAAAAAGAGAAACCTAATTTGGTTGTATTGGTAAATCCAAATAGTCCAACAGGCCAATATTGGGAGAAACAAAATGTCATCAATCTAACAAAAGCCTTTCCAGCGACACTTTTCGTAATTGACGAAACATACATTGACTACATTGATAAAAATTTATCGCTTGAAAAAGAAGCTGTAAAAAATGAAAACTTGGTGATCATTAAATCAATGTCAAAGGTTTATGCTTTAAGTGGAGCACGCGCTGGTTATATCGTGGCACATGGAAAAGTTATTAACAAAGTGTCTTCGTTCATACCTCCGTGGTCAGTAAGTTTGGTTGCTCAGATAGCTGGTGTTGAAGCACTAAAAGACCGAGCTTACTATTCAAAAAAATACAAAGAAACTCACGAACTACGACAAGGTATGATCTCTGAACTAAAGAACATTCAATTCGTAAAAATTTACGATTCTATTGCAAACTTTTTTCTTATCGAACTGCTGGATAAAAAATTGAACGCAGACATAATTATTCAAAAATTAAGAAAGCAAAAAATCTATCTGCGAGATTGCACCTCAATGAGCACACAGTTTAAGAACAATTTCATAAGAGTTGCGGTAAAAGACATAAAATCAAACAAAATCATTGTTGACGCACTCAAAAAAGCACTATGACACAAGCAATACTCTTTGATCTTGATGGACTTTTAGTAGATACCGAGACTCTCGGTATTCAAGTTGCAATACAAGTTTGCAAAGAATTAGGTATTGAGTTGACGCAAGACGAACAAAAAAGTTTTATCGGCGTTACAGACGAAAAATTTTATCAAGAGTTATTCAGAAGACGAAAACTTGATTTCGATGTCGGAAAAATTTTGGCAAAGCACTTCACTATTTACGAAAAATTGCTTAAAACAATATTAACACCGTTTCAAGGAGCGAGTGAGTTGCCAAAGATCCTTAAAAACTTTGGTTTTAAAATTGGGCTTGTGTCTGGAAGCACAAGGAATCAAATCCTCATCATTCTAAATGATTTAGAGGTAGTAAAATTTTTCGATGTTATTGTTAGCTGTGAAGATATAACACAAAGCAAACCAAATCCGGAAGGATACTTAACGGCCGCACATGAATTACAAATTTCTCCCGAAGATTGTCTTGTTCTTGAAGATGCAGAAACTGGAGTAATCGCTGGCAAAAAAGCAGGAATGCGAGTAATTGGCGTCAAAAACAACGGAGATCAAAATTTGAGCTTTGCTGATATCACAGTCGATGAATTACGAGAATTAGTAAATAAAGATAAGGAGTTTTGGGTTCGGGCATTCACCCCTTAATCCCCTCTGCCCTCACCCAAAACGGAAAACAAATTTATTCTTAAAACGATAAAGCCTATCAAAATGAAACTGATCGAAAAATATTTTTTGAACTCTTCGCCAGCCCTTCGGGGCGTTGCACTCTGGCTCGGCCTGCGGCGCGTATAACACAGAATATGCGGTTTCGCTCGGTTGCACCTCACTACACCCATATTTGGCACTGGTGAGTCGCTTCGCTCCAAATTATACCAGTGCCAAACATCGCATATTCTGGGACGTTATACGCAATATATTTTCACCGCGCCAGCTGCTGCGACCGATTCTTTCTATATTTTTATTGAAATCGAGCGAATTTTATCTATATTTTTTAGGGGGAGGTAACCACAGTGAGGTATGCGGAATTTACTTAAAATAAATACCTGCGGTAAAATCACTATGAATAACCAAAAAAGCTAAAGTATTACGCTCCATTCGATATACGTATTTCACTCAATCTTTATATCTCTTATGATGCAACATGACCCCAAGGCGCTTGCGGAGGAATTCTCGCTAGAAGTAGCAAAGCAAACCGACGCAATCATGGCAGGAGATCACAAGAAAGGAAATAAGCATGCCAAACGCTACATAGAAATTTTTAAGACACTTCGAGCAATGGGGGACCTAGGTAGGGACGCCCTACTCCCTTTGTTGGGGCATGAACGAGCGGATATACGTGTTGCGGCAGCTGCATTTCTATTGCGGCATAAGACTAGTGATGCAATGGCCGTGTTACAGGGGGTGGCAATGGGCACGGGTATGGCCGCCTTCGGAGCTTCCGAGGCGATCAAGCGGTGGAAAGAGGGAACGTGGACGCTTGATCCACTAAGCAAGACGGACGGGGAATAGGACGGTGTAGCCATCCGTTACAATTTTGTCACGAACGGCGATTACACCCTCTTGACATATAGCTTAAATATAGCTATAGTATATATATAGTAACTCTTTAATATTAAGGAATATGACCACACAAGTAATCTTCAAAATCGATAAAAAGTTGAAGGAAAAAGCAATGGCAAAAGCCCAGCACGAGGGCATTGCTTTAGCCTCTGTTTTGAAGCTCGCCACCAAAGCCTTTGTTGATGGGGATTTAACCTTTGGGTTAATTGGAAGTGAAAAATTTAACGCGAAGACTGCCAGAGAAGTGAAAGGTGCCTTAAAAGATATTTCTCAAGGTAAAAATATTACCCCAGGTTTTACCTCCGCCAAAGACGCAATCAAATTCCTAAAAGCATAACGTATGGAAATAAAATTCCATACAACTTTTAAGAAAAAACTGAAAAAGACTCCATCGAAAATACAAGAACGTTTTTACGAACGGTTGGAGTTGTTTGTGCAAGATAGATTTAACAGAATACTCAATAATCATTCGGTCGATAGAGCTTACCCAAGCTGCAGAAGCATCAACGTCAGCGGCGACTACCGAGCCATTTTCGAGGATCATGGAGAGACAATTATTTTTATCAACATTGGTACGCATTCTTCTCTGTATTAAACCGACGTTTTTGTCGGGCAATTCACCCTCCTGCCCCCTCTTGCCCGCCAAAAAGTGGAATAAAATTCGCCCGATTGAAAACGGAAAAAATCGGTCGCAGCAGCCGGCGGGGTGAAAATATACTCCTTCGCCTTGGCTCGGCCCCGCTGCGCTCTCATGCACTTAGCTCTTCTTGAGTCGCTCCGTGTCATTCGGGGCGTATAACAGCATGTATCAGGTTCACGCCTCGGCTCGGCGTTCTCCCAAATGGCGCTAACTAAATTGCAGGTCTGAAGCACTTATGATAGTCTGAGGTAATACAAAGGCTGATGCAAGAACCCAGGCGCCACTTCTGATACACGCAAACGTTATACGAAATTGTACGAACACGGTTTGCTTTTTTTACGGTGAGTTGGGGGG
>CAYHPU010000094.1:0-3900 GCA_964358525.1 uncultured Gammaproteobacteria bacterium
TGTGGACCCGACGGGACTTGAACCCGCAACCCCCTCCATGCCATGGAGGTGCGCTACCAGTTGCGCTACAGGCCCAGTATAGTAGGTGAGTATACACTAAAATTAAGAAAAGCACATTCTGTAAAATTAGATTGCCGCGTCCCGCAGTAGCGGGACTCGCAATGACAAGTGCACTCCCCCAGACTCCCCCAGATAAATGAAAACAGTAGGGGAGTGGGGGAGTGCTTACGTATTTTTTGATATTTTTCTAGTTTGTTTCAAAGCCTCAAATCAAAATATCATACATTTAACGACATCTCCTTTTGATATTTTTGGATGGCGATGAGTGGTGGTGGGCATGTGCCAATTATATCGGTACAAAAATCTAAATTTAAAAACCAAAAACTAAGAATTGCAGTTTTTTATTTTCAGTAGGGGAGTGGCGGGGGAGTGGTAGAAGAGAGTAGGCCGGGGGAGTAGTATTATAGGCTGTATCCCCTCTTGTACAAGATAGCTGTTCGTTCTTTGACTAATAGCTAATAGCTATCAGCTAATAGACTATACATACTTATGTTCTTCCCTACTCCTCACTCAACAGTCGCATAATCGTCAGTACCCCCGGGCGTTGCCACAGTAGTGCATCGTCCTTACTGAGCTGTTTTAAATCTTCTTGATAAATTATATACATAGTCTCGTGTTTTGCGTCCATCCAATTCATAACATATGCGTCGTCCTCTCCCTCGTAGAGTCGTGGGCATCCTGAGTAATTTGTCCGCGTGTTTGGTAGCTCGTCACTACAGTTACGGTTTCCCCCACCGCTGCGGCGAGATATCATTTTGGCAAAGTCCTCAAGTACTTCGGGCGTTTTATCTCCTGCAAGTCCTTTCATGTTTATAGCTGAGTACAATGCGCTTGCTTCAAGCGAATTAAACACACATCCTTGCCGTACAGCCTCGTCTTTACCATCGGGCTTGCACTCTCCGAGCACCGGATCTCCCGGGTTTTGTTGTTCAGTATTACAGGTATGAAAGCGCTCTATGTCTGGTTCGCACTGCGGAACCCCCGTTGCAGACTTAGGGGACGTCCTCAAATTTTCAGAACTCGTGTTTGTGGTTACGTCCCCTAGTGCCGCATCCTCATCTGAAATAGAGACCTTATCATAATTAGATGCGGTCTTAATGGATTTTCGCCCGCTGACGAGTGATCGATCTTCCTCACACTGCCCTTCTATATAATGTATAGCGGCAAACAGTTCCCACGGCAAGCCGGTATCTGCTTGAGCTTTTTGATAGGTATCTTTGTTTGGTAAGCATTTTGTCTTAATTACTTCGCCTTCTGCAAATGCTTTGGGCGAAAGGGGTGGTAATTCTCCAAAGAGTGCAGACAGGTTTCCTGTATTGTTTTTAGATATCGTATAGACAATAGGAGTTTTTTCAGCTTGAAGTGCATAGGGCTGGCTGGTAGTTGTGGTCATATTCATAGCTATAAAAAATATGGCAACTACAATTATAAGGACTACTACGCCGATTATGAGTAGTGGTACCCAAATCTCAGAGGTGGCAAGTGCCGCCGCCCCAGCGCCGGCGCCAAGTGCACCCGCTGTTCCGGCTGCGCCTGCAGCGGCGCCCGCTCCAGCTGCCGCGGTTCCCGCAGCGCCGGCGCCTACCCCAACTCCTCCCGCAGCCGCACCTCCTCCTCCGAATAAACTTCCTCCTGCGCGGAGCAGTCCATTAAATCCTTTTTCAGCAATTTGCCCGCCTATTCTACCTCCCCATTCCATCGCTTTACTTCCGAACTTACCAACTTCTCCAAAGTCAATATTCTTGAAACGTTGAATCGTATCGAGGCTTTGCATATGGGAAGACGATTGTTTTTGTTGAATTTGTGCGGCTGCTTGTTGCTGATACTGGGTTAGTTGATATTCAAGATCTTTTATTTGCTGTTCTGCACTTTTACCCAATTTCTGAATAAATCCCCCATACTCATTCACCACTTTTTTAAGTAGTCCTTCCGTTTTTGCGTCGAGCACATATTCTTTCCGACCGAGCTTTCGCAGAAGTTGCTCATTGTGTTGACGCACATATTCTTGTCGAAGCCGTACGTCAAGGTTATCAAGTTGACCCGTTGCTACAAGTTTGAAGAGAATTTTATATATTTCTTCACGTTCATTCCATTCATTTTCAAGGGCATTTTTTACATTCTTGTCTTTCGTCGCAAGGCGTTGAGATCGGTAATCTCCTCGCATATGGGTTTCAAAAAGCGAAAATTGCTCTCCCCGAATAATGTTTTCTCGTTCTGGTTGCTTTATCTTTGACATATTTTCCACATATTTTTTTCCGTTTTCTTTTGCATGTTTTTCGACTGTATCGCTCACTACAGAAGGGAGCCATCCTTCAGTAACTGTTCTTAGAGATGAGAATAGTTTCTCGTTTTCAGGCGCATTAAGAATTTTGCTTGCTGTTTTCTGCACAAGCTCTTTTGATTCTGGATTAAACATACTGTCGTGCCCCACCTCTTCTGAGACCTTTTTGATAAGTACTTGTAGTTCACGTTTCCTTTTTTCTGCAGCAGATAAAACAAGCTTGTCTTTCGAAGAAGGATTAAAGAATTCCTTTAGCGCATCATTTGTTGTGGCTCCATCAGAGACAGACTGAATTAAACGCGCAATTTGTCGCTTTCGGACTTCTGTCGGCTGGTTGTACATATAGCTCATTACCGAAACAGCAGCGGCGCCAACGAACAGCTTCTTCACTTCATCCCATTCGACTGAGAGTTCATCAATGGGTTGTTCAGTAGCCCTGTTGACGAGCAATGGGTCAAGCGCTGTAGAATTTTCCTCAAGCATGAGAATAGTATAAACAATCTACGAACAGTAGTTAGTAGTTAAGATGGGGCAATTGGTTATAGGTTCCAGGTTCTAGGTTTACAGAACATAAATGAGGCTCAACAAAGACAGTCCCCACAGCAAAACTGTAGCAATAAGTACTTTGTCTCTCGTAATAACTTTCTCGGGCGCTTCGCCCTCGCGGTGTTCGTAGAGCAGTTGTGCATAGCGTGCGATTCCGAAAACGACAAAAGGAATAGTAAGCATAAACCATTTTCGTGGTTCGTCGGTGCGAAACAGAGGGCTAAAGAATTCACTCATACTGGTTCGAATGTGCGGTGGTTTTTCGAGAAACGTATAAAAGGAATACGAAAATACGGTCATCACAGAAAATGCATTTACCAGAAAGAATAATAATTGTTCAGTGTAGTCCTTAAGTACCGGTCGGGTATTCGTTCCTTCATTAATATATTCGCTGTGGCGTTTCACGCTCGCAATAAAAAGCGAAAAGAAAAACACCGTTAGCCACAACCAAATGGGTACGTGGAAACCGGTAATAAACTCACCCGCAAATAGCCGAATCATAAAAGAGGCCGAAATGCTGAAGATATCAAGAAGCGTCTGTTTTTTTAAGTAGAGGGTATATGCAACGTGAAGCGAAAAGAAAACAAAAATAAGTATTCCGAGGCTAATGCGTACATAGAGCCCAACGGTAATTGCAAGAATGACGAGTATAAACAAAGTAAAGGTGGCGTCGGCTATAGGCAACTCCCCACTTGCTATGGGGCGGTTCTTTTTAATGGGATGTTTCCGGTCGTACGGCGCGTCAACAATATCGTTAAAAATGTACGAGGCAGATGAAATGGTACAGAAAAGTACAAATGCAATGGTGGAATTAATAAAAAGTTCGGGTTCAAAAAGCTTTCCGTTGAAAAGGATTGCGGTGTAAACAACGACATTTTTAAGCCATTGGGTAGGTCGTGCCGCTTTGAATAAAAAGTACGCGCGCGTAAACATCATTTATAGTATAGCGTACTTTTCCTAAAAGTGCCGGGGAGAGGACTTGAACCTCCATGCCTTACGGCGCAGCCTCCTCA
>CAYHPU010000095.1:0-3869 GCA_964358525.1 uncultured Gammaproteobacteria bacterium
TCTTGATCTACCGCTCTATTTCAATCAAAAGCGAGACCGTTTTTGAACGGTACCTCTAGAGCCCTCGTCCGGATTTGAACCGGAGACCTTCCCCTTACCAAGGGGATGCTCTACCAGCTGAGCTACGGGGGCACTCTCTGTCATTGCGAACGAGCTTGCCCTGAGCTTGTCGAAGGGGCAATCTCCTTAATCGTCTTCCTCGCGCCCGCCTGCATTGCCTTGCAAAGCATGGCTGGCAGGAATGCGAGGATCCATTTCCTAATTTCAAATTTCAAAACGAAATTTCTGTAGGGGCGGACCTCCGTGTCCGCCCAAACAATTTGTGTAGTTGAGTATACCGTATCTATCGCTTTTTTTCTCCCGTTATTATTCATTCAAATGAGCTTATACCTTTTTAATACTTTCAGAAAACCTTCTCGAAGCTGATCACTTTCTGTTTTTTGAATATAAAACTTATCCTGATAATAGTACGTTGGACAGTAGGAGTGTCTAGCAATGAGGAAAAATACATATTCTCGAACCGAATCATCCTCAATACCTGCAACATAATCTAATTCCTTGATGTGTTGATATTTGCTTCTGTCCAATAATATTTGGACTTCTGGCGCTTTTAATCTATTAATTCGTACGTCGTGATAAACAATATGAACAATACGTCTATCAAATCTCCGAAGCCAGTTCCTTTTTGCACAGTCCACTCCATAAAGGCCTTTCACACTCATTCGTTCCACCATCCGCCTATTTTATCATACCGGTTTTGTATGATACCGTTTCAGAAAGAATAGAGAGGAGCGGGCTTATACTTTTGCTCGCAATAAAAATATCTGCATTTTTCTTCACTATTTCTCTCTCCACAACGCCACCAAAGCCAATAAACAAATCAACAACACGTTTTGTTTCCAAGTCTGTTGCGCCATCTCCAACAAAAACAATTCCATATTTATTTCGGAAATATTTTTGTATAATCTCAACCTTTCCCCCATTATGTGCCAGCGGATGCTTTGAATTGAACCCTTTGTAGTTTCCTTTTTTATCAAAAATGAGTGTGTTAGAAAATACATGACTTTGCGGAATTCCCAATTTTTCTGCCACAATACCTACTGCCGGCTGAAAGTTCCCCGTAATTATGTACACGTTCTTCCCCATTTTCTGAAGTGCCCCAATTGTTTCTGCACAACCTTCAACAAGACTATTGCAATACGCCCGTCCTAATTCACGCATATCTGTGTAACTCGGTGCGATAATTTTCATCTTACGGGTGAGGGCTTCCTGTAATGGCAAATTGCCATCCATTGAGTCCCGCGTAAGCTGGCCCACTAATGCCAATTTGTTCTTTTTTTGTGCCAGCCAATCAAGCCCTTCAATTTTCACCAATGTACTATCTAAATCAAAGATTATGTTGTTATGTTTTTTCATAGTTGTTTTTTTACATACTAAAAAGCCCTCCGCACGGAGGGCTGGTTCTTTTCAATTTTTTTGAAACCATTACGCACCCTCCCTAATAAAAGGGGTAGTAGTAGATGTGACGCTTATTTGTTTCATATTTTTCAACATTAGTTTATATTATACCGTATTTTCTTTATTTTCTCAGAAACCGCTCATTAAACATATTGCCGTCAAACACTCTTCCTCCAACCCAATCTTCGGGTCTTCCCTCTAAAGTATCAACGGGTAATACAATTAAATTAACTGCAGAAAATAGACGAAAGATCACATCTCCTGTGTCAAGTTTTGTACATATAGTATTAAATGCTGCGGCCTTCAATTTTGAGTTGTTTCTTTTGAAGTAGAAGTGAAGTATCTACTATAGTCATTAGAGAGGAGTGCGACAATAATATCTGCGTCTGTATGAAACGGTTTAACAAGTCCCTCCGTCGCACTTCCGGTAGTTGATGCTCCAAATTGTTTTATCTGTAAAGCATGTAAGAAATAATTGCATGCAGCAATAAGTGCAATATTATGAGCAGCCGCATAGGAATGTGCAATATTGGGATGCAATAGTCGTTGTTCTCTTCCTCTTAAAACAGGAACTGCATCATTCTCAGAGAGAGCAACTCCGTAATAACGCGCTAAAGCATTGCGTGCTTCAGCGGTGGTATTATGAATTTCGGTGTAATTATTACTGTATATAGCAGCACTACCTCTGTGCTCTGGAATGCTGCCAAAACTAGGTAGTTGAATCAAGTCACTTTCGCCAATTGTTAGGGTACTATATGGATTTCTAAAATCTCTTGAGTATTGTGCATACCCTTTTCTCCTAATGGCCTCCTCAATTGACTTTGGTACTAATAATGGCCGTTCCATAGCGCCAATTATACCAATAAATACCATTCGTCCCGTCCTAGCACACCCATTTCCAAGTTTTCCAAGTTTTCCAAGTAGCCTACCTTTAGGTAGGCTACTTTTAGGAAAAAGACAATAAGCGTTTTAGGTTGTCCAAAGTGCATAAATCTGAATTGTCGAATTTAGATCCACCGAACAAGCTGTTACCCCACTAACACCAGCAAAATAAGCCCCCAACGTCTCTACTCTTCACTAGCACGATTTGATATACTGGTAATATATGCGAAATTGGAGCACAGATACAACCGCGTTCAACAGAAATTCTCCCCTTTATCATCGTTGGAAACTTGAACAGCTCATTAATTTTGGCCTACAAAATGAAAAACTTAATCGAGCTCACTTAAGATTACATATTGAAACACTCGTTATCGATCCTGCTAAAAAACTTTTTCTGAAATTTATTTTGAATAATGCTAAAGCCAACTAGAATTCTTACCAGCATTCAAAATACGTTTCTCTTGTTATTTTGAAATCCCAATGATAACAACCTGGATCAGATCCATAAATGAAAGCCCAAACAACGTGTACTTTATCGCCAAAAATGTACATTGAATGAAATCGCCTCCAACTCTTTTCCCGCAACCCAATCGCGCGGTTCTCCCTGTACAGTACCCGCCGGAACAAAAAAAGTATGAATCATCGGAAATAAGGTAGAAAGTATTTTCCTATCGTCACAGGCTTCGCAAGAGTGGCGATAAAGCTTATTGAGCGCTTTATACCCGGAAGTATTTTTTACAGTATCGATAAAGAGTAAAAAATCCCGCTCTTGCAAACACACAATTATATCTGCGTCTGACAGATTTAGCACAGCAAGTCCTTCTGCAGAACTCCCTGCAGTTGCCAAACCAAAGGAGTGAAATTTTAATTTATTCTTCAAAAAATCGTGTGTCGCACGCACCGCAATGTTCTGTGCAGCAGCAAAGACGTGCGCACGTCTTGGATTTAATAAACGCACTCCTCCTTTCTTAACAACTGGCATGGTCTCTTCGTCGGTGAGTGTTAAATTATACCAACTTGCAACAATATCCCGCGCGCTTTTAATTCTTTCAAAAATTTCATTTGGATCGTTGAAATAGAGAGCAGTAGCATCGATTTCATGCAGAACTTCTCCAAAACTTGGTAAACGTATGCGATGTCTTTCTCCAAGGGTTACTAAAGCATACTCATCAGTTGGTCCTTTTGAATACTGTGGATATCCGTATAAACTAGTCACCTTTTCAACCAGTCTTGGTACATGTAAATCCCGTTCCATAGCGCCAATTATACCAATAAATACCATTCGTCCCGTCCTAGCACACCCATTTCCAGGTTTTCCAAGTAGCCTACTTATAAGTAGGCTACTTTTAGGAAACAAGAGATAGTCGATTTGGATTATCAATAGAACATAAATTGGAAATACCGAGTTTAGGTCCACCGAACAAGATATTACCCAGCTAGAACCAGCAAAATAAGCCCGAGCGTTACGCCAATTACCCCAATTACTTTTTCAATACTCAATTTGTCTTTGAAAAAATAGGCCGAGAGTA
>CAYHPU010000096.1:0-3810 GCA_964358525.1 uncultured Gammaproteobacteria bacterium
ATCCGCTAGCAGGCCGTATCAGCAACGCATGGCCATGTCCAACCAAAAATTCGAATCCCAATTCGGCGATACCTTTTCTTCTTTTCCCGAAGCGTTAGCAACGATGAAAAGACAGATGGAAATAACAACTCCGTAAAGTAAAACTATATATCGATATTTTAAAATATCGATATAAAAAAATACAATGACATTACAACTTCCCGATGGCTCACCGATATATGATTCATCCAACACGTCTACCCCTAACGGTAATGTTAGAAAAGTTGGTGGAATAAGTGGAATAATTGGAGTAATTCTCTTATATTTAATAGGAAATGTTGTGTTTGTTGGAGCACAAAAGATTTGGCATTCTGGCGATCAAAATAAATTTGATAATATAAAGCAGGAACTAACCACTAAAAAAACAGAAATTGATGATCTTGAATCGAAAATTAATACAAAAAAGTCAGAGATGGATCGTAACTCTGCAAATGGCTATATTGACGCATATAACTCAGAGGTAAATGACTATAACTTAATGTTGGATAAATACGATAGCGATGTAGACAGCTATAATAAACTTGTTACCGAAGCCAATGGCTTATCAAAAAAAATAGGTGGAACGTGGTATATAGTCCCAATCCCAGTTGGGAGGACAAAATGAAAAATATATCAGGGAATTTTAATTACGAAAATTAAGAAAATATATGAAAGTAAACTTATCCTGTGGAAGTTGCGGCACATTAAACTTTGCAGGAAGTCTCTTTTGTCAAAAATGTGGTTCGAAATTAACAGCAGATGGCAAGCCAGAAAAAAAAGGGGGGCTCCCGAAAGAAGTAACAAAATCTCAACCAAAAACTAATCTTTGGGATAAATTTGCAGAGTTATATGACTCAACTGGAGAGCGAAGAGAAAGATATCTCGATTCGACAACCAACGACGCGTGGGAATTTCTACAGAGAGTTTCGACAAATATCTTTGAAAAGTTTATTGAGGATAATAAAGAGGACCTAAATAAACAACCCTATAGACTGATTGAATCATTAAAAAATAGTTACAGCTGGTCAATTGCTGGGGGCTATTGGATTTGGTTGTCTGAGCAGGTTTACAACAACGATAAAATTAAACCTATAAAAACATATGATATTGAAAAGTTGGGAAAGGAATGGGAAAAGCTTGCTTTCGATGATTACTCAAAAACGTATACTGATATTTCACTTGAAGTTAAAGACGGGATGAACAGATTTTTAACGTATCGGTTAAATTCATTTTTAGATAGCGTACCTTCTGCAAAAGATTTAACAAAGGAGTTCGTAGATAAGTTACAAACCTCTTTAGTTTATTGTGTTATTTGGGGTTATATTTTTGGTTTAGCAGAATCTAAATATAGGAATTAATATGGGATGCGAAAATTGTGGAGCTAAAAATCAAACTCATGCTCAATTCTGTAAAACATGTGGCAAAAAATTATCTGCAGGAAAAGATGACGCAGGTTCTGTAGACTTGTATTTCAAAAACAAAGAAAATACTTGTCAGCATTGTGGCAAAACTGCAGATTTGAAAAAGGTCATATTTTACAAAAATATCGGCATGGTTTTCCAAAGAAGTTATCAAAGAATTGAGGGTCGGTTTTGTAGGAATTGTATTGATGATTATTTTTGGAATTTTACACTGACAACATTGTTTTTGGGATGGTGGGGCACTATTTCTTTTTTTGTTACGCCAATATACTTGCTAAATAACACAGGCAGATATTTATATTCGTTTATTGATAAATAAAATTTTATGGAAGATCAGATTAAAATAAACTCGTTCAGAGTAGACGGTGAAGGTTTAACCCTATTTTTAACATTACTCATAGTTCTAACGGTTGGTTATTTCTTTTTCCAATTAAACTGGTGGATAACCTTAGGATTACTGTTTTTGGGTTTTATTTATATAAAATTGCAACAAGCCCAGTTAATTGGGAATGCGCTTGAAGTCAAAGGCTCGCAATTTCCTGAAATATTTGAGCTATTCAAAACTCACAAAGAAAGGCTGGGTTTAAAAAAAGTTAATCTTTATATAAGACAAGACCCACAACCAAACGCGTTTACAATTGGATTTCCAAGAGCCTCTATAATAATGTCATCCTCGTTAGTTGAAAATTTAACCCTAAAAGAATTGTCTTTCGTTATCGCACATGAATTAGGACATGTAAAAGCTAGCCACAATATAATTCTTACATTTATTAATCCTCTGGGAACCGGTATTCCTGGCAGTTCAATAATTTTCTCTTTTTGGCAAAGAAAAGCAGAGTATTCTGCCGACAGGTGCAGTTTGATTCTAACTAAGTCGGTAGAATCGGCAATAACTTGTCTCCTAAGGATTACTATTGGGTTGGAGCTTGGGAAAAAGGTAAATCTGGAAGTCTACCGTGAACAGCTAGCAAACTCTGGATCAAATATGGTTAGGGTCAGCGAAGCAATGTCTGACCACCCGTTAACTACAAACCGGATAAACAAAGTAGTATCCTTCTGGAAGGAGAGCTTTATTAGAAGGTGAAATAGCATGAAATGCAAATATTGCGGACACGACAACGAGGAGGATAGTAAATTCTGCATAAATTGCGGGCAGATATTCGGAAAAATGGGGGACGAAAAAAATATTGAAGATATTCTTTTTGTACCACAAAAAACCAAAACTCACATTTTAAGAAATGTGCTCCTTGTGCTTGGTGTCGTGGGAGTTTTGAGTATTTTAGTATTTTTCTTTGCCGATTCTAGTAGCACACCACCAGCAAATACCACGGGCGCAACCAATAACACAGATTCTGTTCCGAACGGGTGGCAAACATTTAATTCTGTAGAACAAGGTTTTAGTATAAATTTTCCGACCTATCCGAGCACAGATAGAATTCCAGAAGACAAAATAAATGAATATGCATATAGTGGAATCCAGTACACTTCTGCACCAGATAATGACACTGTGTATATGGCTCAAGTAGGTGATTATGACATTCCTCCAAAAGACTACGATAACAAGGCTGGCTTGGAAGGAATAGTTAATGGGATGATAAATGAAGTCGGAGGTAAATTGAATAGTTCATCTTTTATCAAATTTAATGGTTATGATGCAGTAAATTTTATTTTTACATCTAAAGACGGCTATTTTGGTAACGGATTAGCGTTTATCAGAGATGATCTTGGTAAGATTAAGGCTTATATATTAATGAAATTCTCTGCTAATAATGATAAGACGAATTTCGATAGTTTCATAAATTCTTTTAAGATAAACTAAACTTATGTTTTGCAGTAAGTGCGGAGCCAAAAACGAAGACAAAGCCAAGTTTTGTAAGAAGTGTGGAGATCCTATTAATAAGGCGGATTTTAGCTATGCCGGGTTCGGAATAAGATTTGGTGCATATTTTGCTGATTTTATAGGAGTAATACTGTTGGCACTTGTTTTTGGAATCTTTGAAACTCTATTAGGTATGACTGATGCGCTGTCACAAATTGGGGTATTTGGTGATTATATCGTCTGGGTTATTTACAGCACGTTCTTCTTGTCTATATGGTCCTCAACTCCAGGAAAAATGCTATATGGATTAAGAGTTGAAAAAGATGATGGAGATAGTTTGGGTTTTGGCACTTCATTGAAAAGATCTTTATTGCAACCGCTATCCTTTGTATTTTTTGGTGCTGGCTTTTGGAATATGGGGAAAAATGACAAACAACAAACTTGGCATGACGAACAAGTGAAAACAATTGTAGTAGGTGAAAAAAAGGGAAATTATCTTAGGTAATTAGTTCATTTCGTAACCAAGCTATCATATAATTAGCTTGATGTTAT
>CAYHPU010000097.1:0-3732 GCA_964358525.1 uncultured Gammaproteobacteria bacterium
TGGGTCTAAAAAAATCTATTCAAATACCCGTCGATCAATTCGGTGCAATACGACAACCATGGATAGATAAACAAATGTTTTATAAACTCCCATTTAATTTCTGTGATCGGTGGTGTGAGCGGTGTAAATTAAATAAAATTTGCCGTGTTTATCAAAAGGAAATCAACAGAAAGAGAACTGGTTCAGTTTTCAAATCGCTTGCCAAAGATTTTAAGGAAATGAACGCAATGCTAAAAAAAGACCTGAAACGATTCAACATAAAAATGACAAAGAAGGACTTGGGTGAAATAGAAAAAGAAGAAGAAAGTAATGAGGATGAAGTTAAAAAAGACCGACTATATATTTTGTGTTCAGATATCAAGCATTTGCTCAATGATATCCTCGAAGATATTCACCAATGTTATTTTGGTGAAATGCCCCTTCTTCTTAATGAAGCCTTTGAAGTTTTAACTTACTATACGATGTTTATTGCTCCTAAAATTTACCGATCAACCCTTAGCGAAATTGAAGAAAAGATAATGATAGACGATACTACTAATGATTCCAAAACATCTGCGTTTCTTGCGAGTGGGGCTATCGAGAAAATAAGCAGTGCGCTGCAGATAATTACCAATACAAATGGCACTCCACTTCCCGTTAAAAAAGATGCTCGAAATTTAATACCAGAATTAAAAAAAATCAATGAGCTTATAATAGATAGGTTCGGTTTATTTAATATTCTCGGACTAAAAATACCTCATGTTTAAGAGATTTGATAATACAGTGAAAATTGCGCTCATCAATTTTTTTTTTCTCTTTATTTCTATTTACCAATCCTTACTCTCTATTATCAACAGCGGGGGCTAAATTTTGTTCAAATAAACTCGCTCTGGGGAGTAATTACCGGAGCTATTTTTCTGTCAGAAATCCCCACGGGGTTAATTGCAGATAAAATCGGCCGCAAGAATTCGATTATTATTTCTCTTGTCTTGCAAATAACCGGCGAGTTCCTTTTTCTTTTTGCTCAAAACTATTTTCATTTCGTTCTGATAGCAATAATTGCGGGAGTAGGTTTTGCATTCCAATCTGGTTGCTCCCAAGCGCTACTATATGATTCTCTTAAAGAAAAAGGGCAAGAAAACTCAATGAATAAAGTAACGGGATTTGTTGGCGCGTTTTTCCAAGGTGGTCACATACTAGGAGCATTTATTAGTAGTCTTATTATATCTCAACTGAGTGCACCGAAAATTACACTCGCTATAATTCTGACTATTATTAGCGTTTCGGTTGCGCTTCTTATTAGTATTTTCCTAGAAGAACCGAAATCAGAATATCAACACTCCGAGCAAAATCCGCTTGCCACACTTAAACAATCACTAACTTTACTTCGTCACAATAAAATACTCAAACGAGTTGTGCTTTTTGGTTTGTTTACTACGCCTTTTATTGGCTATCTCCGTAACTTGCAACCCCCTTACTTCCAACTTTCGCATGTGTCAACCTACTGGCTTGGATTATCTTTAACGCTTGGCGGACTGGTCGCAATCATCGCAAGTACGTATGCTCACCGCCTGGAAAAAATTCTTGGTACGCCGAAAGCTTCATTTATTGCCGCGATTATTCCTGCCTATTTATATATAGCCATGTCTGTCTTTGCTACTCCAGCATTTGCTGTGGTGATTTTTGTTCTGACCTTTGGACTTATAAGCTTGCAAGATCCAATTCTTGCGGCATACAATAACCGGCAAATTCCGAGCAGTATTCGCGCCACAACACTTTCGACCATTAATATGTTTTCAAGTATCTACATAACAATAATGGGACTTATTATTGGAGTAATTGCAGATTATTCAGTTACCTATGCCTTCTTATTTATAGGAACGCTTATTCTCATTGCCGCATTTGTTTTTAGAATTAGGGAAGAAAAACCTATTACTCTTTCACCGCAATCATACTAATTTCTACCTGTGCGCCGAGCGGGAGTTCTTTTACACAAACCGTTTCCCGTGCCGGATACGGATCGGACATATAACTAGCATAGATTTCGTTTACCTTTCCGTAGATAGACATGTCTGTCACAAAAATTGTTGTTTTAACTACATCCTTAAACATAACCCCCGCTTCTTCGAGTATTGCCTGAAGGTTTTTCATTATTTGGTGAATTTGTTCTTCAAGGGTTCCTTCAAGTAATTTTCCTTCAGGAGTTAGACATATTGACCCTTGCGTAAAAACAAAGCCGTTTGCAACTATCGCTTGAGAGTGTGGGCTTTTTCCGGGAAGCGGAGCCTTTGGAGTTTGAATTTTTGTTTTCATAACGTAATTATAATCTATTTCTATTCAAATTTAAAATACGGGTTCCAGGCTATTTCCCACAAGTACCCGTCTAGATCAGCAAAATATCCCGAGTACCCACCCCACTCTCTTTCGTGCGCCGGGTCTGTTATTTTCGCCCCAATGCGTTCCGCTTCTTTCATAATTGTATCTACTTCCTCTTTTGAATGTACGTTGTGGGCCAATGTGAAACCTGAAAAACCACTTCCCGTTTCGAGTACTTTAGCGTCTTTTGCTAGAAGATCTTTAGGATATAAGGCAAGCTGCGTCCCAGATAGTTCAAAAAAAGAGATCATATCGTTCTCTGGCTGTTGCAATGGAAAACCAAGGGCCAAATAGAACTTAGTAGAAGCTTTTAAATCTTTAACGCCGAGTGTAATTATACTTATTCGTGGTTCCATAAATTCATCTTATTACATTAATAAGTTCTTTCGTTTAGAAAAGTACTGCTTCATTTCGGAAGAAAAAGGTTTCCTTTCTTCTGGTAAAGCAACAGTGACTTTTGACATATTCTCGTGTAGAAAATCATTATTAAACCTTGGAAAGATGTGCATGTGGTAATGAAATGCGTGTTGACCACTGGCTGGCTCATTATTTTGTTGGATCATAACCCCTTCCCATTTACGAACTACTTTCATTGCAACAGCCACCCCTCTTGCAACTTTCATTATTTGATTAGCTTCCGTTTCTGGTAGTTCATATAGATTTTCATAATGCTTAAGGGGAACGACAATTACATGTCCGGGATTGTTGCCAATAAATTTAGAATTAATTGCTGCCATCACTAACTCGTCACGATAAAAGATATCGTTCTGCTTCATCATAGTGTCTTTGCTTTCAATACCTTCTACGGCAAGACATATGGGGCATTTGTAGTTTTCTGGAGCGTGGTTGTACATATTGTTTATTTTCTGTTACCTCAAGGTCTGTAAGTCTAATGTGTTGAGTCCCTATAAGTTGGGAATGGTACCCAACTCGAACCTTTTTCTATTGTTGTTTTTTTATAACTTGATTTGTTAAAAATACAAATGGGTATTCCAAGCATCAAAAAATACTGATTTAGCTACGACTAAAACCCAAAATTAAATACTCGGATTCATCTATAGGAGTATCGGAGGAATATCTATCAAGAAATTCCTGAGTAAATTTGGGATACACTTCTAATTTTTTAGTCAAATCTAAATTGTTCATGATTTTGTCATAATCACTTGCCGTTCAAATAAAGGTCGGAATTTCAAAACCTTCTCCAAAGTCAATTGCTCCCACTTTTGGATTATCTTGCGAATCAAATTTAGAAAACAAAACGTTAGATTTTAGGCACGAAGTTACAAAGATTGGATTAAACACAGCGAATACTATTAATCCACCCTTGTTTAAACATTGGGCTAATTGGCCTAGAACTTCTTGAACCTTTTCTATAAA
>CAYHPU010000098.1:0-2970 GCA_964358525.1 uncultured Gammaproteobacteria bacterium
AAGCAAGGAACATTTTTCTTTGGTGTCCGCCGAGGCTCTGCGAGGCGGTGGCGGGACTGATTCATTCGTCCAGTTTCCGCTCGAAAAAAGTTCGCGCAAAGTGTATAATTACAGCACAACACCCTTATTTTTAGCTAAATTCTGGCTATCTGCTCTTGACAAGAGGATGTTTTTGTGGTATAGTTTTTTGTTATTTTACATAATGCATAAAAAAGTTGAAGCTCTTATTGGCCCCACCGAGACGTGTTCTCGGAACGTGAAAGGGGTTTCAACGTCAATACGAAAGGATCCGCATCACACCATGCAGATCTATGGGCTTTTCGTCCTGGTTCTCGTTCTGGTTGGGTGTGACGGCAGCAATTCCGTCACGAACAAGGCTGGCAACCGTCAGTTCCAGGAGGCGGGCGCCAAGGCTCAGCTGATCGGTGATCCTCACTTCGAGGGCCTCGAGCGCATCGACAAGTGCCGCGGTGAGCTGGCTGCCAACCAGAACATCAGCTTCTCCAGTGCCCGGGAGTTGTGCGATTCCTGCGAGGAGTGCCGGACGCTGATGACGCCCCAGCAACAGTGAGCGCGTGCCACGAGGCGCGCTCGCAACAAGATCTCGTGTGTCGGCCGTTCGGAAGAAGGGCCACGCCAAGACAATCTCGTGGACCCTATAAAGAAGCTATTGTGGTGGCTTCTTTTTGGTTTTAAAAATGGGGTATCTTCCTTTTCCTGCTAAAAAATGTTAAACTTAAAGCAGTGTTTTTATATAAAAGATAAGACAATTTGATATCCATTTATCGGGTCAATGTATCAAGTTGTTTCATTTATAAAAGGTCGAATAACAAGGAAATAAAAATTAAAAAAATTTATATACATTTGCAAAATTCTGTTATAATAAAAAACAAATAATTTGGCGTTATGTCGGATGACAAGTTTATTTACAACTTAAAGGTCGAAAACATAACATTAACAATTAACTAATTAAATTATGAAAAACTTTATAGTAACAATACTTTTAGTAGCAGGCGTGTTGGTGGTTGGCATACCTTCTGCAATATCATTTGCCGCAAAGCAAACTATTGATACGGTTCGTATTGAACTATCCAAACCCATAGATGTAACAAGTTTTACAGCATCTGTTAAAGGACAGGAATTTGATGAAATGGTGCTTGAAAGCAGTTTCATTTTTGATGGGGAGGAAATTTATGACTTCCGCGTTGTCAAAAAGAACGAACAAAATAAGAATATAGCATCTGTTTACGCGAATGACCGAAAAGCGCTGATTGCCGATGTGAAAGGCATTACAGATTTATCGGGCCAAGACACGAAAGAAATAGAGAATGTCAAAATCAAAAAAGTCACGTTCACTGGTACCAAGGGCAATATTGATAGAGTAAAGGGCATGTTGGACATTAAGAAGATTGAAGCGGTAGATGAGGCAACTTTGCAACAGCCACACCCACAACAAAAGCCAGAGCCTAAGGATGTTGGCAACTTCTTCGTGCCGATCGTAGAAGCTGCGTCAACACAGTTCTATCCAATGTACCAATATCTTCCAACCTCCGGCACGTCTTACATCAATAACTCGTCGGTCCCTGGAGAAAGGTATACGCTCCAATATATGCAATGGAACAATAATTATTTCGCCACTGATGAGACATACGAGCATAAAATATATCTCTACAACTACGATGGGAGTACGTTTTTGAACGGTCGAAGCACTTCGTATCCCAACTGTTATCCCACCGTAACATATGCAGCCACAACATGGGGATCTGCATCACAGCCTTATCTTGATACTCGTTTGGCTAAAAGTCTTATAAGTTGTGAGATTGACGAACTCTCCTATACCATAGGAGCATCACATGCTGACCAAATCACGACAAGCATAAATCACTACACCTATATCCGTACAACATTCGGTAATGCTTCCACTGATCAGTTTAAACTTCAGGGGCAAGTCGGGTATCGTTTTCCTGAATCATGTAATACTACATGGTGTGCGTTCAAATATAAGATATATAATGTCATCCCTTCATGGAGTAGCGTTCCAACCTCACAACAATGGACATTCTCAGGAATTGCGCCGCAAGAAGCACCAAGTAATCTCTCCATTACCGACCCAACTTCTTTAAGTCTCACGCTTCGCTTCACTGACAATACTTTCGATGAGTCGAGTATTAGAATTGAACGAAGAGTTGCGAGCGGTAGTTGGTCTGAGTATGGGTACTTTGGTCTCTTGAATTACACCGGCAACTGGTATTGGACGAATACCGGACTTCAATCAAATACTGTTTACTGTTACCGTCTGCGCGCGAAGAATAACCTTGGGTACTCGTCGTATTCTGAGACGGCCTGCGGTATCATACAGTAATTACAGGATTGTACTCCTATGAGTATTAAAAAAAATGCTATTGTGCATCTGATATTGTTTATTGTTGCATTCTTTGCCGTCATTGGTATTGCACATCAAACAACGATTGAAGTACAGAACAAAGATGATCTTCGCACAATTTCGTGCGGTTGGCCCTTTAAATTTGTGACGAATGATCAAAGCTGGCGTGATCCACCATATCCGTGGACAATAACTTGTCTCAGTGGTGAATGGGGTGACATACCTACAGTTTGGTGGCAATCATTCGTTATAGATGTGATTGCATTCTATTTTAGCTTTGTGCTTCTATGGAAGGGTTATCGACTAACCAGAAAGGAACATCGTTAACTTGTGAAAGCATCCGTCAATTGACGGATGCTTTCTTTAATATAGAAACAATATAGAAACTTCATTTCGTAGCGAGCGGGCAAAAATTGTAGGGGTGTGAAGAGGAATGCCGAGCCGTCCGAGCGCCGTAGCCCAGCCGCTCCGCCCGAAGAATTGAGGGCGGAACAACCGAGCGGAAAATTCGCCTTTCCTTAATTGAAAAAAATTTTAAGGGGGTGCGCGAAATAAAAATGTAAGGCGAATTTTCTGCGAGGTTGCCG
>CAYHPU010000098.1:2980-3720 GCA_964358525.1 uncultured Gammaproteobacteria bacterium
ATAGTAGAGACACCAACTCTTCCTCTTCCCTCTAAAAGATGCTAAAATTAAAGCAGTGTTTTTTATTATATTTATATGCGCTATATCGTGGGGATTATTTTGGTGGCAATCGGCGTGGCTCTAGTGCTCAAAACCGAATGGTTTATCCAAAACTTCGGTAGTAACGCATGGGCGGAAGAAAAGTTTGCCACCGCTGGCGGTTCGCGTTTGCTATATAAGCTTATTGGCATTGCCTTTATTTTTTTTGGTTTTCTGGCTATTACCAATATGATCAGCGGTTTCTTGATGGGAACTTTGGGTAAAATTTTTATTAGATAGATTAACTACGAACATACGAAAACTTACGAAAATACGAACATGACCGTTCGATTTTCGTACTTTCGTACCTGTTCGTAATTTCGTAGTTATATGCATTCGGGAACTGCTCTCATCGATCCATATAAAATATTTGAACGGATCTCCTTGTCCGAGGGACAGCGAGTGGCCGATTTAGGTTGCGGACGCACCGGCCATTTTGTGTTTCCGGCGGTGAAAGTCGTGGGAGAAAAGGGGATAGTCTATGCCGTGGATGTAGTAAAAAATATTTTAGAAAGCATTAAAAGTATGGCGCGCAGTGAAGGCTTTGATAATGTGCAAACGGTTTGGTCAGATATTGAGTTGGCCGGCAAAACGCCCATTCCCGAAGGGTCTCTTGACGCTTGTTTTTGTGTTAATGTATTATTCCAGCTAAAAAATAAAGA
>CAYHPU010000099.1:0-3698 GCA_964358525.1 uncultured Gammaproteobacteria bacterium
CTTTAATTCGTGTGCTTTTCTACCCTTTGAAAGAGCTATTTTGAGCTTTAAGAAATTCCCTTTAGTATAACATTTCAGAACTACAACCGTCAAACTAGAATGCTCCGAAAGCTTTGTTCGTAAACGTACTAACTCTCGTTTTTCAAGAAGCAGTTTTCGATTTCGAAGCGGATCGTAGCCTTCAACTCTCGCGTATTTATAGGGCGGTATTTCTGCTCCTAACCAATATAGCTCATTACCTATAAATTTGCAAAAGCTTGTGTGAAAAAGAATACGATTGCCCCGGATAGATTTAACTTCTGCGCCCGTTAAAGCCACACCCGCCTCATAGGTTTCTATTTGTTCATACTGCCGCAGTGCTTCCTTATTAAGAATCTCCATAAGGTAATTGTATCACCAAGCCTCCTGAGTTATAATCTGCGCATGCATTTGTTATTCGCCGCTATTTTAGGAATTGTTGAAGGGGTTACCGAATTTTTACCCATATCCTCCACCGCACACCTTATTTTAACTACCAAACTTCTCGGACTCCCACAAAATGAATACTGGACTTTCTTTGAAGTGTTTATACAGGCCGGCGCCATACTCGCTGTTATTACCTCCTACATTCCCCTTCTCACCCAAAAACACATGCTCAAAAATGTATTTATAAGTTTTATTCCAACGGCAGTAATTGGTTTTTTACTTCGAAAAACCATCAAGACATATTTTTTTGGAAATATGATGATTATGGGAAGTGCGTTTGTGTTAGTTGCCGTTTTATTTCTCCTTCTTGAAGTGCTGGTGAAAAAAGGTGCTATTTCACTTTCAAAAAATACAAAAGAAATGACGTGGAAGGAAGCGCTACTCATTGGAATTATTCAAGCCTGTGCCATTGTTCCTGGGGTTTCCCGCGCCGGCGCGGTTCTTGTGGCGTGCATGGTGCTCGGGTATAAACGGAGCGAAAGCGCACTGTATTCTTTTGCGCTCGCCGTACCAACAATAGGCGCCGCCGCATTATTAGACTTGGTAAAGACTGACAAAGCGCTCATTATTTCCTCACTCCCTACAAGTATTATTGGTTTCGTCGCCGCATTTATATCTGCGCTTCTAGTAGTAAAAGTACTCATAAAATATTTACAGGGTCACGACTTGATACCTTTTGCGTGGTATCGAATTATTGTTGGGGTATTTATTTTGAGTTCAGTATTTTTATTTAAATGATTACGCTTCGATCGATCATCGCAGACGATTGGAAAAAGTTGAAAGAACTGAATGAGATAGTATTCTCTGAAAACTCAGAATTTGATTCAAACTTTATAAACAATTGGCCTTCTTTCCCCGAATCTGAAACCTATTTCAAGGCATTAACTAAGGATGGCGTGTGCGGTTTTGTCGCAGAAGAGGACACTAAAATTGTCGGATATGTTTCGGCGCATGTCACTCATCACATATGGTCTAAAACTGACCACCTCGAAATAGAAATACTCGGAGTTATTCCCGAGTATCGAAAAAAAGGTGTAGCTCAACTACTTATTAATAAGTGTCTTGATTGGGCAAAAGAGAAAGGAATTAAAGTTGTTACTGTAAATTCGTATATTGAAAATATGGCAGCAGATTCGTTTTATAAAAAGAATGGATTTGTACCTCTCGATATTACGTATAAAAAGGAACTTTAAGTTGATTATTATTTTGTCATTCCCGTGAAAACGGGAATCTAGATCCCCGCATTCCTGCCTCGCGGCAAGGCGGGCGCGAGGATGACAGAGACTCTATCTTTTCCCTTCCCACTCAAGGAAGAATTGTTTTAGAAATTTCTTCATAAATTCGTGCCTGCCTTCAGCAATTTTTTTGGCAGCTTTTGTATTCATAAGTTTTTTAAGAAAAAGTAATTTTTCATAAAAGTGATTTATTGTGGTCCCAATATTTTGTACATATGCCTCTTTCGTTGTGTGAAGAACTGGTTTAACCGCTGGATTATACATGAGCTGGCTCTTGCTGCCCCCATAGGTAAACGCGCGCGCAACACCTACTGCGCCGATAGCGTCGAGCCTATCTGTGTCTTGCACCACTTTTCCTTCGAGCGTTTTCATTTTAAATTTTACTTTAGCGCCCTTGAATGAGAGGTTTGCAATAATATCGCATACATGACTAATTACTTCCTCATCAACAAATAGAGATTCCAGAACTTCTCTCGCAACTCGTGGCCCCACTGTATCGTCTCCCCCATGCGCCTTCCAGTCAGCAATATCATGAAGTAAGGCTGCACATTCGACTACAAACATATCTGCTTTTTCCAGTTTTCCAATTCGCTTTGCCATTTTCCATACACGCTCTACATGAAACCAGTCGTGACCCGAGCCTTCATTCTCCAGTCGTTGTTTAACTTTTATAACTATTTGATCGATTATTTTTTTCGTATCTTTCATAAGGACATTATAATACAACAATCCCCCTATTTCTAAAAAAACACTCGAAATCTTGAAAAGATATTTTTATATTTTTTTGCGACTTTCCAAAATAACCTGAAGGATTATGAAAATACAGTATCTTCTTATTAAGATCGTATCCTATTATTAATACAAGATGCCCCGATGAAGATGGAGACTTATTCTCAACATCTCTTATATTTGGATTAACTGAGGCAATTACAAAAGATCTTTCCTTTAAAGAGTCAATTATTTCCTCTGTAATGAGCGGTGATACTATTTTTCCTTTCAGTTTAAATTCTTTCTCAATAAAATGAAGAAACTCCTCATAAAACAAACCCGCAAAATAATTTTTAAGATCTCCTTTTGTTTGTGCTTCAATATTTGTTCGATAACCTCCGTAACTCATACACCCATCTCCAAGCGTAACAAGTGGAATTTTTTTATTTAATTTCTTGAAAAGAATCATTTGGAGACAAGCCATACCACACCCATTCCACGCCCATCGTGCGTATTCACTTTTTGTACGCGCTCCTGAACATTTCCAATTTGGATCGATATAAACGCTTTTTTTCCCACTAATAAAATCCTCAACTAACTCTTCTGAAGCAAACTGAGAGAAGTAAGGGATATCTTGACGGATTACCTTAATACGACCTGTCTTAATGAATTTATATTCAAATTTCTTTAGAAAAATCTTGGCACCCAGCAATAATAGCTTGATGAATTTCATTATTATTTCAAACTATATCCGCCATCTACGACAAGCATTTCCCCGGTAATATAACTAGCATCGTCTGAGGCCAAAAATAAAATAGTTTTAGCTAGTTCTTCTGGCTTAGCAATCCGTTTAAGTGGTGTCTGCTGTATAAAAAATTCTATGAGTTCTTTACCCGCACCCTTTGTCATATCGGTCATTACATTACCCGGAGCAATAGCGTTTACTCGTATCGCCGGTGCTAGCTCCTTTGCAAATGACTTTGTTAATGTAATAAGGCCGCCTTTTGCAGAAGTATAAGCTAGAACTGGAGCAGCACCCAAAAATCCATAGACAGACGCAATGTTAACAATTGATCCATATTTGTTTTTCAACATAATTGGCGCCACTTCTTTTGTCATGAGCCATGCGCTGGTAAGATTAACATCCAGTGTCTTGTGCCACGTATCAAGATCCGACTTCCAATCCCCGGGGCGCAGGATCTCGCCCGCATTGTTTACTAGAATATCTACTCTCCCAAATTTTTTCATTGTTGCGTTTACAAGTTTCTTTACGCCAGCTTCTGTCGATAC
>CAYHPU010000100.1:0-3667 GCA_964358525.1 uncultured Gammaproteobacteria bacterium
GATTTTTGGCGTATGTGTCCGCTGTCGCTCCTCCGTGGGTAGAATAATTTATTGGCATACTGAGAACCAGGAAAATAGACTCAGAACAAATAAAAGGCATCTCTTAAAAAATTATGCACCTATCCGTATATCCTACTGTAAGATAGTCGTTATCAAAATATTTATGATTAATTCTGTGCAACATGAATGATTTTTTAATAGTGTCTGCTCCTTTTCCTCCTACTGCACCAAGCGCAATTTTCCCGCCAATAATCAGCGGGGCATAAAACGCATATACTTTGTCTACCAGGCCTTCGTCGAAAAAACTACCGATTACCTGACTACCACCTTCTACGAGAACACTCTGAATGTTTCGTTTACTTAGCTCGGTTAATACTTCTTGAATTGAAATAGTTTCGCTGGTAAAACGAAGAACTTGTATCCCTCTATCTTCAAATTCCTGAATTTTTTCTTTCCGTGCCCTTGTGGTAGAAACTACTAATACATTCGTGTCGCGAAACACTTGCGATTCAATCGGGAGGGAAAGAGCAGAATCTAAAATAACCCGGAGAGGATCTTTAACCTTTAAGGTTCTACATCCCAAATGCGGGTTATCTTTCAAAACGGTATTTTTCCCTACTAAAATTGCATCATACTGTGCGCGTAATGTTCTGGCAAACTTTCTTGCTTTTTCATTCGTTATCCACTGAGAATCACCGGAGAAAGTAGCAATTTTACCGTCTAAGCTTGCAGCAAATTTCACCGCTACAAACGGTCGTTTCATCATGTGAAAAGTAACAAACCCCTCATTCAGTTGCTTGGATTCTTGTTCTAACACGCCTACGTCTACTTCAATCCCATGTTTCTGTAGGATATCTCGTCCTTTTCCAGCAACTAAAGGATTAGGGTCAAGATAACTACATACGACTTTTTTAATACCGGCTTGGATAATAGCATGTACACAGGGTGGAGTTTTACCAAAATGACAACAAGGCTCAAGAGTGACGTATAACGTGGCGCCCTCTATGGAATGATCGAGTCGGTGAGCAGATTGAAGTGCCTCAACCTCTGCATGGGGAAACCCAAATTTTGTATGGTATCCTTGCCGAATAATTTTGCCTTCCTTCACAATGACCGCCCCAACCAGCGGGTTCGGACGGGTCCAGCTTAATCCTTTTTTCGCCAGAGATAACGCTTTTCTCATAAACTGCTCATCAACATTTTTCATATTTAAAATAAATGCCCGAGCTTCTGTTTTTTTGTTAGTAAATACGCTTTATTGATTTCGTTTGGTTTAATTCGTATAGGAATCTTTTCGATAACTTGAATACCTGCCTTCGTTAAAGCCTGTATCTTTTTTGGGTTATTTGTCATGAGCTTGACTTTCGTAATGCTGAGGTATTTTAACAGGTCTGCCGCTTCGTGATAGTTTCTCTTATCGACTGGCAAGTGAAGCTTCTGATTCGCTTGCACCGTATCAAAACCTTTTTCCTGCAGTGCATAGGCTTTAATTTTATTTACTAAGCCGATGCCTCTGCCTTCCTGATTGAGATAAATTATGACCCCGGCTGATTCTAGTTCAATCAACCTCATTGCTTCTTGGAGTTGTTCTCTGCAATCACATTTAAACGATACAAAACACTCACTGGTAATACACGCGGAGTGAATACGAATAAGCACGGGGGAGGATGATTGTCGTATATCTCCTTTCACCAATAGAATATGCTTTTTGTTTCCACTAATACTCTTCCAGACGGAAAACTGAAATGTTCCCCATTGAGTCGGGAGTTTTGCAGTAGCAAGCATTCGAATGTCTGCACTACGTTTTTTCATGGTATATATGATCAAGAATTTTTTCGATACTTATAATGTTTAACTGCTGTTCTTGCGCAAAGTGCTCTAAATTTTTTCCTCTGAGCATTTCTCCATCATCGCCAATGATTTCACAAATAACCCCAACCAATTCCTTTTGCGCCAATCGGCAAAGTTCAAGTGCTACCTCGGTATGACCTTGACGTTCTACCAGACCACCTTTTTTAGCAATTAAGGGGAAAACATGACCGGGCCTCACTAAATCATCAGACACTGTTTGCGCGGAGCTTAATAATTGTATAGTCTTGGATCTGTCTCCGGCAGAAACGCCAGATCCAATATTATGTTTCGCGTCAACGGAAACAGTAAAATTACATTTCGTATATTCCTGATTTTTATTTGGGGCAACCATAAGTGGTAACTGAAGCGCTTGGGCGCGCTTTTCAGTAAGCGCCACACACATGAGGCCCTTGCCGTGAGTTATCATAAAGTTGGCGTGCTGCGGGGTAATATCTTGAGCTGGGATAAATAGGTCACCTTCATTTTCACGAGTAGTGGCGTCTGTCACAATAAGCAACTTTCCTTGCTTTATTTCTTTGATAGCATCCGAAACGGAACAATACACAGAAAATGTCATTGGATACTCCATAACGTTTGTAACGTTTTTAAAACAGCTAAAGCTCCTTCTATACCTTTATTGTGGGTATTCTTGGAAGCCCGGGCTTTGGCTTGTGCAACATCATGTACCGCAAGTACTTCTATGGCGAGTGGGATGCTGTTCTCGAGTGATACCTGCATCAATGCACGGGCACACTCGTTGGCTATCATGTCAAAATGGTACGTTTCACCTTTGACAATGACTCCAAATGCGACGATTGCATCAAATTTTTTGGACTTCGCTACCCTCTGAGAAACAAGAGGAATTTCCCATGAACCGGGAACGATAAAGGTAGCAATATTTTTCTCTTTTACTCCGTATTCACATAATGTTCGCCTGCAGTATTGCTCCAGATTATCATTCAATTGGTGATAGTAATCAGTTCTAATGATGGCAATCCTCAGCTTTTGAGTAAAATTGTGATCCAACTCGACAGGTGTTATTTGTTTTCTTCGCATATGTCTCCTTTATTTGCTTGACGATTTATACGGTGAGATAAGCTTTTCAACATATTTTGCCAAAATATCCACTTCAACATTCACAACATCACCGACTTTAGCCGTATGAAGCATGGTATGCTCCCAGGTATGTGGAATTATTCCTACGGTAAATTGAGTATTTTGAACCTCTATAACGGTCAATGAAATACCATTTACCGCAATCGCACCTTTGTGTACAACATATTTACTTAATGATTGATCAGTGGCTACGGTAAGAATATGACTGTTTCCATCTTCTTGCACATCCAATATATGGCTCGCGCCATCAACATGTCCCGAAATGAGATGCCCTGCCAGTAATGTCTCTACCGCCACAGAAAGCTCGAGATTCACAACATCACTTGGCTGTAAATACTGAATATTGGTTTTTCTTGATGTTTCCGGTATGAAATTAAACGTTAAAAAATGTTGTTTTTCTGTGTTAGTTACAGTGAGACAAATACCATCAACGGACACGCTCGTTCCTACTTTTGCTTTCTTATAAAAATCATGAGAAACCCTGATAACGAACGTATCAGATGTTTTTTTAACTACTGAGCCAAGATGGGTAATGATTCCGGTAAACATTCGATCCTCCTTTGTAAACGATAAACATTGGACTAAAAATACTTCGGGGAATTAAAGAAGAGAACAACAAAACTTCCCTATATTACAAGGGGTTATTTCTTCCTTCTTTCATCCGGACTGTACCGTCGGCCCTGGAATTAAACCAGATCAT
>CAYHPU010000101.1:0-3585 GCA_964358525.1 uncultured Gammaproteobacteria bacterium
GTTGACTCAATGATCGTTATCGCTAACTTAAAAAAGAAATTAGTATAAAACTAGTCTGTAACTGGTCTAAAATTAGTTCATAAATACTTGTGGTTGAAGATTTATTCATATATAAGAATGCACTTGAATTAGTTAAGGAAGTGTACAATTTAACTCAGTCTAATAAAAGCTTACTCAAAGATTATGGATTGGTTGATCAAATTCGAAGAGCTTCTGTTTCAGTTGTAGCAAACATTTCTGAGGGATATTATCAAAAACGTCTGCAATCTAAGAGATATCTGAAGATTTCAAGTGGATCTGCAAATGAAGTAAATACACTTCTTGTTATCATTAATAAAGTGTATTCAATAGACGTATCAATTTTGAAAGAGCATTATCTCCGCCTAGCAAAACAAATAAGTTCATATGCAAATTCTTTCTAACTACCTCGCTTAGGTTCGACTAATTTCAGACTAATTTCAGACTAATTTCAGACTAGTTTCAGACTAATTTCAGACTAATTTCAGACTAGTTTCAGACTAATTCTAGACTAGTTTAACTAAATAATAATCCCTCCTGTGCTCCTATTTTTTGGATAACTGAAGCAGAACTTGTAGCGCCCATAAGTAGCGACTCTTGGATCGATTTACCCGAGAGCTGTCCAGCGATAAAACCTACTGAAAATGCGTCGCCCGCTCCGGTTGTGTCTACCACTTTTTCAACGGGTACAATCTTCTGAAAATAGACTTTGTCTTTCGTGTGGGCATAAGATCCCAAAGCGCCATCGGTAATTACGAGAATTGAATCTGGTTCAAGCCCAAGCGTTGAGTGATATGACCGTTCGTGAAGTAGTAATTCATTTGGTGCAATACCAACTATGTCAGAAAGTTCATAACGATTAACTATCAGATAATCTGTTTGTGACAGCAATTCAGACAGTTGCGTTTGTCCCCTCCGACAGTCCTTTACACCAAGGTTTACCGCCACTTTCCCCCCCACTAATTTAACCAACTTAACTAATTCAACCCGTTCCGTAATCGGCATCTCCGGCATATTACCAAGATAGAGGAGATGTGATTGTCTAACTTTTTCACGAATTTCATCGGTCAGTAGCATCTGCGCTTCATGTGATCGGTGATTTATTATGGTTCGTTCTCCGCTTGGGGACAATAGAATCGACGAAATATTAATGTGCCTTTCCTTATGTTCAAGTAGCGAGCAATCTACTCCCTCGTTTTCAAGCCGTTCACGAATCAGTTTAGTAAGACTATCCCTTCCTATCTCAGACCACAAGACACACGTGAATCCTTTTCGAGAAAGACCCACTGCAACGTTCGCTCCACCACCTCCCACCCCTTCGTAGAACGTATCGACAACATATTTCCCTCCGACCGCGAGAGTAAAGCGATCGCGTTTCAACGTTAATGACGGATCCTGAAAAAAAAGATCGAGAGTTGAAGAGCCTATTACAAATATATTTTTCATACCCCACCTCGCCTCCCCTATTAGGGGAGGTAAAGAGGGGTTTAAACAATAATTTATCTACTTCTTTGTTATTTCCTCTTCAATCTTCAATAACCTATTGTACTTCGCAATTCGTTCGCCACGGGCAGGCGCCCCAAACTTAACAAAATCGGCTTGCACACCGACCGCAAAATCGGCTAAAAAATCATCATTTGTCTCAATAGCGCTTTGCGAAACATTTATCTTCATATTTCCTTTGCGAGCGCCACCAATAAACTCCATAGCTTCCCATATTGTTCCTCGTTGCGAAAGTTTTACATCCACCAAATTACACAGTTGCTCTTTTATTGCGTGCTCGAGTTGTTTTTTATTCGTCGCCGTTAAGTCGTCACCCATTACGTATGCACGTTCGCCCATAATACGCATCATTGCCTTCCACCCCTCTGTATCACTCTCGTCAACTGGATCTTCGACAATTAGCAAACGGTATTCCTTTGATAAAGTCTCTATATACTCAGCCATTTTAACGCCATCCATTGGGTTTGGTTGGTCAGACATATAATATTTGCCATTTTTATAAAAGAATGAGGCGGCAATATCGAGTGCAAAGAAAATGTCTATACCAACGGTCAAATTTCGTTTCATAATTGCTTCCTTGATAATTTCGAGTGCATCTGCATTTGCGGATAAATTTGGGACATACCCACCGTCTTCACCAAGACCTGCAAATATGTTTCTGTTCAAAAATACTTTCGTAATTTCATGATACAGTTCAACGCCAATGTGAAACGATTTACTGAAGCTAAATCCGGTTGACGGAACTACACCAAAGTCCTGGAAACTTATTGAATCTTTTCCATGTACTCCTCCGCTAATTATTGTCATCTCAGGGGACGGTAGCCGTTGTATTTCCCGTGGCCCAAAATTCGCATTATAAAATTGGTTTATAAAACGATACACAGGCATGTTTACTGAAAGCGCCGCTGCTTTATATATCAAGTAAGAGATCAGAAGAGTTGTATTCGCGCCAATAGTGCTTTTGCTTTCGGTAGGATCTGCTTTGTACAACCATATATCAATATCTTTTACTCGGGAAATATCAACATTTATAAGTTTCGGTCCTAAAAGCTCATTCACAAACTTCATACTGCGCAGTACGCTCTTTCCGGAATATGTATCGTCACCATCAAAAAGGTACTCGGCTGCATATTTGCTTTCATGTACTCCCTGACCAATCGAGGCCGTTGCCACACGACCATCAGAAAGTTCTAAAATACCTTCAAGCGTAGGAAGGCCTCGACTATTGAAAATTTGACGCGCAACAATGCGCTTAATGGTTTGCGCCATGATTATTTTCCAGATTATGAATTGCCTCAAGCGTTCTCCATATCGAGTCATGATTAATAGACACACTCGTTACACCGCTCTTAACAACAGTTTCAAGAATCTCTGGATAGTCAGAAACAGACTGGCCGCATATAGACGAAGTAATGCCAAAATTATGACACGTGGTAATTGTTTTTTTAAGTGCCCAATACACCGCTTCGTTGCGTTCGTCAAACAAGGGTGCAACCGTATCGTTATCTCGGTCAGTTCCAAGAAGCAACATGGTTAAATCGTTACTACCAATGGAAACGCCTTGTATGCCTTCGGCAAGAAAATCGTCAAGCAGAATTACATTCACCGGCAGTTCTACCATCATCCACAACTTGAATTTGTCACTAAAAATCAGCCCTTGTGCTTCAACCAACGCCTTTGCTTTTCGTAAATGCATCGGGCTTCGAACAAACGGCAACATAAAGTGTAAATTATCGAGCCCAGATTCCCGAACCTTCTTAATGGCGTTTATTTCCAGCCGAAATTCCTCGGGATCGCTTACATATCGGTATGTTCCTCTATAACCAAGCATAGGGTTTGCCTCTTCCGGTTCGAATTCCTTACCTCCTTTCAAAAAGCGATATTCATTTGTTTTAAAGTCAGTCGCACGATACACAACGGGGCGAGGATAAAAAGCCTGGCAAATTTCTGTCAAGTCTCGTGCTAAACGGTTAGTAAATACGTACCCCTTTCCTTCCTTGAGAAGTAATTTTGGGTGCACCCCAATATTTGCAATCATAAATTCTGCGCGAAGGAGCCCAATCC
>CAYHPU010000102.1:0-3547 GCA_964358525.1 uncultured Gammaproteobacteria bacterium
ATTTCCTTACAAGCCGCGGGCTTTGTGATTGAAAAAATTGAGGAGCTTGCGTCTGATAAACGAAGCGAAGGCGCGGCAGCTGCCATGGAAAACGCTGCGCGGGAAGAAATTCCACTATTTATGTCGATATTGTGTAAGAAGGTGAAATAGAAAATCCGAAATCCGAAACAAATTCCAAATATAAGATTGCCACCCTTCGCTCGCAATGACAGGCTACAATTGAATTTTGAGAACTCTACCTTTTGGGTCGTTGGGACTCGTTACATACACAACACCCGACTGTGCGAAAGCCCCAATAAGTGGGTCTGGTAAATTTGTTCGAGCACGTAGTACATATGTTCCATCTTCTTTAACTTCGGCAATAACACCCTTTTTATTGAGAGTTGCGGTAACTAAAAATGTATTTTGTGGAGTAGCCATAATTGAGCGAAGATGAGTAAGTTTTTTTACGGGTATTGTTTTAGTAAAAAAAGAAGAGATTACTACAACAGCATTTCCGGCATATGACGCAACAATAACAGATTTGTCCAATTGGCGATAGGCAATTCCCGCAGGCCCTGCAATGTTTTCTGCAAGTACTCGTTTACCTTTCCCCTCCTCTGTCATAGAGACAACTGTTCCATTGAAATAATTTGTTACATAAAATGTACCTTCTGGATTTCTAGCAACCCCCTGCGGTCCTGAAAGGTCGCTTCGAATAACTTTCTCTACGCCTTGTGGATCTCGTTCCATAAGCTTGTTCTCGTTCATTATAGTGTAGTACAGAGTCCCATCTTCTTTTTCCAAAACATCGGTGACCCCATCTCCTCGAGCTATATACTGAGGTTTGCCATCGGTAATTGCGTAGAGTATTTTTGCTTCAAGACTGCTTATATATATGGTACTCAGTGGTGCAGAAATCCCAAACGGTTTTTTAATTCCTGAAATAAAAATGGTTCCAGACAGTGGAAGCTTGCGCATTTTGTCTATTGGCGTGTTTATATTAAGTTCCTTTTGCAACTGTTTCTTAGATAATGGAATAGTTTTTTTTTGAGTTAAGATAATGAGCAACAGAAGGAAAATACCGATTGCTGTACATATAAGAATAAATTTACGAGAAAAAGACATTCAAACATTATATAGTAAATTCTAATTATCACGCCTTGTGCAGTATATTTATTCGCGCGGTGAACTCGAACATCTGGCTTATTGTTACTCAGACATCCACCCCGCTTCATAAATATACATGCGCAAGGCATTTGATGATGGATTAGAGCGATTGGATTATTAAATTAATGTCTTTTATTGTTTTAGTTTGCATAAGTTGTTGGCGCACGGCAGCGGCAAGGGGAAACCCACGACAGTACCACGCCAAATGTTTTCGAAGAGATAGAAAGTTAAGCTCCGGAGTCATTTTCATAAACACGTCACAGTGTTCAAGTAACACATTAAGCAATTGTTCTTTTGTAGGTTCAATACCCTTGAATATCCATGGATTTCCAAACGCCGCGCGGCCAATAAGTACTCCATCGGTTTCATATGTTTTTATTTTTTCATGTGCATCTGCCATAGATTTTACGTCACCATTTCCCAGGAGTAACGTGTTTGTCTTATGAGCAAGCTCTGCGGCCTTTCCTATTTCTTCCCAATTTGCTTGTCCGGTATACATTTGTTTAAGCGTTCGTCCGTGCAAGCTTATGTTTGCTGGTTCAACTTCGAGTAAATTCTTAATCCATTCTTCGGTAACTACCTTGCCAAAACCAATACGTGTTTTTACGGACACGGGGAGAATCTTCTTTTCTACAGTGATTTGATTTTTCTTTTTATATTCACTAACATATTGAGTTATCCGGTCGTGAAGGTCAACATCTTCCATTGTTTTTCCATTTGCCCATTCTTGTACAGCTTTTTTAACATTTTTAATAATTCGTTGTGCTTTCTGTGGTTGTAGAATTAAACCCGCTCCCCCGCCCTTTTTTGCAATATGTCTATCGGGACACCCCATGTTTATATCTATCCCTGAAAATCCCATTTCACAGAGCGCAAACGCCGTTTTATAGAATGCATCTTCTTCAATACCGAATATTTGTGCAACCGTTGGCGTATTTGTTTTGTGGTAGGTAAAGGCGCTCATAAGTTGCACTGCGCCGCGAACGATTCCCTCAACGTTTGTAAACTCGGTTATGAGTACAGAAGGGGCGCCGTATTTATCCACAATATACCGGAATGCGGCGTCGGTAACGCCATCCATGGGAGATAGACCAATAATCGGTTTTTGTACTGTGTTCCAAAAATTAGTTTCCATAGCGGTATTGTATTATACTGGGTAGATGTACTACGGGGGATACATTTGGACAAAACATGTTTTGGAACGCCTAGGGCAGCGTGGTCTTACGCAAGAGCGAGTGTGGGAGACGGTGGCGCATCCAGATAAAACTAACAAAGGGAAAAAAGAAGGTACCACAGAGTTTATAAAGAAAATTCAAAGCTCCCGGGTTACGGTGATAGCTGTAAAAAGTGACAAGAACGAATGGATACTCCTTTCGGTGTGGATTGATCCGCCCATTTATGGGACAGAAGATTATAGGAAGAAGCAAAATTATCATACATATCATCGCGCTGGTTTTTGGCGGAAGTTGTGGATGATAGTGAAAGAACAGCTGGGGTTCTAATTCTCAATGAAGGTGACACCCTCACTTCGTGACGGAGTCACCTTAAGGAATGGATCCCCGCCTTCGCGGGGATGACAACTTGTTCCACAAAAAAAGCTCCGGTTGACTGTTACGCCCCTCGGAGCCATTTTTTGTAGAGATCTTGTTATCTTCGAGGTCTTTCTTCTCGAGGACGTGCAACGTTCACAATCATCTTGCGACCGTCGACTTCTTTTTCGTGCATCTCTTTGATTGCTTTTTCCGCGTCTTCCTTGTTCTTAAAGGTTACAAAACCAAAGCCTTTTGATCGGCCGGTCATGCGGTCTTTAATAACGGTGACTTCTAAGAGTTCTCCAAATGTTTCAAACATTTGGCGCATCTGCATTTCATCTACTGTGTACGGTAAATTACCAATAAACAATTTATTCTGGGTATCCATGGGGGTTTTCATCTCCTTTCTGTTGTGTGCATAAATTCGAAAGAATTTCGTGGATATTAACGGACCACTACTTTTATCTCATCGAACAGAAGATAGTATAACATACTATAGTTAAATAAGTCAAAACTAATGAAAAATATACTTATACAACTTTGTTTACTGTTTATCGTTTACTGTTTACTTGGTGCGACTCCTATATGTGCTTTTTCAATTAAGGATGATCCCCAATTTGTAGTAGTTAACTTTGCAGACTTCTATTACTTGAAGTGGGACGCTCCAGATACTATTTGGGAGCGGACTGAAAAACTAAAAGCGGTAACGGCAATCAGAGACATTGAAAAACAGGTTGGACGGGGTTCTGAAAAAAGAAAACTTGCGTGGAGCACTTTACTCGAATACACCGATTTTCCCTTAGATACTCCTTCGCACAATTCTCCGTATTTAGTTCGTATTCGCCGCATATTAGATTTAGCTGAAA
>CAYHPU010000103.1:0-3487 GCA_964358525.1 uncultured Gammaproteobacteria bacterium
ATATTTTTAGATGTGCATATGCTTTCCTCGTTGCCATACGGCCTTTAGATGTTCGTTGGATAAACCCAAGCTGTAAAATAAATGGCTCTAGGAAATCCTCAACTGTTTGCTTATCTTCAGACAGCGCTGTAGCGAGCGTTTCAACGCCCACCGGTCCCCCGTTAAACTTTTCAATTAACGTCTTTAGATATTCTCTGTCCTGAATAAACAATCCTTCCGAATCAATTTCAAGAATCCCCCAAAGCTCATCTACCAATTCCCTGCTTATTTTTTTATAGGGTTGAGTATGGAGAAGATCACGGGACCGCTTCAGAATTCTATTTGCAATTCGGGGAGTGTTTCGCGCACGCTTTGCAATCTCTGTTGCCGCCTCTTTGTCAATTTCAATATTCATAAGCTTTGCATTTCGCATAATAATATCTTTGATTTCGGTAAGATTGTAGTATTCTAAACGCAAAATTAATCCAAAACGGTCTCGAAGCGGAGAAGAAAGCATGGCAATACGGGTTGTTGCCCCAATTACCGTTATTTTAGGCACTGGCAGTCGAACAGTTCGCGCAGCTGGTCCTTTGCCCAAGATAATGTCCAAATGGTATTCTTCCAAAACTGGGTAGAGAGCTTCTTCAACTGGCTTTGGAAGTCGGTGGATTTCATCTACAAAAAGTATATCACCATCTTTCAAATTCGTTAAGATGGCGGCAAGGTCGCCTGACCTTTCGATCGCAGGCCCAGACGTTATTTTAATTTCCCCGTTCAACTCATTCGCCAGTATATGCGCCAGCGTTGTTTTTCCTATTCCGGGAGGGCCGTAAAAAAGTAAATGTTCTGCGCTCTCTTTCCTTTTTTTAGCAGCATTAATAAAAAGCTCCAAACTTTTTTTAGCTTTTTCCTGGCCAATATAATCGGCTAGAGATTTTGGTCTAAGTTGACTGTCTATGGTATTTGTTGTGACTTCTTCCATATTTTCGTTGGATCCCCGCATTCCTGCCAGCCATGCTTTGCAAGGCAATGCAGGCGGGCGCGAGGATGACAGCTATGCTACGATTTACGCTCCAATAACTGAAGGGCTTTTGTAATTTTTAACTCTAATGTATCTCCTGGTGGTAATTTCTCAAGGATTTCTAGAGCTTCCGGTTTGCGGAATCCTAACGTAACCAATGCCTCTACTACTAACTTGTCATCCTCGGTAAAAGCTATTTTAGGTAGTTGATATTCTGCATTAAATTTTGTCGAGAGTTCAAGAAGTATCTTCTGAGCTGTTTTTTTACCAATTCCCGGAATATTTGAAAAAAATAAACTGTTCTGTTCTCGAACTGCAGTAACTAATTTATCAGCCTCGGCGTGTCCAAGGATATTGAGTGCAGATTTAGGTCCAATACCGGAAACACCGTGTAAAATTTGAAATATCCGCTCGTCTTCTGTTGTTTCGAATCCGAATAAACTTAAATCGTCCTCGCGTACATGTGTGTATATGTGAAATGACACTTTAGATCCTTTGATAACTTTGGACAGAGTTCTTGCGGGAAGGAAAACCTTATATCCGACACCCGAGGTAGTGTCAATAATCACGTATTGAGATTCGATCGATTCCACAACTCCAGTTAATTTGGCTATCATACTTTAGTGTCATTGCGAGGACCCGCGGGACGAAGCAATCTCATGGTCTTTTGAGAACTCGCGATGACAATGTTATTATTGTAACATTTTGTTCATAGATAGAAAGGTGAGGCCACACGCCAGTGCGTCTGCCGTGTCATCTAATTTAATTATCTCCTTAATCTGAAGTAAGATAATAACCATCTTTTGCACCTGCTGTTTATCGGCAGACCCATATCCCGTTAACGTCTGTTTAACTTGTAAAGGCGTTACCCACTCAATACTCATTTTATTTTGTACAGCCGAAAGTATCATAACTCCTTGCGCTTGCCCTACAACAATGGCTGTTTTCTGATTCGTGTTGAAAAAAACCTTCTCAAGAACCATAACTTCAGGTTGGTAAAGCTTTATTAAACGCGTGAGATACGTGTGAATTTGCACAAGCCTATTTTCCAGCAATTCCTTTGGTGATGTTTCTATGCAACCGTAATCGATTGGAGTGATCTTATTATCATTCTTTTCCATAATGGCAAAGCCTGTACGGCCAATTCCTGGGTCAAGGGCAAGAATTTTCATGTTTCTGATTATTATATAGCAAAACCCCACCCCAGTCACTAGACTGGCCTCCCCTAATAGGGGAGGTACTATTGTCTGCTTGCAGATTAATTTTATTTCTGTATACTACCGACATGAAAAAAATAACCAAACCCAAAACCGTTAAGTCCCTGCCTATAGTTAAAAAAATACTTCCCGCTGTTGAAAGTACGCCTTTTACGATTTCATCGATATACCCACTTGCTTTAAAAGCTGCTTTTATTTTATTTGCTATTGTTGCTCTTTTTTATCTTCGTGGCTTTGCTGTTGCAGTGGTAGTAAATGGCACGCCAGTTTCTCGGATATCTATTATTAATCAACTTGAAAAAAAGTACGGTAAGCAGGCTGTTGAAAAAGTGGTTTCTCAAAAACTTATAGAGCAAGAACTGGACAAGCAAAAACTAGGCATAACGGATGCAAAAATTGCAAAAGAATATGCGACACTTGAAAAAAATGTAGGAAAACAAGGAAAAGATCTCAATCAACTTCTCACTGCACAAGGAATGAGAAAAGATGACTTAAAAGCCCAAATTAAAACTCAGCTCCAGATAGAGGCTCTATTCAAAAAGCAGACTGCTGTTACCCAAAAGGAAATTAATGCATTTATAGAAAAGAATAAAGACAGTATTCCTGCAGATTTATCTAAGGAGGAGTTACAAACACAATCTAGAGAGCAACTTGTCCGTGCGAAACTTGATCCCCTTTTTCAAAAGTGGTCAGAAGAACTCAAAAAGAAGGCGAAGATTGAATACTATGTGCAATATTAATAGCTAGTAGTTACTAGTTAGTAGTTAGCAAAGAATTAGGATTTTATTTCTTATAGTTGCTAAATACTATCTACTAAATACTATCTACTAAATACTGAGTGATTACTCTTCCGTATCTTTCACAAGTTTATATGCGGGAACTATTTTAAGTACTTCGCCGTCGTCAGTTTCTAGTGTAGTCGCTCCAGTTTGTTTAACGTACATTTGAAGGTAGGCTGATAATGAATCGTGTGCGTCTTTCAATTCATCACGTATTTCTTTTATTTTCCCTGATGCTTCTTTTACCGATGGAAGTTGAGTAATACGGCGCTTCGCATCATTCTTCTTCTTTGAAACCTCCTTCACCTTCTCGTCGGTATCGTGATACTCAGCATCATTTTTAAATGAGTCGTTAAAAAGTTCCCTTTGAACCTTCATATCACCCTTTAGTTTCTTAATATCTGATAAGTAGCGCTTTATCATCACGTCAATCTGAAGGAATTCAGACGCTTGAGCGGGAGCAGAATCTTGAGTACTTGTTTGATCAATCA
>CAYHPU010000104.1:0-3442 GCA_964358525.1 uncultured Gammaproteobacteria bacterium
AGATTCATATTTATTTTCTTGGTTTTCCTCTTTTAAAGAATCGTAGAGAAGCGCCTCGCGGGTGCCGGAATAAAAAGCAAAACCAATAGAAAGTACCGAAACGGAAAGAAGAAGCGTAGGAAAATTTTGAGCTTGAGACATGATAATATCTCCTATTGTGGCAATTAACGTAGCAATAATAAGGGTGTTTTTTCTTCCAAAAAGATCGGCTACTGCCCCTGTTGGGATTTCGGTAACTATTCGAAAGATAATCATAACCGTTTCTATAAGCCCAATACCCGCGTAGTTGGTGAACTTTAGATAGTAGAGTACCCAAATACCAAGCCAAAAAGGAGTAGACCATAAGAAAGTTATAAAAAAAAGAAGCTTAGCGTTTCGCATGGAGTTAGTATATCGTATTGATACTAGACTATGAAAAGATAACGAGATTGGCTTGGTGACTAGAATCGGATTCTACAATGTGCACACTCATTTTCATTCCGATTGTTTGGGCAAGTTTTTCGAACTCGCTTCGTTTCCACCATTTTTGTTTTTCAATATTGTTGTATTTTTCAACAACATTATCTTTTAAGTTTCGGATAGTGTATGTTTCGAGACATTCGGTTATATGATTTTCTGAATCGTAACTTTGAACTTTCCACGTAAGTGTAATACTGTGAACTTGGGTATTGACGGTCTCTGTAAAATTGTAACCGCTCGTATCATCGCTACTATCTATTCCACCCACGTCAAGAAAAATCTTTCCGCCAGAAGTGAGTCTTTTTTTACATTCATAGAGAAAACTAATCGCCTGTTCTTCGGTATAAGCAATTTCGGTAAATGCGTTGTACATACAAATTACAAGATCGAACTTTCTCGTTGGGTCAAATTTATCTAGCGTTCCAAGAAAGACATTTGCTGTTGGAAGCTTCTTTAGAAGTTCTTGAACTTGTCCCCCTGAGGGTTCAACGCCGGTAACGCTGTATCCTTTTTTGACAAGAGGGATAAGATGACGGCCTGTGCCACAGCCAACGTCTAGAATTTTCCCAGTTATATCTACTCTCTGCATAATAAAGGAAAGCTCTTTTGCGTTGGCTTCTTTACTTATCCAGTGTTCGAAAAGATCGTCATAATAGGGTGCAACAGGATCGTAATTATTTATAGGGAGCATACGGGATAGTATATAGAATTTGTAGGTAAGTTCAACTGATTTGTTTACAGAGAAATAAACCCCACCCCAGTCAGTAGACTGGCCTCCCCTAATAGGGGAGGTAAAACCATGTCGCCTACTGAATTCTGATATACTGACTTCCTCATGAAAAGTAATAACAAATATCTCTTTATTATTGGTCTTATAGCCGTTGTAAACGCCTTGGGATATGGAATCATTATCCCCGTTCTCTACTCGTATTCTCGCCTGTTTGGACTAACAGATTTTCAAAATGGTTTGTTGTTTGCTCTGTTTTCTCTGTGTCAGTTTTTCTCAACACCTATTATTGGTCGATTATCTGATAAGTATGGGCGGAAACCACTACTCGTTTTGTCTCTCCTCGGTACAGCAGCTTCGTTTTTTATGATGGCATTTGCGCCGAGCGCGCTATTTCTCTTCATAGCACGTATGCTGGACGGTATAACCGCCGGCAATATTCCGGTAGCCTCTGCTGTAGTTTCTGACACGACCGAAGAAAAAGACCGCGCGAGGGGTTTTGGCATAATGGGCGCGGCATTTGGGTTTGGATTTGTGTTTGGACCGGCAATATCTGCCCTAACGGTAGGCATATCCCCTTCTTTACCATTTATTATTTCCGGTGTTGTCTCTCTCGTCGCAGTATTGTTAACCGTCATTATATTGCCTGAAACAAATAAGCATATTGGCGAAGTGAAAACTACACAGCTTTTTCATTTCGGGAAAATGGTACGCGCGCTTTTTGATAAAACACTGGGCGTTATGTTCACCATTACCCTTCTCTACTCGCTCGCTTTCTCCCTTTTTATATATGCGTTCCAGCCGTTTGCGGTAAAAGTACTATTCCTTGTTCCTACGCAAATATCGTTTATCTTTACACTCTTTGGTATTGTGGGGCTTATTACGCAAGCCTTAGTTGTTCATAAACTAAGCGCACGGTTTGGACTAAAAAATGTATACGTGTTTCATATGTTTATGCTAAGTGTTTGCTTTTTTATTATGTTTTTTGCACGTGACTTAGCGTCTTTTAGTATTGTGTGTATATTTTTGGCTTTTGCAAATGCGGTAACACAACCGCTTAATAACGCCATTATTTCTCGAGAAACAGACGCAAAATCGCAAGGTTCGATGTTAGGGCTCGCTACTTCATATATGAGTGTTGGGCAAATACTGGGACCGTTACTAGGTGGTGTGCTCGCCAGCATAATGCTCGAGTTACCTTTTGTGGCCGGCGGAGTTTTTGTACTTATTTGTTTTATACTCTCATTCAACGTTTTACAGAAGGGGTTTCAGAAAGAGAGCGCTTTTTAGATTGCTACTTTTGGCTGGCCATGTACAACCAAGTTAGAACCGTTGTTTTAGTTAACTAACGTGGTCAATCCCAATCTTCTAAACACCTTTTCCTTGAATGGGTGAGTTTTTGACTTCGACATTTTGCACATATTTATTGTAACCGCAGGATTTCTGTCCTATAAGGACATCCTTTTTTCCAAGCCAGCTGTATTCTTCTATTTATTTTCTAATTCTTTGCTCTTGCTCAGATTTTCTTTGAGATTTTAGTAGCAAGCCTGTAAGGGTTTGTTATCATTAGTCTATGACAAAACAAATTATATTAATTGGTGGCATGCCTACCGCTGGTAAATCAACAATTGCCGAAAATCTTTCAAAACAGCTTAGTCTGCCTTGGATTTCTACTGACCAAATAGGAATAATAATGCGAGCAGTTGCTACTAGAGAAAAATATCCTACGTTGTTTACCTGGGAAGATTACGATGGCATGCAATATTTGAATCAGTTTACTGCCGATGAAATAGCGGATAACGAGTTTGCAATAAGTGAGCCGATTTGGCTCGGGGTGCGAAAGCTAATTGAAGAAGATGATTTTTGGAAGAATGGTTTTATTATTGAGGGCGCTGTCATACTACCTCATTTAATAGCCAAAGATTTTCCCGATTCAAGTAATGTTAAGGCCGTGTTCATTGGCGACCATAATACTGACCGTATTCGTAATGTGGTATTCACTAGAAACTTTGTAGGGGACGATGCCAGTGCTTACCCAGATGATGTCAAAGAAAAAGAAGTTGAGTGGGTGCTTAACTTTAGCGAAAAATTAAAGAGCCAAGTACTTAAATACAAAATGCCTTGGGTTGAGGTTGAAAAAAATGAACTCGATTTGGTAAAAGTACTTACAGCCCTAGGATTGAGTTAATAACTTAGGTTCAAATGGCTGCCCAGCAGGGATTTGAACCCCGATAACAGCGTCCAGAGCGCTGTGTC
>CAYHPU010000105.1:0-3425 GCA_964358525.1 uncultured Gammaproteobacteria bacterium
CAATAGTTTTCATACGGGCGCGGAGGTTTAGATCTTCTCCAACTCCGTCTAACAAGCTGTTTTGTTTTACATATAGAAATAATGCTTTTGCAATTCCCGGATTTCCGCCACTCAGAGTGAAAATCTTTTTAAGATAGAGTTGTGGAATTTTTCCCAAGCGTGAACAAAAATTTGCAAATACCGTTTCAAAACTTTTAAATGAATGAGGGAGAAGGTGAGAAATATGGCCATGTAAAACTTGTACTACAGTGGGGTCTTTCATCAACAAAACACCATATGTGGCGCATATAATCCAATTCACTTGGACACCGTGGGTGAAGCGCAATTTGAGAAGCTGTTCACAAAAAGGAATTGAGAGCGGGTGAGAAGAGTCGGCGAAGATTAAAAAGAGGGATGGATCCCCGCCTTCGCGGGGATGACAAACAGCGTCCGGGATGACAAGAGGATCATTTTGGTTGACTGAGCTTTCACGAATAATAGGCACAACGGAATACTTTTTGATTAATACTTCATCTATCCGCAATAAACCAAACAGGTGGTCTATCCCGCTTTGCGCCATGCCAACGAACGAAACAGGAAAGCCGCCGGCAACGCGCGTGCGGGCCTCTTGAATAAGATTTTGATATTGAGGGGCTGTAGGGAGGTTCATATATGAATTATATAGTAAATTGGGCTAGGGTAAAGGTAAGGCAGTTGGAATTTCCTCAGATTTGGCTCAGGTGCTTTGGGAAGCACTAACCTATAATACGGGAATGACAGCAGAAACAATAACAGGTCTTCGGCGATACCCATGGGAGGGAATATACGAAAATACTATTAAAGCAGTGGACACTAAGGGTCAAAGACTCTTTGCCCAGAATGAACAAAAATTTCTTTCACAGTTCCCTAAAGGTACTGAGTTTATTTTGAATCGTGACGCGGACAAAAGTGGAATATTAACGGATCCCAAGGCATTTGTTGAATGGTATCGAAATAAATTTAAACCTCTTTATGTACCTGCTTCTGATTATTTAAAACAACTACAACTATTAGGAATCAAAGAGGAACAAATAAGTGAGTTTGCTGTTTCAACATGCAGAGCAATGGTAATAGATTTTGATAAGCGCCAGTATAAAGGATCGGAATACGCGTATGTAATTACCCCACCACTCATAAATGAAGAGGCAGTAGGAGACGTATTGTCTGGTTTCTGGAGGTCCGTTGGAAGAAGTTGGACCTCATTACATATGTGTGCAGCAGAACGTATAGAAAAATATTATGTGCCTGAAATTGCAGCGCAACTTTATGGTGATCTTACAAAAAGCCAGTTTACCAAAGACATGGTTTTGGTATCTAGAGCTTTAGCATTGTGTGAAGAAGGCGACACGTATTTAAGCAAGCAAGGATTTAGAACGAGGTTCTTAGAAAGAACTGGGTTTAGCTCAACACCTAGAATAAGTGCGGCAGATTATGCTTCACGTGTTTGTACGCCGACGTTCGTGTTACCTCGGAACGCACGGGCATTGGAAGTAACACCAACCGAAAAATTAATGAGATCGGTATACAGAGCGTCAAACGACTATCAAACAGGCATTACAAAGCAGGCTCTACAATTATTAGTTCAAACATAACTGTATGAAAACACATATTTTTACCTCTATTTGCAAGTTGCTTATTTTTACTCAGGCGATTCTATTTCCTGCCTATTTTGCGCGACTATTTTTCAACGATATTCTTATGAAAGACCTGGCGGGAATAGGGTGGCTATGGGGAATACTCGGAACGCTTTATGCACTGTTTGCCGCCTTTGTACTGGTTGCCGTGTGGGAGCACTTTAACCGGTTGTCTGATGCGCTTTCGGGCGAGGCTCGTATGCTAGTTTCCATTTGGAACTATGCTGATTATTTGGATGATGAGAAGGTATCAAGCTCAATGAAAAAAAGCATTCTTCGCTATATTGAAGCTGTTACAACACGGGAGGTTGCGCTCCTGAGTAAACATAAACATGTTCCGCACCCGTCTCCCGAACTTATTGAAATAATGGAGACGATTGACCGGGTTGAGTTTAACGGCCCGCGTGACGAGTCGGCGTTTAAGGCGCTTATAAACGCGTATGATACGCTGGAGCTAAAGCGACAAATACGTATTCAGGAAAGCGTTGCACAGGTTCCACTTTCTTTAAAAACGCTCTTTATTTTAGTGTCGGTATTTTTTGTTTCTTCAGCGATATTAAACGGATTTGCGAATCCTGTTTTGTATTATATTTCTACGGCGTTTATTTCTATGATTGTATTTAGTACGTATACGGTGATAGACGACCTTGACAGGCCGTATGAGGGTTTGTGGAAAGTAAGTTACGAAGGCTTCACTGACGCAAAAGAGTATATAGAGAAAAAGGAGCACGGCGCGAAAAGGTGAGGGTTAGGGTAAGGCGGTTGGATTATGAAAACCACTGTTAAAATATTGGCATTTTGTGATTAATTTAGGGCGGTTAGACAACTTTTTTTTGAGGCAGTATCTAATTTAATTTGCTTTTCAATTGTAGATACTGCACAATGGCTCGTATCTCTAAATGATTGTATAAATTATTTAGAGACGATCCCTTAGGATCTAATCCTCAAAGATACTACAAAGGCGCGTGCGAAATAAGAACTTTCGCAAACACAATACGGTATCGATTTCTTGCCAAGCGAATTGGCATGATGAAATTGTATTGCGCCGCGAAAAAATACTCGCAACGCGCCTTTCCCCTTAGCGCCACAGGAACATGGCTCCAATGAGGACTACTAAAATGACGAGGACGAGCTTCATTTTCGTCCCTGCCGTCAAAAACCATATCAGCGCTCCCCAAACAAGCACTGGTATGGAGAATATGCCTAGCACCAACGCTAAGCATACCCACTCAATTTTTTGCCGAAGAAAATTTCCCATTGGAGGCCTCCTTTCTTTTGGCAAAGATAGGGTATAGCATTGACCAGGCGAGGTAAGTTTAGAAATTGAGTCTTGCAGGCTGTTGTGGTAGAATAAAGACATACTCAAACTTTAGATACGATAAAAAACCTCCCCATGATTCGGGGAGGTTTTTTTATGGCAAAGAAAAAGCGGGACGATAGTGGTCGTCCCGCTCAGAGAAGCGACCGTTGGTCTCATTTCGAGCTGGCTTTTTTTTGCTCGAAAAGCGACCAAAGAATCGCAAGGAAAATCAACGCATTGAGTCCGGGACATAGCCCGTACCCAATGGCGTAGCCGAGGAAAGGCCAGAACTTTTCCTCGCCTCGAAACATCATTATCATCCCCGCCACCACCATGGCGAAAATGACGTACACGGCGGCAAGGGCCGCCAAGGCCGCCAAAATCTCAGGAATTGGCATTTCAAACCTCCTTTCCGTGAGATTTACTTATGGTGATTTTAGCATATCTCAGTCCAAACCCCACCTTAATCCTCC
>CAYHPU010000106.1:0-3424 GCA_964358525.1 uncultured Gammaproteobacteria bacterium
TAATAAATTATTGGAGCAGCTTTCCGGATACGCTGTTTCGGACATTTTGGTCCGGGTACGGATTAAACAAAGTTTGGCTACCGAACATATTGATCGTCGGATTATTGGTAACGACACTTTTCGCATGTTTGGGATTTTCCTCTTCTTACCGGAAACTGCCACGTTTAGTAAAGATTTCGTGGTACTACATTGTCGCGGTGTTGTTGGGCCATGTCCTTATAAATATAAAGACAGAAGCTTTCAATGCGAAAGATATTTTTATCGCCTATTTGCCCTTGTCGCTGATGTTCGCTTTCGGGTTAAAAAACTTTGGTGACGGGTTTAGACCCAATGTTTTTTTAACTAAAAAAAGAGCTCTGATTGTTTTTGGACTATCATTAATATTTTATGCCAAATTTGAACTCGTCAGATTAATAAAATTGGCATTGACAGCTCTAGGCTTAACAGGTGGTTTTACAGAAGAGCCGATAGTACTTTCAAAAGTTTTGTTGAATATTGTAGGCAAGATTATTGTTATTTGCGGGCTAATGCTTATTATTCAATTTCTCGGAAGAATTTATAGGGGAAACAAGGACAAATTGGCAATTGCGGTAGGGATGTTAGCGGTTTTCAATATATTGGTTTTGGGTTGGGCTTCATATCTATTGTATTCAGAATTTTTATAATTCTTTGTGATGCCTTTCCATCAATTTTCCCACAATATTTAGAAATGAATCTGTCTTGATGATGGCCTAGCTGTTCCGGATTTTTCAAAAGCGAATTTATGGCAGGAATCAATTCAGATGTCTCGTACACTCCCAATGCTGCCCCACTGGTCGCAAAATTTCTGATATTTTTGACAGAGTATGTGTTTAAATAAATTAAAGGTTTCTTGAAAATTATAGCTTCAACGGCGGCAGATGTGACTTGAGTAATAATGATGTCATTTTCAAGAAGATCTTTATGTAATAGAGTATTGTTTCTTTCTATAACAGGGAATGGAAATTTTTGCCGTAAGTGAGGGAGAATATCAGGATGTTGAGGATGATTACGCAGGATAACGGATATCGGTTTGGGATATTTTTTCAATTCCAATAATGCTTCTAAAACAATTCTTTTATTTTCTTCCTGAAAACGCAAATGCTCTTGGCAAAGAAGGAAAAGTATTTTGATTGGTTGATGAAATCTGAGAGGCTTTGTATTTGAAAGATATTGAAATTCGTCCATAATCGGATTCCCAGTAACAACGACGTCAGCTTTACCGGGGAATCTGCGGAACATCGTTGTAAGTCCTTGACTTGGGATGAGTATTAGCGACTCAATGCCCGACCTCTCTTCAATAATATCAATATCGTCTGTTATCTGATGATGTATGATGACCGCATCTTTCAAGTTATTCGCTTGGGCGGTCAGGACAAGCGTTCGATTGTAGTTATCAATACCGTTGGATGCTATAACAAATTCAGGAGAAACATTCCTGATTATATTATTAAACGCGAATTTATTAATTTCTCCCTGAAAAATAAGAGACGTTGTCCAGTATGAAAACACTGAATTGCATCGCCTGCAAATTTTCATCTCCAGAGGAGTTAGATTCTCTAATATTGATGACGGTAGAAGTTCAAATTTAGAGAAAATTAGTTTCAGAAGATGTTTTAACAAAAGAAATAAGTACGCTAGGACAGATATAAACTGATAAGTATTTACAAATTCAATATTGTGGCCAAGAGATGCCTTTATTTGCGGACTTGTTTTTCCAAGGACAACAATGTTCCATTTCTTTGCTGCCTGATTAATGAAATTTTTGAGATTAGAAAGATGATAGTCGCTTGCGGAAATAATCAGTTTGCGATTTTGTCTTAATTTCGTTTCAGATTGACTGCGGCTGGCTTGGTAGAGATGTAAAACATCAGAAGTTAATTGAGATAAAAATGACTGAATAAGAGAACCCGGCTGCCGCCAGCGCCTCAAGGTGACAATTTTTATTTTATGCAACTCTGCGTGGGCGATAACGGCCTGTGGGAGCAGGTCAAATGTTTCCGAGTGGTACTTTCGATACAACGATTCGTTAATGGTGTCGCTAACGTAAATTTTACAAGGTTGATATTTTTTGACGATCGTGGAAACGAGATAAGCGCTCCGGAAGATTTCCAGGAAAAAATTTCTGGCAGAGGCATAGATAGTCGGATCGAATTGTAATGCGATTTGGTGAGCCCTGTCGTAGTGTTGTATCGTGACGGAGAGCGGAGGATATGTTTTAATTTCTTGGTAGGGTATTTTTACTTTTTCCAACGCGTCTTCCGTATCCAATCCTGATGCGAAAATAGTTACATCCTCACCTTTTTCTCTTCTGGCTATAAAAGAGGAAACATCTTGGGCGTTAAATAGGAGAGCAAGATATTTTGACATCTGGATGAGATGAGTATAATCAATAGCATGAAGCCGATCCACTACGGGCGCCAAAGCATCAACAGGCAAGACATTGATGCTGTTGTAAAAACTCTGCGAAGTGATTTTATTACCCAAGGGCCGATGGTGGAAAAGTTCGAGAAAAGCGTCTCCCGTTTTTGTGGAGCAAAATATGCGGTGGCGGTTAACTCTGGAACGGCCGCTCTCCATGCGGCCATGTTTGCCATCGGGATTGGTCTTGGCGATGAAGTGATTATTCCCCCATTATCGTTTGCCGCGACGGCGAACTGCGTTCTCTACATGGGTGCGACGCCGATATTTGCCGATGTGGAATACGAGACGGGATTATTAGATCCGAAAGAGGTTGAGAAAAAAATTACGTCTAAGACTAGGGCAATTATCACCGTGGATTACTCCGGTCATCCCTCGTATTTTTCAGAGCTGCGGGTGATAGCAAAAAAACATAACCTTATCCTCGTTGACGACGCATCGCATTCTCTGGGAGCAAAGTATCACGGTGAGACGATTGGAAATCAAGCAGATATAGCCACATTTTCATTTCATCCGGTAAAAATCATTACGACCGGTGAGGGGGGGATAATGGTCACCAACAATAGAACATTCTACGAGCAGGCAGTTTTGTTTCGGACTCATGGAATTACAAAAGATCCTAACAAATTTATATTTAAAGAACATCAGCAAGAACCTTGGTATTACGAAATGCAGGATCTCGGCTTCAATTATCGATTGACGGATATCCAGTGCGCGCTGGGAATTTCGCAGCTCGAAAGAATTGATTCGTTTCTAAAGAAGAGGAGAAAGATTGGATTGTTGTACACGAAATTACTTGGCGACGACCGGCGTTTTGAGATCTACAGGGAACAAGCCGGTTGTCGAAGCAGCTGGCATTTTTATCCATTGCGCATCAATATCATCTCGACGGAGAAAAAACTTCAACTATTTAAGCGACTCAATACCGTTGGAATTTTTCCACAAGTCCATTACATTTCGATTCACCTCCATCCGTACTACAGAA
>CAYHPU010000107.1:0-3407 GCA_964358525.1 uncultured Gammaproteobacteria bacterium
AAGTAATGAGTATGCAAGCATGTCCTATGCTTGCAGAAATACTGCCCGAGGTTTTGGGCACCACTACTTTTGAAGTGGTGGGAAAGGGAGCAGAAAACCCCTGTCAAATAATGTTAACCACTGGTGTTAAACCATTGGTTGATAGACTTGCAAAAAGTGCAAGAGTATTTGATATAAGGGAGAGGAAAGATGCCCTAAATGAGCAAATTTCTTCTGCTGTTACAAAATTAAGCACAATAGATATCCGAGAAAAAAAAGGAATAAAAAGAGAAATAGCTAAAAAAATATTGGGTCTCAAATATTCAAGTACTAATTATACAATGCATGCCATGAGTATAATTGGTATTGGATTTGATATCAAAGAAAATATACAAATTTCTTTTTCTGACAAAGACAATAAAATTTTAATCTCTTTGCCAGAACCAGAGATTCTATATCACGAAGTTTATCCTATCTTTGAAGAATTATCTACGGGTTACTGGGCTAAACCCAGTAAAGAAATTCTCAATAAAGATATGAATATATTGAGAGAGGAATTTAAAAAAGATTTAAAACCAGAGCATTTTGAAAAAGCTAAAAAAGAAGCTGAAGAATTTCTGAAGCTTCTTATAAGTGGAAGCTGTCCAAATTGCTCTTTGGAAATAAATTTCCTGCAAAAAGAAAATTTGCAGAAATAATAAATAAATAAATAAAGCCGTTCTGAATCTCTTCAGAACGGCTTTTATATTGTTTATAATAAAAAAGAGGCCAATATTGACATATCATACCTTTTGTATATACTTATAAATATGAAGTATTTTGATTGGGATTTGGAGAAGAACAAAAAACTAAAAGTAGAACGAGACATAGGATTTGAAGAAGTAGTTATAGCTATCCAGGGAGGTAAACTCATAGAGACATCTGACCACCCAAATAAAAACAAATACCCCACACAAAGTATTTTTGTTATAAAAATAAGAGAATATATCTATGCAGTGCCCTTTGTAGAAGATGACGAGAAAATATTCTTAAAAACCATTATCCCAAGTAGAAAACTTACGAAAAAATTTATTATTAATAATAAAAGAGAAAAATAATATGAAATACTATGAACTAACAAAAGAGGAAGAGGATTTATTAAATACTATTGAGAGTGGTAAATTTGTGCCTCGTCCAAAAAGTGAATTAAAGAAATATGAATCATATGCAAAAGAAACCCTTGATAAAACACGAAACATAAACATTCGCTTGTCTCTCCGAGACTTTATGAAATTAAAGGTCCGCGCAGTAGAAAAAGGCATACCGTATCAAACACTGGTGACTTCTGTTTTACATCAATATACTGATCAAACATAATAATCACAACTAATAAACTACTTTTGTCAAATCAAATTTTGGGAATAGTCAATTCTATAGTAGATTTTGGCGAAGTATTTTATAGTGCTTTGCACATCGCCAAAATTCACTACGGGATCAAACTAAACTTGCATTTTAAAAAGAAATCGGTTATTAAGAGATGGAGTTGTTATTTTCAAACCTGCAGGGGTTGGGTTATGCCCCCGCGCAAATTTCTTAAAATGAAACACTTATTGTTTTTATTTTTTGCACTACTTCCTCTTCTTGCATTCTCGCAAGAAAAAGGAACAAAGCTCTCTGATACTTTCGGAGAATGCGTAACGGCTGGTGGGCGGATTCCCACCAAGAAATCGCACTGCCGATTTACTGCACAAACAGTCTTTGAGCCCTACGCGATTAATGACAGCCTCTGTTACGCTGTCAAAATTGCAGTAATACCTAAAAACAAACTGAGTGCCAGCAATGGTTACCCAGAAGGTTCGTTGTTTTTGCAACCTAATGCAAAACTTTTTTACCGTAAAAATGCCGGGGTGACTGAATCGTGCGACTTAGACACGAGTCAGCTCGTGGTGATTCTTCCGTGGAAGACATCACTAAAAGAAATCCTTGAAGACCAGGAAGAATACATAGCAAATATGGGATGCAGTTCACAGATATTCCAAGCAACAAAGGCCTCCTTCGAGGTTTCTGTGGTTGGAATATCAAGAAAAAAATAAAAAGATAAATCACCGAAATGTGTCATCCCCTTCTGGCTTCCAAGCTGGAGGGGAATTTTTTTATGTAAAATTAAATGGATAAATAAAAAAGAGGCTCGTACTGTAAGCAGTCGTGGCCTCTGACTAAACACTATGAAACTTAATTCTTTACAAACCGGTCGTATTCGACAAATCCATCTGGATATATTTTTTTTATGAAATATACGCCAGGGTCAGTTACATTTTCTACGATCTGACCTTTTATGTTAAAAATTGTCGCAGTACTTTTTTTTGCCACATTTTTAGGTGTGGCTTTCGTCGACACGGTCGCAGTAAGAATTTTAACATTTTTTTTACCACTTTTTACAGTGGCAGTCGCATTAGTCGCAGTATTTTTTTTGTCGCTTTTTTTTGAGGTGCTGACAACAACCTTTTTTTTCGCAGTCGTAGTAGATCTTTTTTTTGCCACGGCACTAGGTGACTTGGCAGAAAAAGACATTTTTTCTTCAAGATCTAAAATTACAGTGCCCGTTTCAGTTACGGGCAAACTTGACGGAACGACCTCCGTCATGGTTTCGGTAGTGGTTTCCACGAATCCGTCGTGGACGACGGTCGGCTCATCTTCGGTGCGGCCGGCGTAAATAACCAAGCACACAACAAAAATTCCTCCGAGAATACTGAAAAAAACATCTCGCAATTTCATATAAAAAAATTTGGTGAAAAAAAATTATTTTTATGCTCTAATTGCTACACTAAAGTCTATTCTCCAAAGTTGGAGAATATCTATGAGTGTCGCAACACTATACTGATAATTTCCTCCTGTAGCATAACCACCGTTTTTGAGCATTGCCGCGCAGGCAGCATAGTATGGGACTTCTGTTACCCCAAACCATTTTGGATCTAGTTTATACAACTGATCCGAAATAGGATAATCAAAAATCCCTGAATACCTAGAGTTTAACAAGACAACTGAATGCGCTTTAAACGCAAACTCGTCGCTTTGGTATACACAGAAATGATCGCAATCATCGTCATCTGACCATTGTTTGCAATCATATCCATACTCTCTAGGAGCCCAGTCTTGGCATCCCTTTTTCCCAACCTTTTTGCATTTTATACAAAAATGGTTGTTGGTTAAAAGGAAAAGATTAGATCTGCCTGCATCGCTCTCTAGAATTCCTTGTGCGAGTGTAATACTCGCAAAAATACCCGTTGCCAACATTTCATCTTTGGCTAGATGTTGGAACTTCGCTACATAGGCAACTTGTGCCATAGTAGTTGAATCCCAAAGTCCTTCATTCTTGATATCTGTCACTACTGCAACAGAATCCCATTCCCACTCATATTTAGTATTTTTCTTCCCCGCCTCTTTCTTTT
>CAYHPU010000108.1:0-1388 GCA_964358525.1 uncultured Gammaproteobacteria bacterium
GGCCCCCATATTTTCAAACGGATCTGAAAGTTCAATATCTTTTGCTACTGATACACCATCGTGCACGATTGTTGGCGCGCCCCATTTGCGGTCGAGCGCTACATTCCTGCCCCTCGGACCAAGAGTGGTAACCACTGCTTTTGCCATAATATTAACACCGCGAATAAGTTTTGCGCGGGCTTCATCACCAAATGCGAGTTGTTTTGCCATGTGTTCTGTATTAAATTAGTAATTTATAAATGCTTCTCTGGATCCCCGCTTTCGCGAGGATGACAGGGGAACGAGATTGCTTCGTCCTCCGAATCGGAGGACTCGCAATAACAGAGGGGAGATTACTCCACCACTGCCATGATTTCTTTTTGCTCGACGAGTAACCAATCTTCGTTTCCCATTTTCACTTCATTTCCTGCCCATTTTTTATACAAAACTTTTTGACCTTTTTTTACAACCATTCCACCATGCTTGCCACTTCCCTCTTCACAATCTCCACACCCACCGCCACAACAATCATCACTTTTTTTACCAGGACCAACTGCCATAACTTCTCCTACTTGGGGTTTCTCTTTTGCGCTGTCGGGAATAACGATACCAGACGCAGTTTTGGTTTCGCCAGCAAGAGGACGAATTAATACATAATCGAACAAGGGAGCGATTGAGGGAGATTTCATATTTGTTTAAATTGGTAACTAATAATAAGTAAATCCGGAACAAATTTGTGAACCCCACCTGCACCTCCCCTATTAGGGGAGGAGAGAAGAACTCATTTTAATAGCATATAGATACCACATCTGCTAAATGTTGTCAAGAGAAAAATTCGATAGTTAATAGTTACTAGTTAGTAGTTAGGATAGAAAACAGTTGCAAGAAAATAGAGATCTGTTTAGAAAATTGATAATTGTAAATTATTTGAAAATTGGATTTTGAAAATTGAAAATTAACTAAAGTGAGATTCTTCAGCCGTGCGCTTCGCTTACGGATCAGAATGACAGATAGGAAACAGATCCCGAAACAAGTTCGGGATGACAGTGTTACTCGTATTTAAGTGCGTCTGCTTTGTTCTTCTCGCGGGGAATGTGCGTAAATTGTGCGGGAATTGAAAGTTCCTTTCGTAACAAGCTAATTTGAGCATTAAACTCCTTCATGCGTGCGTCTTTTACCTTCCATGTGCCATTAATTTGCTCAACAACTAGCTTTGAATCTAATAAGAAATGAAGAGGGGAGGAAGCCAGGTTTGGGTGCGCGATAAGATCTTTCAAAGCATAAATAACTGCCAGGTATTCTGCTTCATTGTTGGTACAAAAATCGAGCTTTACTCTGTGCTGTTTGACGATATTGGTTTTAACCCCACCCCAGCCAGTAGGCTGCCCTCCCCTCATAGGGGAGGCGAG
>CAYHPU010000108.1:1488-3401 GCA_964358525.1 uncultured Gammaproteobacteria bacterium
TGGTTTTAACCCCACCCCAGCCAGTAGGCTGCCCTCCCCTCATAGGGGAGGCGAGGAGAATAACCCACATGGCCCAACCGGGGCCGGGATTGCCAGAACACGCGCCGTCGGTATAGATGGTTGTCATTGTGTAGATATATAAATTACAAAATCCAAATTACAAATCACAAACAAATCCCAAGCTCCAATTACCAAATTACAAAATATATTTTGTATAGTTTGTGTATTGTTATTTGTTTATTGTAATTTGCTTGGAATTTGTGATTTGTGGTTTGTGATTTGTTTCCTAATAAGTACTCCCAAAATTAAAACCAAGACGCCCATTTCTCCAATTACTGTAATCCAGGCAGATGCCATATAGCTGTAGCGGGGAATAAAATACCAGTTAGCAAGAACATTTGCAACAAACGAGAATGCGTAAATCCATACCAGTGACCGTTCTCTTTTTTCTATAAACAAAAGCCAATTAAGGGCACTCGTAAGAAAAAAAATGGGGTACGACCATGCCATAACTTGAAGCGGTAACACGGACGCACTATAATCATTTCTAATAAAAGAGAGGAGCGGCGCGCCGAAATAACCGACAATCGAAAACAATACAGACATACCGAGAAGAAAAAAAGTTGATTGATAAAAATTTTTCCAAAATGATTTTTTATTTTCATCGAACTTTTTCACAAAATGGGGGAACGTAGCGTTTGCAAAAAAAGTAGCAAACGCAAGGGGAAATTCAAAAAATTTATAACCGAGCTGATAAATACCAACTTCCGCATTCGTCTTGAACGCAGACAAAACAAACACATCTGCTCGCACATACATGGTGTTGAAAAAAAGCATAAAGCCAATTGGCGCCGCGTCTTTCAAAAAAGAGATCATGTCGTAAAGTGAAAAGGGCTGACTGAAAAAAACGAAAGGAGTTAGTTTACGCGCAAATAGGTAGGACAAAAATACGGTGATCGCGTATCCTGCTACTATAGATAGTATGCTAAACGACAAACCCCACGAGAGGGTAATTATCATGAGGGCAACTCCCACGAGTCCTCCGAGTACTGCCGCAAGAACTGAGAGGTCGTACCGTAATTTAAGCTGAAAGATTGCATTTAAACTGGTGTAGTAGCCAAAGAGAAGGATTGTTGGCACAAACAGTAGGGTATACCATTTTTCTCGACTCGTAAAGATATGCTGTTGGGTTACCACAAAAAATACAAAAATAACTGCAAGGGAAAAAATAAAAAACACGGTTCGAATGGCATTCATCATGGAAATATGTTTCAAATCTTCTTTAAAGCGTCGTATGTAAATAGCGTTTAAACCAAAATCTATTACTAAATAGAAGAAGGCGGCGAGCGTATAGACCTTTGCGTACGTTCCGTAGCCCGCTGCCCCGAGGCTTCGTGCGAGAATAATAGTGGTGATGAAGCCCAAAAATGAAGTCGCAAAGCGCCCTACAAACTGAACAAAGGTGTTGTAGAGAACGTTCCACTTAAGACTCATGTTTTCATTATAACAAGTGCTTGTCTAAGGGTTAGGGTAAAGGTTAGGCAGTTGGCCAACTGCTTTGCCCTTGCCTTTACCCATAAATTGTGATATACTATAAGCCATGTCTGATTTAAAAAGTGTTTTATCATTCTTTGTCGGGTTAGTATTTTTTGTCCTCATTATAGCCTTTGTACTTGGCAGACTTCGATTACCAACTCGAACTACAACTACCACAACTACCCTAACACCAACTACTATAGTAACTCCCACACCCACAGGTGCGCCTGCAGTTAAAAAAAGTTTATGGGATACATTGTTTGGGTGGGTAGGTAAAAAAACAACACCAACACCTACGGTAAATAACACTGAAGTTACGTATGAAAATACCCAGACCAATGTAACGCCAACAACCACGTTTTATGCTCAAGCAAATC
>CAYHPU010000109.1:0-3319 GCA_964358525.1 uncultured Gammaproteobacteria bacterium
GCGATTTCGAAGCCTTCGAAGGTGAAGCTGTTCGTACTCATATTAAAGGCTTTACCGAGTGTCATTTTCTGCTCTTGTGCAAAGAAGAGTTGGTCTTTTGACTGCACCAGAAGCACTTCTGCCTCTACCGTAATATGCTTTTTTGGTTCTGTTTCAAGGGGATAGTTGTTACCCGTTGCGTCGTAACTCACAAATTGATCTTCAAACCACTTATCGGTTACAATAAAGACTTTGTTTGTCCCGTCGAAATACGAATCCCCTATTTGTATGGCGTCGTATTCCCAAGCGTTCGCGTATTTCTTGGAAAGTGTAAGAACTTTTTTGACTGTCTTATCTTTAAATTGTTTGGTGCTCATACGAATTATTGTGCCACTTACCTGAACGTCGGGAAACTCTAAATCTATAGGCGCACCTACGCCAATTGCCGAGCGCTTGAAATTGTACTTGCCTGTTTTTGGGTTGCCAGAAACAAGCAGCTTAAGGTCTAAATACACGTCAAACTGGTCGGTTCCCCAATAGGGGTAATAACGAACCGCTAGAATTTCTACACTGGGCTTACCTGTTAAACTTTTTTCAATGTCACCTTTTTTAAAGGCCTTCAGCATCCAAATGGATGGTTTTGCGGTATTTGCCCACCACAGACCCTGCGACACTTTTACACGAGTGTAGGCGTAGATATCTTTTGCAAAGAAAAGTTTGTAAACGGAAACAACGCCGACAAAAAAAATGCAGGCGAAAAAAATAGTAATGAAATAATTGACGACGGCAAATTTCCAGAGACGACGGATGAGAGAGAAGGGTTTCTTGGAATTGCTTTTGCGTGTTCGCTTCATAAGGGGGATTGTACCAAATAAATCCAAAAATCAAATATCAAATGTCAAACAAACCCCACCCTGCCCTCCCCTATCCGCCAGCTGGCGGAGGGGAGGCAAGGAGGGGTATGTCAAATTGACAGGAGGCTCTTCAGAATCATCTTGATTGTTTTGAAGGCAATAAGCAGATCTACTTTTGTAGATTTGTTTTTCGCATACCAGAGGTCCAGCTCCATCCAATCTTTAAAAGAAAGCTTATGGCTCCCTTCAACAACCCAAGAAGACGTAATACCTGGCAGAACTGAGAAACGAGGAGCATATTTAGTTGGTATCTTTATTGCTTCAGACACAGGTAATGGTCGAGGGCCAATAAAGGACATTTCACCTTTTACGATGTTAATTAGTTGTGGTAATTCGTCTAGCCCGGTATGTGATAACCATTTTCCAAATGGTGTAAAACGAGGATCGTTGCGAATTTTAAAAACCGGTCCATCTGCTTCATTAAGCTTTTGATATTTTTTTTGAAGTTTCTCTGCGCCTACTTTCATAGTACGGATTTTGTAGAGAGCAAACGGTTTTTTGTTTTTGCCCAGACGTTTTTGCTTGAAAAGAAAAGGACCAGAGGAAGTACACTTCGTGATGATAAATGTCAAAATCCAAACAGGGGTACAGAATACCATTAAAGTTAGCGCAAGTAGGCGTTCAAAAAACATATTTGAAGTATAACATGGAGAAAGAACTCATTGAGGGTTGCACCCAAAAGGGAGCAACCCTCGGAAACGGATCCCGGAATGCACTTCGTTTGTCCAGGATGACAAAAAGAATTGATTTATACTAATAGTCATGTTGCTAAGTTTTACTGCTGTGTTTCTTTTTATCATTTTTCTTCTTGAGGGACTCGGGATAAAAGGGGGGAGAGAGGCGGTTTTTTATTTGATATTACTGTTTCCGGCTGCATACGTTTTGTTGTCTTTCTTTAAAGGTCTATCTGACCTTTGGGACCCTTGGGAGGAAAAGATACTTGCTGCGCTGAGCTTTTTTACCATTCTTTCTGTTTTCTTTTCGGCAAATAAACAGACGTCTTTTGAACAACTGCTGCTATTTTTTGCACTCGTGTTTGTTTATTTTGTAGGAAAAAAGGTTTGGGTCGACACAGGGGTCGACCCCTACAAAGTTACAACCGTTATAACTGTTGTATATTCTATCTTTTATCTTCTAACTTCTGTATTCCGGCTCTTTGTGCCACAGAATGGGTACAATTTTATATTCCCCAGTTTTGCCGGACATAACCAACTCGGGGATTTTTTGGTGATTCCTGTGACGATGATTATCTTTAAGATGATGAAACCCCACCCTACCCTCCCCTCACAGGGGAGGCGGGAAAAGGAAACTGGATCCCGAAATAAATTCGGGATGACATGGGAGGCGCTCGGGATGACAGAGGGTTTGGGCAAGAAGACCTCGCCCCTACGAGGGGCTAAGTTTCTTAAGTCACTTATGATACTTATATGTATGTTGCTGTTACTGGTACTTTCCACTTCCCGTTCTGCCTATTTGACTATTGGAGTTATTTCTCTCATTCTTGTTATTGTAACTAAACAAAAACTAAAGGTAACAATAATAACAATTGCAGCAATTGTATTTTTGTTTGTAGTAGGCGTATTTGTAACAACAGACTACACGCAAAAGTACTTCTTGTATAAAAATAATGTGATAAATTTTGTTTCGGAAACACTTAACACACAATATAAATCGGTACTCTCTGGCAGAGACAAGTTAGCACAATATGTCTTAAAAAGCACCATGGAGCGGGGACTTTTTGGAATTGGCGCGGGGAATTTCCGCATTATTACTTCACGATTTTCGGTAAACCCGTTTCAATGGGAAGATTCGAGCCATAATATTTTGAGTGACATACTTGCTGAAAATGGCATATTTACGCTTCTTGCCAGTGTTGCTTTTGGACTTTTTATCCTACGAAGGATCGTCCGCAAACCTACAATGTGGGGATTTGTACTATTTGCGATTTTTATTAACTCTCAGACGAATTTTTTACATCGGTTTTATAGTGTGCAGTTTTTAGCTGCTCTTTTGCTGGGAGTGGTTGCACAGGACAATAATAATAGTAAAACCCCACCTTTATCCTCCCCTAATAGGGGAGGCAAGGGAAAAATTGTTTATTGTTTACCGTTTATGCTACTTGTTATTACGCACCTCATTATTACCTCTCGCCTATTGGTACAGAGAGGACACTATACATTGGCTCTCTTTGCCTATCCGCTTAACATAGAGGCCCATGAGAAGAGTACGACTCCGTTTTCGCAGTATTTGTTTCCGGGAGTGTCTTCTCTACAAAGAAAGATCGGGACAACTGTTGCGCTTGAGCGGGCTTACTATTACCACCCGTTTGAAGGGGTAACGCTGTACAAAGATTTGTACCAGTCGTATCTTTCGAGTGGCCAAAAGTTAAAAGCTAAGAGCTTCGCTTACAATCACCTTAAAAAAGT
>CAYHPU010000110.1:0-3187 GCA_964358525.1 uncultured Gammaproteobacteria bacterium
ACAACATACTGCGCTTCAAAAGGCATTTTCTTTTGCATCTTCTTAAAAAGTACATGCGCTTGTTCGAGCGCGGAAATATAGGACTTTTTGAGTTGTGGGAACGCGTGAAGTTCTTCGGGGACCGTGTAACCAAGATCGGTTGTATAGTACTGGCGCTCCTGTGTCATCATGCGATGGCGCATAACATCGCGATACGCGCCTAAGTCTGTCGTCAGTTCGAACGTAATATGTACATTTTCAAAAGCTCGTTGATATTTGTGATGCCTGTTTTGTCGAAGAGCGGCAAGCGCTTTAAATAGTTTTTCTCTCTTCGAGTCTGAGAATTTAGATACCTTCTGCTGAAGACGTTCGATAGAATCGGTCCCTTGAGAAAAAAGAAGTGCAGTAAGAATTTTATCTTCTGCGTGCTTGTCCCACGAAACAATACGGACCTCGTTCTCTGTTTTCTTCGCCTTTTTTGCTACTCGTACTTTTGTACTTAGATACCTCTGTACTAGAGTACTCGTATCGTTTAGGTACTTAACGTACTTTACCCCTCTCTCGTTTTCAGAGCGCTTCACAAACGCCGGGATTACTTTTCGAAGTTCTGTATTCATACTTTCTGAAAGCTCTTGCACTTCTTTATAAGGAGACGATTTTAATTTAATAAGCATGTATTCAAATGCTCGGCCGTTTCCATAGATACCAACATTCGTAAGGGTTGACATGGGGAGAAGGTAACGCGCCACGTCGCAGGCTTTAGCACGGCACGAAGCCTTAAAGGCAATTTCAGATACTGTTTCGGGCTTTCCTTCGGCAATAAGCCCGTTATAGATTTCGCGAACGACGAGCGTATAGGTATCGAAGAGCAAAACCATAACTCGCTCGTATTCTTTTGCAAATTTTGAGGACATAATTTTTTCGTCTCGGTAAAAGAGATATGAGTCGTTTACTTTCTTGTCAAAAAATACATAACGGCTCGATTTCTCAAGAGGAGAAATGCCGATGCGCGCATCCTCAACCAGTTTGACCGCGATGTTGCTGATGTTTTCAAGCGCTATGTGTACGCCGCCAAGCTCCGCTACCGAATCGTCGCCGTAGCCAACGAGAATTCGTTCATAAAAATCTTCTGCTTTTTCAACACTTACGCCACTGATATTTTTTTCATCGTTTTTGAATAGATCCTTTATTTCACCATTGTAAAACTCGTCGAGAAACAAGCGGCGAACACTTTTGGCCGTTCTGCTATAGCGAGAAAAAAGCGTACCTTTAACAACTTCGGGAAGATTGATTAAACAAAACGTATCGGAAGTTATAGAACTGAAATATTTGACGAGAATTTTTTTTTCGTCCGACGTGAACTGCGAAGTACTTTTTGCCATGTCGTGAGGAAGAATAGCACTTTGCAGCATTTTGTAAAGTACAAAAATGCACATCAAACCGTGTCACAAGAACGCAATTTCCCCACAATGCGGTGTATAAGCGGTTGTATAAAATATTTTATATGCTAAAAATATTACAAATACTTCAGTAAAGGTCTGACCTTTAAAGACGGAGCACTATGCCAAGCTTAAATAAAATAAAACCGTACGTTGAGAATAGTTACTATCACCTATATAACCGTGGTGTTAACCGACAAAATATTTTTTTTGATAAAAGTGATTATGTAATGTTTATACAGTTCCTGAAGTTGTATTTGAGTGATCCTACAGAGGTTAACGAGTATTTTAAGAGCTTAAAACTCCCTGTCTTACCACATATTGAGAATTTTAATAAACAACTAACTATAATATCGTTTTGCTTAATGCCTAATCATTTCCACATCCTTGTCAAACAGAAAAATGCAAAGACTATTACCCACTTCATGCGATCATTCGTCACCAAATATGTGCTTTACGCTAATAAAAAATACAACCGCGTCGGATCGCTCTTCCAGGGCGCATACAAGGGAGTTCTAATTACACATGATTACTACATACTTCATCTGTCTCGATACATTCATCTAAATCCCTCTGAACTAAACCCAAAGGACGTTCCATCTGAAAAACCGTGGAGCACATACAAAGACTACCCGTATTCAAGCTACAGTTGGTATTTACGAGATACTATAACCGAATGGTTTAATCCTACTATTGTGCTGGACTTCTTTAATAGGCGAAATGTACTCACTCCCAAGAATAGCCCGTCCTATCGATCTTTTGTCGAGGATTACCAAGAAGCTCTTCCTGAAGATCTAAACCACCTAACGCTTGAGTAATTAAAGGTCAGACCTTACAAGGTCTGACCTTTACGGAATGGAGAGTGGGCAGGGAAACCTCACTCCTTGGTAAACCTCTTGTACAAAGAGGCGTATTCTTTCTCGTGCTTTAGATCTGACATTGTACCACTGGTCCATTCATTGACACGGGCCACGGTCCCAACCTTGATTGGCTGGGTCGGGCGCGTCGTAACTTTTGATATGTTCCGGAAATGGGAAAATCTGACGAGACGTGCAATATCTCCTATACAAGTACTCTGCAGAGATATCAGGTCCTGCGATTGCAAGCACAGGTCCTAATTTAGCCGGTATCATGCCGTTCCACTGAACAACTCCAAAAACTACGGTATAAATCCCTGCATATGTTCTGTTTGTCCCGCCAAGTGGAACCTGGGTGCTTTTTGAAAATGCGACTCTACCTCCATTTTCGGTGCCGTACAGAACTCTGTCCGGCCCGTATTGCGTAAGAATCGCCAAAATTAGAATTTCATCTGCATGCAACTCCCTGTCTGCGAACTTAGGCGCCTCCGGCATCGGAATGGAAATCGAAATCGCCGGGGCGGCAACCGATGCGCCGCCGCGATTCAACAACCTTTCAGCCGCTTCTGCAGCGGCTGGGACATTTTGTACCATCTGTTGTCCCAACAGAGAAACTCCGAGCGCTACAATCAAAGCGATCGGAATCACAACTAGCGTTCTTGTCATTTTTTTTGAAAGGGTTTCCCTGCCCTATTCTGTGAATAGTCAATCTCCGCCACAGTTTTTACAGCGGCATTAATTATTCACGCATTGATCATAAATACTTATAACCACTGCGCGAATAAATATTACGTTACAGACGGTAGTGGCAACTACCACATACGGATATTAAAAAATGGGGAGAAGGCGTATTATTTCCCCGCACGGAAAAAGCAGCGCATGTACTACTCACATTTGAAAATGTTCGGGTAT
>CAYHPU010000111.1:0-3178 GCA_964358525.1 uncultured Gammaproteobacteria bacterium
AAGAACTGAAAGCATCTTAAGTTCGAAGCACACCCCAAGATGAGAAATCCCAAGGTCACTCGAAGATGACGAGTTTGATAGGCAACAGGTGTAAGCTTCGCAAGGAGTTAAGCCAAGTTGTACTAATGACCATACCCTAAGCCCTGTATCTTGCTATACAGTAATTACTGTACAAAAAATGTTTTGTGCGAAAATCGTTTATTAAAAATTACCTCAAACTCAATTTTTGAATTCCAGTCGAGTATTGGAATGCTTTTTTGGGACGTTCACAAATTTCCTTCGGCAACCCCATTTTTTTGCCAGCAACGCGAGAAATGAACTTTCCAATTCCTCTATGAATCAATAAATTAACTGGCACCGACAAAGCAAAATCAACAAATACCTTCTCTAAATACGGATTTACAAAGCTAACTCCCCAAAGCGCTCCCATAGCGCCGTCTCGCTTCCCATCTATTTCAAGAAGCGGCAAGTCTTTTTGAATTTCACTCTTTAGAACGTTAGTGTTCACTGTTTTGTATTTACTATATCCCCCAAACAAAATGTCCGGTCCTTGCCCCGTAAAAATCTTTCGAATACCTGCTTCAGAAATTCTCCGCGCAAGTAAATAAAACCCCGAAGCCAAAGAAATCTGCATAATATTCGTCTCGACCCCTACCATCCTTAATATTTCCCCAATCTCCGCACGAATCTCTACCACATCTTTTTGTCTAAACTGCACAAATGTCACCTGTGAACCTAAATTTTTCATTAGTAATTCCACGTATGGTTTATCAACACCCTTCTCTGAATCCAAACAGAAAAAACTTACGTGCTTAAATTGCCACCAAGCAATCCATGCAATAATTGAAGAATCTATTCCCCCTGAAACCAAAACTCCTACTGGTTCATCCTTTCCAAACTCACCAACATACCTCTCAAAAACTCCTTCCAAAACCGTCATATATTCCTCAATCCATTGCTCTTCGCTCTTCATACATGGTACTATACACCCCATGCGCTATCCGCACAACTTTCCCCTCGGTCACCACAAAAAACTTCTCGCCATCCTTCACGCCCTGCAAAAAACCAACACCAAATTTGCCACAAAGAAAATATTTGACACCGCTCTTAAACAAATTCTGAAAAAAATGCAGCACACCACTATGCCTCCTCTTTGGCATCTTCGTTTTATTCTTGAAAGAAACTCCGCTCAATTTGCCCCTGCATTCCGAACCAACTTGCAAAGTATTCTCATCAAAACGCAAGTACGTTCATGGTCAGGAATCGTCCCGCTTTCCGTCTTCACCAAAGGCGTCGGCTGTCCCCACCACTGTGTCTACTGCGCCTCCGAAAATGGCGTCCCCAAAAGCTATTTTTCCGACGAGCCCTCCGTTATGCGCGCCCTGCAGTACCACTTCGACCCTTTTAAACAAGTCTTCGGCCGCCTCCAAATGTTTCATCTGTCTGGTCACCCAATAGATAAAATTGAACTTATTATTCAAGGCGGAACTTTTTCTTTTTATGACAAGAAATACAGAGAATGGTTTGTAAAACGCTGTTTCGACGCGACAAACACTTCAGTAGAAGATTTTATAAAAAAAGGCTCGTTCCATCCGTTCACAAGCTCCACTCTCACAAAAGCACAGAAAATAAACGAAACTTCAAAACAGCGAATTATCGGTATTACTATCGAAACCCGCCCCGATTATATTAACAATAAAGAAATTTGTTTTCTTCGTCGTCTTGGAGTAACGCGCACTGAAATTGGTGTTCAATCTACCGACAATAAAATCCTAGACAAAATAGAGCGTGGCCACCATGTTGAAGAAAGCGAAAAAGCAACACGGCTTCTCCGCGCAACAGGTTTTAAAATTACGTATCACCTTATGCCCGGCCTCCCTGGCTCCTCTCCCAAAAAAGATCTCAGAATGCTCTCCGAAGTTTTCACCAATCCATCTCTAAAGCCCGACAATATAAAGTTCTATCCTACCGCTGTTGTAAAATTCTCCCCACTCGAGCAGTGGTATAAAGAAGGAAATTTCAAGCCTTACACCGAAGAGGCACTTACTAAGCTTATTATAACTTTCAAAAAAACTATCGTTCCCCGCTGGCTTCGCATTCAGCGCCTCGTGCGCGACCTCACGGTAAATGATATTATCGATGCTTCGTTCTCTTCAAACCTCCGCCAAAAAATTTCCGTAAAATGCCCCTGTATTCGTTGCCGCGAAATAAAAAATGCCGAAAAGGCTATTTCAATTACGTTGAAAACAACAACTTATGAAGTAACCAACGGTGTCGAATATTTCCTCGAGTTTGTAGATAGTGAAGATAATCTCTACGGCCTCCTCCGCCTTTTCCTCCCCCAGCAAAATAACAATTCCCAACAATATAACAATTTAGCAATTAAATCTCTCTTCGGCTGTGCCCTTGTCCGCGAACTTCATGTTTACGGCGGAGCACTCAAACTGGGAAAATCAGATATTAAAAAAGTTCAGCACCATGGACTAGGAAAAGCACTTCTACTCGAAGCAGAAAAACTCGCCGTTCAGAATAGTTATGAAAAAATCGCCGTCATCTCCGGCGTTGGAGTTAGAGAATATTATCGAAAACTAGGATATGTATTAAAAGATACATACATGATTAAAACTCCCGAGTCATTGCGAGCGTAGCGAAGCAATCTATTATTCTAAACCGTCTATTGCCTCTCGTATTGCTTCCGCGTTTAAATTATCTTCTTCCGTAAGTCTTTTTACAATTCCTTCTATGCTTTTCTTTAATCTCGCGATTCCTTTCAGTTGATCTTCTGCATTATCTTCCGATCCAACACTTGCGACACATATTAATTCGCCACCCTGGTGTATTCCAATTTCTATGGGACCAATTACTTCAAATTCTTGAAAAAAAGTAAAATCAAACCCTCCAGCAGAAAAGTCATAGAAGTTGTTTGCTGTTCTTTCTGTGTTTAGATAACTTTTCCTAATAGGTCTACCTTCTACATGACCATTATCATCTCTATATTCCTGCATTCCCTCATCCTACACCCACGCACAACCAAATTCAACCCCCTCTCTTTTCAGCGTACTTTCGGAATTTTGTATATACTGTGTAATGTAAAATACATTATTAGTTCACACACTTGATCTATGAAGAACTCTTCCACTGGTTTGTCGTTACAGGTTCTAGGTTTATCGTTTATTGT
>CAYHPU010000112.1:0-3143 GCA_964358525.1 uncultured Gammaproteobacteria bacterium
AGATCTCAAAGTTACCTGGGCAGACGGGTTTACAAAATATGGTTTTGCCATTCCTATATTTTCACAACAGCTAACTTCGTATGCGGGAGCGCTCATTAATTTTGTGACGAATGATATTACTGTTTCAATTAATCTACTATACTTTTTAAGTGCTTTAATTTCCGTCGTTGGTATTTACTGGCTTTTTCGGCAGCATTTTTCTCCAGTTGCCTCGTTTGCTGCAGCGCTTCTCTTTAATCTATCGACGTACCGGATCATTAACTTATATATTCGCAGCGCTCTACCAGAATTTGCTGCCATTATGTGGATACCGTTTATTTGTGTGAGTATTCATAATCTATTAAAAGGAAAGCGAATCTATTTCTTTCTGTTAATAGCAAGTGTGGTTGGTCTTATCCTTACGCATCCCATGATGCTTATTGTCTATTCTTTTTTTGTTGTAGCATACGTTGTTCCACATATTCTATCTAGTAAAAATAGATTTCTAAAAATTGGTGTTCTCACGGTTGCAGGCGTGTGGGCGCTTCTCATATCGGGGTACTATGTTATCCCGCTTCTGCGAGAAATAAAATATTACAACTACGGTAATCAAAAAAATCACTACGAACCAAATCACCATTTAACGCTTCCGCAATTTTATTCTCCCGACTGGCCGTATTTTTATCGAGAAGATATTTATACGAGAGGTAATTTTCTGAAAATTGGAGAAATTGAGTTTGGACTGATAGTACTGGCTGGATTAGTCTCGCTGTTGTACCTTAGAAAAAAGAAAGAGAAAACGTATCAAGACAATCTTTTTATTTCGGGAACGGTACTCTGTGGAATTGTCCTCTATTTATTATCTCCTTATAGTGTATGGGTATTCAAAACTGTCGATCTTCTGAGTAACATCCAATATCCATGGCGTCTTCTTACGGTGACAACGTTATTTGCTCCGTTATTTTTAGCGTATCTGCTCGATATGGACAGTTTAAGAAAACATAAAATTACAATTTCAATAATAGCCGTTCTCATAATCTGTCTTTTGCGGGTTCCGCAACTCTATGGAAAAAATTACACCTATTACAACCAATCTAAGTATTTCTCTATCCCAAATAACATACATGTAGCTAGTATGAATACCCCGTGGACCGGAAGAATAGAAGATTACCCTATTAAAAAGAACAGGTTGGAAATTATTGAAGGAAAGGCGAAAATATTAAAATCTATCCGAAAGAACTCGTGGCGTTTGTACGAACTGGATGCACAGTCTCCTCTTCGCCTAGTTGAGTACTCGTTCTATTTCCCTGGTTGGAAGGCCTATATTGATGGGGTTGAGACACTTATAGAATTTCAAGATATTAACTATCGTGGAATTGTCACATTTCGGGTTCCGCAAGGAAAACACACGGTAAAAATAGTGTTTGAGGATACACTGGTGAGAAAGTTTGGAATGTTGGTAAGTATCGTCAGTACGTTTTTATTTGTTCTCTTTTTTTGGTACAGCAGAGGAAGAAGTTTGCTGAGAAAAATAATATAATTACTCTATGCACACCCGTGAAACCGAAACGACGAAAATTGCCCTGTTCAAAGGGAAAAAGATTAGAAAAATTATTCATAACAATGAATGGTGGTTTTCTATCGTAGATGTGATAGAAGTCTTAACTGATACGGATAGACCAAGAAAATATTGGAACGATTTGAAGAGAAAGCTTATTGAGGAGGGATATCGCGAGGTGTCCGAAAAAATCGGACAACTGAAATTTGAAGCAAGTGATGGTAAAAAATATCTTACAGACAGCGCGAGTACAGAGACAATTTTTCGCCTCATCCAGTCGATTCCCTCTCCCAAAGCCGAACCATTCAAACGCTGGCTTGCTAAGGTGGGTTATGAACGAATACAGGAAATAGAAAATCCGGAGCTGGCTACTAAACGTACGCGCATGCTCTATAAACTCAAGGGTTACAGCGAAGACTGGATTGAAAAACGAATGCGAGGAATTACTATCCGTGAAGAATTGACGGATGAGTGGCAAAAAAGAGGGGTAAAACAGCAAAAAGAATATGAAATTTTAACCGCAGAAATTTCTAGAGCATCCTTTGGCGTAACCCCAAGCGAGTACAAGAAATTGAAGGGTTTGAAAAGAGAGAATCTGCGTGATCATATGGATGACTTTGAGTTAATTTTCACTATGTTGGGCGAGCGGGTGACGACGGAAATTTCCCGGCAAGAAAAGCCAGATTCATTTTCAAAAAACAAAACGGTGGCAAGAAGGGGAGGGAATGTAGCTGGAGTAGCCAGAACAGAGACGGAGAAAGAAATCGGCCGGAGCATAGTTTCTAAAGAAAATTATCTTAAAAATACGGAAAGACAAAAACGGCTAAAAGCGGAAAAATAGCACCCAGTCAACTGCTTAGCGTAGTAAGTCGAACAGGATGGGCCGTATGATTTTTCTGCGCACTTACCAATGTGTGAAGACATTATCGTTCGGCAGATGTAAAATAGATAAATTACTATGGCTAAAAAACCGCAGATTGCTATTTATCACACTTCGGGTAATGAGCAAAAGATCAGTGTCAGAATTGAGGACGAGAACGTGTGGTTAACGCAAAAGTTGATTGCAGAGCTTTTTGACGTTAGTGTTCCAACGGTCAATGAGCATTTGAAAAACATATTTGAAAGCGATGAATTGCATGTAATTTCAGTTGTTAGGAATCTCCGAATAACTGCCGCAGACGGTAAGGAATACGAAGCAAAACACTACAACTTGGAGGTTATTCTGGCGGTTGGTTATCGTGTGCGCTCAGACAAAGGAACTCAGTTTCGCAAGTGGGCGACAGAAAGATTGCGCGAATATCTTATCAAGGGTTTTACCATGGACGATGAGCGACTCAAGCAGGGAGGTGGCAGGGCGCGTTATTTTCAGGAACTCTTGCAACGCGTACGTGATATTCGCAGCAGTGAACGGATGTTTTACCAGAAAGTGACTGATATTTACGCGACGAGCATTGATTATAAAGTTAACGCCGAGGCGACGCAAAAATTCTTTGCTACCGTGCAAAATAAGATGCACTACGCTGTCCATGGTTATACGGCAGCGGAAATTATTGCTAAGCGAGCTAACAGCAAAAAACCGCTCATGGGATTGACGAGTTTCAAAAGC
>CAYHPU010000113.1:0-3107 GCA_964358525.1 uncultured Gammaproteobacteria bacterium
GGTTTTTTGTAGAAAAGAACGGCAATCACGGCGGAAACGGTGATTATGTTAAGGGCTATTAAAAAAATGAGGAGTTTGTTGAGCATAAAGAAAGTATATAGTAGTTGATGGAGAAAAAGTTGGAAGATAGCCACGTGATGTGAATTACTTTTCTTCGTGACAAAAGAAATATATCTGCTATAGTGGTATTTATGAAAAAACTACTTGTTCTCCTAATTCTCTTGACGTTAGTAAGTGCTTATCCAGGTTCTACATTTGCAACGGTAACAATACAGTTAGACGGTAGAGTGTTCAAGCAGGTAGCTCCAGCGGTTCTCGGTGAGGGTGATGAGAAGAAAGAAGAAAATAAGGAGGAGAAGAAGGAGGAAAAGAGAGAGGAAATGAAAAAAGTGGAGACAAAAGAGGAGAAAAGAGAAGAACCAAAAAAAGTAGAGCAAAAACAGGTTGAAGAAAAAAAGGAGGAACAAAGAGTTGTAGAAAATAAACCGGTGGTTGAAACAAAAAGAATGGAATTAAAGGAGCGTTTGATTGAAATCAAGTCAAATAAAGGAACGGGGCGCATTAAAGAAGTTCAGATGGAACGAGGGAAGGAAAAAACCGAAATACAAATTGAGCGAGAGGAAGTTGAAGCGCCCGAGACTATTGAGGACGATACCCTTGAGATAGAGACAGAGGACGGGGTTGTAAAAGTAGCAAGTGGTGAGGCAGAGAACGAGCTTGAGGTAGAGCACGGGGGAGTAAAAGCAAAAACGGAATTTCCCCTGAGTGTTGACCCTGTGACAAAACAATTAACGGTAACAACTCCAGGTGGAGTGAAAAACGTTTCTGTTTTGCCTGAAAAAGCTCTCTCCGTAATTTCGGAACTTGGTCTTGTTGACAGCGCAACCAATGCATCAAAATTAAAGATGAAATTTGAAAATGGACAACTCGTGTACAAGATAGAAGGTACAAAAAAGAAAAAGTTATTCGGGATTATTCCGTTTACCGTAAAGCAAGACGCGGTAGTTTCTGCGGAAACGGGGGCGATGATTAGTAAAAGCGAACTTACTTTCTTTGAGAAAATAATGAGTGCGTTTTCTAGGTAGGACGATCGTTTAAGACGTTTGGGTCGACACAGGGGTCGACCCCTACTATGGTATTATAATACTATGATTTCGAAGACCCTCTCAATTCTCCAACCTGATGAAATTCTTTTAAGGTTTAAAGAGCTTGGCGCTAAAACCGCAATAACTTCAGTAGACGTTGATACAAATACGAACTTTTCCATATCTTATAAAGAGCTTTATGATGCGGTAATAAGAGGTGCCACCTCGTTTGAGCAGTGGGGTTTGAAAAAAGAAGACACTATTTCATACCGTTTTGAGAATGCGCCCGAAGTACTTGTATTAAACCTGATTTGTCTTCTCTTTGGGTACCGGTCGTGTCCGCTAGACAGCAAGCGGGACACTCCTGAAGTAGCCGCACAAAAAATGAAGGAAACAGAAACAAAACTGTTTTTTTATCGAAAGAATGCAAATGAAATACTAAAGGTGTATAAACCGAAGACTTCGTATGAAATTGCTAATTTTGGGAAACTAATGAAAATGTTTTCCTTAAAGGTCGCACTTTGGGAAAACCCCACCCTGCCCTCCCCTATTCGCCCGCCAGCCGGCGGGCGAAGGGGAGGCGAATGCGTTGAAGTGGATCCCCCCAAGGGGGCCGTGGCCCGCTTTCGCGAGGATGACATAGTGCTTGTTTTGTATACCTCGGGGACGACGGGGTTTCCAAAGGGCGCTGAACTTTCATATGCCAATTTGTTTTATGGGAGTTTTCAAGTTGGCGAGTGGTTTAAAATAACGCCCGATGACATCTTCTATATTGTTCTTCCCTTGCACCACATAAACTCCACTATTTTTTCTCTCGCAACGCTGCTTCGTGGCGGATCCCTCGTTCTCCCCTCTCGGTATTCAAAGTCTCATTATTGGGAACACCTAGCAAAATACTCGGTAACTATGAGCTCGATAGTTCCAACTATAAATATAGATCTGCTTGAAGAAGAGGATGCATTTTTGAAAGTAAAAGATAAATTGCAGATAAAGTATATTCAAATTGGTTCTGCCCCGGTTTCTGCGAAACACACAATGGAATTTGTACAGAAATATGGCATACGACTGGTGCAAGGGTATGGTTCTACTGAAACGGCCTTGCGGGTAACGGGAGTACCGGTAGACGCACCGGACGATTTATATATGCAGCTTCTTGCCGAAAATTCTATTGGGGTACCGTTGGTTTGTAATGAGGTTATTTTGGACGGAGTTTCGTCTGAAAATGAGCAGGGAGAACTATGTGTAAAAGGAAAAAATATTATGCGGGGATATTTGGGACGAAAAGACGAAACAGAAAAAGCTCTTTTAGGCGGGATGTTTCATACAGGGGACATGGGGTATTATAAAATCATTTCTGGTGTGCGACAGTACTTTCTTAAAGGGCGTATTAAGGAAATAATAATTAAGGGTGGAGTAAATATATCTCCGCTTTTTATAGAAGAGAAATTGCGGGAAGAATTGCCGTGGGTGCGCGATGTTGTTGTTGTGGGGTTTCCCCATTACCGACTGGGAGAAGAAGTTGGGGCGATACTGATTCCAAAAGAAGAAGGAATGGATCCCCGGGATTTCGCCCCGCAATGCGGGACTCAACCCGAGGATGACAAAATCAAACTTGAGAAATTTGTTGTGCGCGTGCATCGTGAAGGGTTAAAGAATTTGAGTGCGTATGAAACACCGCAGGTGTTTGTGATAGCGACGGACAGCGAAATTGCAAAAACAGCAACGGGCAAAGTACAACATATTCAGGTTCGAGAAGCTTTTAAGGAAAGGCTAGTACATGCGTACAAAACACTTGGATCTTCTACCTCTTTTGAGTTTCGCCTAATTTCTTCCGACGACGAGGATCTTCTTGAACAAGCCATTCCACTTCATAACCGCGCGTTTCCTTTTGCGCCAGTCGATTCAAAGAGCACTACCGACCGTGCGACGAATGGATTTGTAATAGGCGCATTTGACCATACACAGCAATTAGTTGGTGTGTTGACCGGTTTTTTTTGTGATGAAAAACTTTTGAAAGAAGGA
>CAYHPU010000114.1:0-2963 GCA_964358525.1 uncultured Gammaproteobacteria bacterium
TGGAATAAGTAACTCATTCTCACGATACAATACAATTTCCCGTCGGTGTTTTTGCTGAACGCGGAACCATTTAATGCGGTTTATGGCAAGGGCTATCAATACCAGGACTTGGAGAATAATGATGTTGTTAAAAGTAATGAGATGCTGAAACCAGTTCAGCATGACGGTGAAAAATGCAAACCACGCGGCAAGAATATTTACGGTAAGAGTAAAACTTTTGGGAGTTTTTTGTTCTTTAAATGTGCTGCGGGCAAATAGGCGAACTTGGCCCTCGCTTTGAGTTGAAAGATTTGAAGTATAAGATCCGTCGGTGTTGGAGGCTAGGTGTTGAATGTTGGAAGTTCCCGAAGGGGAAGCGGCGAATGCAGATCGTATTATCTGTAGTGGCGGACCCCCGTGTCCGCCCAAACCGCTTGCCCGAACGTCCTGTACATTAAAAACAGAAATGTCTACGCTCGTCCCTGGAATTGTTTTTCCCGTTACAGTAGCCTGCTCGCCCGTTTTTACATTGCCGCTCGAAACGAGTATCGTCGGTGGCAATAAAAACGGGCCATATTTTCGGTTGTCCGTCGTTGACGGAACGGGAATACAAAGTGGGGGAGCGATTAAGTTTTCAGTGTCTACCGTCGTGAGGCAAAATTCTTTGGAATTTTTAGGAGCAAGGAAATGGTTAAATTCAAAGCGTCCTGCTGTATCTGCTTTTGTTTGTTGAGATACTCCAAGACATTCTAAAGTTACGGTCGCACGAGAAGAAGTATAACCGAACAGGCTGTACTCGAGTAAAGAGCCTCCAATGGTCGCCGATTGGGTTAGGTTATATTCAGTAGTTGCAGAAAGAACAGCGGGAGATTGTAGGGGTCGACCCCCGTGTCGACCCAAACCAAACGTAGTTACCGAAAAAAACAATAAACTGGAGAGGAAGAAAAATAAATGCGGTCTCGACATACTACTATGCTACACCATTTTATTTTCCATTTTTACGATATTCCAAGCGCTTTTTGAGCAGGTTTTCGCTGAAACCTCCTTCGTGGGCGTGCTTTTCTTCTAGAGAAGCGAGGAGCTTTTTTATTAAGTAACTAGCCTGGTTTGTAAGGGTAATTAGTAGGTTAGTTGCATGGGTTTGGTTGGTAGGGAGGGCAGGGAAGTTGGGGGAGTCGGGGAGGGTCGGAGTTCTCTTTAATACATCCCATACTTCCCCTACCTCCCTTACTTCCCTAACTACCCGCTCTTTTTCCCATATAGGCAGCCTGTGTTGGCGAGCAAACGACAGGTAGTCTTTTAGGAGTTCTTCTTGGCTTCCGGCAGCAACTCCGGTGAGTTTTATATAAGTTGCAAGGCTCTTTTGCGTGTAACCCTCTGCTATATTTACCGAACCCGACCGTGCCGCTTGTTCCATTTGGTCGCGAGTACGCGATTTGTAGTTTATCCAGCGGTTGCAGAACTCCACGGTATAGTCGTAAATAGGAATAGTAACTTTATATGCTAGTAGATATTCATACCCAGCTTTATTCATATATTTTATGTCGCTCCGGCGTTATGAAACAAAAGTGATCAGAATTTTGGTTCCAAGAGCTGAAGCTACTCGCTTAAGGAAAGAAAGAGAGGGGTTGCCACTCATCGCTTCAACTCGGGAAATAGCCGCCTGGGAAGTTTTGACCTTTTTAGCTAAATCTCGCTGAGACATTTTTCTTTTTAGCCTAGCTTCAATCATTTTAGTAGCAAGTATATATTCGGTCTCAGACTTGTCCCACGCTTTTTTGAACAAGGGATCTTTAAGACTTTTTTTTAGATGGTCGCGAAATGTGTATAATTTTCTCATATAGTATTGATATCATATATGATATCAAATGTCAACTCAAACGCCCCGCCGTTAAAAAGTGTTATAGATTATCTTCTATATCTTGCTTGGAAACATTAGCTTGTCTAAGAATGGACGAGAAAGTGCCCGTTGCTATCACTTTATGGTTGGGGACAATAACGGTTTGTAGTTTTCCTGAAATAATACCTCTTAATTTTATGTGACTACCTTTTTGTGAAATTTCACTGAAGCCCAACCCTAATAATGCTTTGAGAATCTGTCGGGCGGAGTATCTTTTAGGCATTAATTATTCGAGGAAAAATTTGATGAATTTCTGGGTTTAATAAAAGTGGAATTTTTGTAGTATTGATTTTTTCATTCTCGAAATAAAGTTCGATGGCTTCTTCAAGGTTGTTCAAAGATTCTTTGATAGTTTTGCCTTGGCTGGCAAGTTCAATTTCAAGAGTTTTAGCCACAAAAATATTGCCCTCCTGCCAGACAAGGGCATTGAAACCGGATTTTGTTGCGACCTTTGTTTGTTTAACCATCTGAATTATTATAACAATTTTTGTAAAAGAAAGGTTATGGACTTCCTGTTAACGGCGCAAAGCCCGAACGTTGCTTGGCAAGAAATCGCCTCAGTCTTTTTCCTAAATACTTTTTACCCTTTCCGGATTTAAGGTATTTTTCACGTGCTTGGCAGTCCTCTCCAACTTCACTTGCTTCGTAATACACAAGTTTCAAAGGCCTTCTCTGTTTTGTCGAAAGATTATAACCATTATTGTGTTCCCGAAGCCGCTTTTTCAAATCACTTGTATAACCAGTGTAAAGTTGATGATCTTTAAGGCTATGTAGTATATAAACGTAGTACATAGTTATGGTGAACCTTGTAACGGGCCAACCCCGTTACTGATTATTATGGACTACCAGTAACGGGGCCAAACCGAATAGCGCCACCTTGGTTGTAGACTGTTTTGATTTGGGAAGGGGTGAGCCCCGTTACAAGATTGGTTATATGTGTCATGGACTGCCAGTTAACGGGCCGAATCTAACAGTCGAGCTTCCGTTGTATAACGTTTTAACTTGTAACGGGGTGAGGGCATAGTTATAAACCTTCACGTCATCTATTTGCCCCTTTACATAGTCTGGATTATCCCAACGTTGT
>CAYHPU010000115.1:0-2960 GCA_964358525.1 uncultured Gammaproteobacteria bacterium
CAGAATTTGCAGCCCGGGTTTTGGAACGAATACGTGGGCAAAGAAATTGTATTCATATTTAAATTCAAAGATAGCACTACAAAGCGATTTGTACTATCTCCCGATACAGAGAAAGAAATAGACAAACTGGCAGCAGAGTTTAATAATCAAAATCGTGATTTTACCAATGTCTGGCGTTGGTTGAGTGATGTAGATTTTTATAAAGATCATATTATTCATGAAACAGGGGGCACTCTGGAGAATTCCGGAGAGTTTGATGGTATGAGTGCGTGGGGAGAAGGCAAACAGAAAATGGCAGAGTGGATGATTGTAGAAAAATGTGCGCAGTGGAAAACAACGTATCACCTCCGCGACTGGATATTTTCGCGACAGCGGTATTGGGGAGAACCCATTCCAATGATTTACTGTGAAGAATGTGTTAAGAAGGTTAATGTGCGGGCGGACACGGTGGGCCGCCCCTACGGTAGGGGTCGCCCCCTGTGGCGACCCGATACTGATATGGCGGGGTGGTATCCAATATCTGATAGTGAACTGCCATTGAAGCTTCCCTATATGAAATCGTACGAGCCAAGCGGTACTGGGGAGTCGCCGCTTGTTAACGCGAAATAGTGGGTTAGAACAACGTGCCCTGAGTGCGGAGGGCCCGCACGAAGGGAGACAGACACGATGCCCAATTGGGCAGGGAGTTGCTGGTATTTCCTTCGTTTTGCTATGCAAAACGAAGAACACCCAACAAACAACAAACAACATCCAACAGTTGATGGTTGGAAGTCGTTAGTTAGAGGTTCTGGCAGTTTACTGCCAGTAGATTGGTACCTGGGCGGCGCAGAACACGCGGTACTCCACCTTCTCTACGCTCGCTTTTGGATGCATGTTCTTAACGATTTAGGACTATTACCTTTTCGAGAACCGTTTTTACGGCTTCGAAACGTGGGCATGGTACTTGCCGGAGATCATAAGAAAATGAGCAAGTCCATTGGAAACGTATTGAACCCGGACGACGTGGTACGTGAGCACGGAGCCGATTCCCTCCGTCTGTATGAGATGTTTATGGCTCCCTTTAATATGGAAATAGCGTGGTCTACGACCGCTCTTCTTGGTGCAAGCCGCTTTATCAAGCGTTTTTATCAGCTTGTAACTAATTCTGATAAGGTAGCAAATAACTTAAAAACTGCTGATAAAAGCTTAGTTTCAAAGCTCCAAAAGGTAATTCAGAAGATAGACAGTGATATACCGAGCGTGAAGTTTAATACTTCAATTGCGCAACTTATGGGATTTGTAAACGAATGGGAAGCGGGTGGCAAACTACCACAGTCGTCTGTTAAACAATATGTGCAACTTCTTGCTCCTTTCGCGCCTTTTGTTGCAGATTACTTGTGGAGACGTGTACTTGGCGAGAAAGAGTCGGTTCATATATCGGTATGGCCACGCGTAGATATATCTGCACTACAGGAAGAAGCGATTACTCTACCGGTCCAAGTGAATGGAAAGGTGCGTGCAACGATTACCGTACCGTCAGACAAGACAGATGAGAAACATGTGGTACAGCTCGCGCTCACTGAAGAGAGTGTCAAACGCCACGTGGGAGACAAATCGTACAAAGTGGTGTATGTGAAGGGGAAGATAATTAACCTAATAATTTAAAGGTTTGGGCAGGCACAGGGGCCTGCCCCTACCGTAGGGGTCGACCCCTGTGTCGACCCAAACAAATATAATATGTTCATCCAAAAACACACTCTCAATAACGGCTTGACCGTTCTTATGGCCGACACGAAAGCTTTTCCAACCGTAACTATTCTGGTGCTGGTTGGCGTAGGTTCACGTTTTGAAAACAAAGAGAACGCGGGAGTTGCGCACTTTTTTGAGCATATGGCGTTCAAAGGTAGTAGTAAATTCAAAGACGCACTTACCCTCACAAAGACCATAGAAGGACTTGGGGCTGAATACAATGCCTATACGTCAAAAGAACAAACGGCATACTATATAAAACTTCCTGTGGCGCATGCACAAACGGCAATACAAATTCTCGCCGATATGGTTCAGTATCCACTGCTGAAACCAGAAGAGATTGAAAAGGAACGAGGAGTAATACTTGAAGAACTCAATATGTATGAGGATATGCCAAACCACAAAGTGGCACGAATGTATACTGAAGCGATGTTTCCTAACAATCCGCTCGGACTTGACATCGGAGGAAATAAGAAAACGGTAGGCGCGATGAACCAAAAAACAATACGCTCGTTTTTAGCTGCAAATTATGGGCCAAAACAGAGCGTGGTTTTGGTTTCGGGTGGGTTTTCAAAAGAAAAAGGGAAAGAAATACTCGCCGAAATACAAAAGGAATTTTCACAGTGGAAGGAAGTAGCGTCTCCTACCATTTCTGAGAAGATAACGACGCAACTACCCAAACCGATAACCGTCTTCCATAAAAAAGATACAGAACAGGCGCATTTTATTGTGGGGTATCGTGGTGTGTCGTACTACGATTCAAATCGGCACGCGTTGCAACTCTTGTCCCTTATATTGGGCGGTGGAATGTCTTCCCGCCTGTTTTATGAGCTTCGTGAGCAACGGGGACTGTGTTACTACATATATACGAGTAGCGAGAAATATGCCGATACTGGCAGTATTTATACAGCGGCGGGGGTTACGGCAGACGTCACCAAGATCAAAAAAGCGATCGAATTGGTACACGTTGAGCACGAGAAGATGGCAACACGCGGAGCTACACAAGAAGAACTAACGCGGGTAAAGGAGTATTTGAAGGGGAATATTCTCCTATCCTTTGAAGATTCGTATAATATCGCATCATTTCTGGGTAAACATTATTTGCATACGAAGAAAATTCATACGGTGGAAGAAGCGCTTGCGCAGATTGATGCCGTAACGCTTGATGATATCAAAAAAGTTGCGCAACGAGTGATGGACAAGAACCAGGTTGTTACGGCGCTGGTGGGATC
>CAYHPU010000116.1:0-2956 GCA_964358525.1 uncultured Gammaproteobacteria bacterium
AGCATATTCCTGTCTATTTTCGCTCTATACTCGTTATTTTATACAATGGCACGCCGGCAATTATAGAATAAAGATAAAAATGAATGTTAGGGCGCAATTCATGCAACTAAGTTTCATTTCAGAGCACGGTCTTGAGTATATAGTTGTTCCAAGTATCTGCGAGATCTTGAGAGCAAATTACAAGAGAATTGTACCAATTTACTATTGGGCGACGAGAGAAGGAAATACATTGTCGAGTGAGCTGCATGATAGCCTGAAAGTTAGGATAATGTCTGTTTTTCCTAGAAGACCAAAAATAGAAAGTATTTATTCAGATGTTATCCACGGAAAAATAAACGATTCGTTATTGCAATTCGCTAAAGTAGCAAAGTCATTTGGCATTCCAACAATATTTTGTATGCCCATAATCAAATCATTCCTAGACATTTCAAATGACTGTAAATGTCTCTATTTCAATGTTTCATGATACGAGGAAGGTGATATTCATTTTAGAGTAAATAACGGAGTCGACGGTGTTGAGATTGATTCTGAGCACAAAGCAAGCATCACGATGTTGGATAGTTCCGCCATACTAACAATTATGGCGAAAGGGAAAATGCTGAATTGGGCTGAAGCCAATCTACACCTGAGACAATTAAGAAATGTCAATGTTGAGCATTCTTTTTTTTGGATGAGTCAATACCGGCCTGTTTACATTTTGCTATTTGAATAATACAAAAATTGCGCCCTAACCAGCGGTTCAAGCTGACCGAATGAGCGTGGGTGCATTTTGCATGGCGAGCATAGCCGTAGTACAAGATTTGAAATTATCAGTATGAACTTGTCTCGTTCCCAGCATTTTGAAAGTTTTCGTTGCGGCAGCTTAACCGCCATCCGCAGTTGAGCCAACAGCGTGTAACACCCGCGGCGGGCGAACCTGGAAATATATGGGACGTATTGATCGCCTTATTCAGGCATACGTTAGTTTCGAAACTATTACTTAAGGAAACTTATACATCCTAATAAATTACCATTTAGAATTTAGTATCTAAGTAGATAGGCATTTTAAATAAAATCGGAAAGTCCGAAATTATAAGGAGAAGTAAGCATGGCAAATCAAATCAAATACTGTGCTTTTCCAGATGCTATAATCCTAGATAAACCCGAAGGTAAACCCGTTCAGCATCTGTTGTGGGGAGACTGGCTACGCCTCAAAGGCGGAAAACAAGGCGACTGGTTTGAAGTTGATGCCAGAGGTGAAGATGGCTGGCTTCACAAAGAGAGTATCCAAGATAATCGACTTCTGGAGATCGTTTTTGTTGACATTGGACAAGGAGACGGTTGTATCGTTTCTACTCCGGAAGACAAACATATCGTTATAGACGCTGGTGAAGGTGACAATATGTTTCGCTTTTTACGCTGGCGCTTTGGCAAATTCAGCAAGAAGTTCAAATTCGAATCCTTCATTATTTCCCACCCAGATGTGGATCATTATGGTGGATTTGTGGAATTATTTGAGGAGCCGAATATTGAGATTGGAGTTGTCTACCACTCTGGGATAATTGAACGAACTAATGATGTTCGCGGGCCATTTGGCAGGACTCAGAAGTTTAATCGAAAAAGTTACTTGGCGGAGATAATCCGCGATAAGAGCAGTTTGGATTCTCTTCTTACCAAAAAAGCAATTGGAGTGAAAAAATACCCCAAAATGCTTCGGAATGCACTTGATAGTGGACGTGTCGGTAATTTTGTCGCTCTCGATAGCGATACTGGCTATCTACCAGGATATGAGGCGCAGAAAGATATAACAATTGAAATATTGGGTCCGGTGCCGACGAATCTTGGTGGTGAAAAAAAGGGTTTAAAAACTTTCGGCAGTGCAGGAAAAACAAAAAACGGGCATTCTGTGATACTCAAGCTTACCTATCACAACGTAAGCATTCTGCTTGGCGGGGACCTGAACATACCTGCAGAGTATCACCTGTTGACCCATTACACTGGGATAAATGTGCCACCGAAAGATGCGGACGAGGAAGAATTACTAGTAACAAAAGCAAGACGGACGTTTCAGGTAGATTTTGCGAAGGCGTGTCATCATGGATCTGCGGATTTTTCTGAGATTTTTCTCAAAGCAGTGAATGCCCGAGCAACAGTGATTTCGTCCGGCGATGACGAGGCTCATGCACACCCAAGAGCTGACACGTTGGGTACACTTGGGAAACACGCGCGTGGTAGACGACCGCTAATATTTTCAACCGAATTAGCAAGATCAGCGAAGGAAACTATTAAACGTCCCGAGATACTAAGAAGTCAGTTGAGAGAAGCGGCAAAAAAACTCCATGACGTTCAAAACGGAAGCAACGAAGAAAATATTAAAAAGGCAGAAAAGAAATACGAAGAACTATTGTCGAAGGTAGAGCGCTCAATCGCAGTTTATGGCGCAATAAATATGCGTACCGACGGCAATCAGGTGATCTTTGCGCAAAAAATCGAAGCACCCTCTGATGAGAAAAAGAAGAAGTGGGATCTTTATAAATTTTTGCGAAATGCTAGAACCGATGGACTAGAGTATGATTCTAAGCATTAACGAGTTAGATAACTAATTAAGAGTACCATGTATTAGGGCATACCGATCATCATAGACTAGCTGGAAACCGGTAAAAATTCGTTCGATTTGACGCGTTTCGCATTGCTCCACACGCAATTACCCAAACCATTAGCCGCTTGTTTGAGTAAATAAGGGAAAAAGCAATTTCTCATTATCGAGTTCCGTTCCCGGATCGTGGATGTCCTTTAGAATCCAATGAAAAGAAGATAGATCAGAACTGCCTCAGTCAATATGCATCTGTCATCAAAAAGGTGCGTTTGAAATTTATTTATTGACATACCGGAAGCGGGTAGTTTATATTACGAACATTCGGACATTTTAAAAGCAAATTCCAATCGTTTTAGAACGCCGAACGTCGTAAAAGACTGG
>CAYHPU010000117.1:0-2929 GCA_964358525.1 uncultured Gammaproteobacteria bacterium
TCAGATGTTTTACCCGCAGGAATAACACATTTTGGGTATAAAAACGGTATTTGGGTTACGGATAGATCATCTGTATTAGGGCTTTGTACGGCGCTGAGAATGAACCTTGTACAACTTATGGTAGCAAGTAGTGCACAGACTGGTAAAAAAGAAAAAATAGAAATTTTATATCAGTACATTACTGGTGTTGAATTCAGGCAAAAAGTGGAGGCAATTGTCGAATCTTTTTCACAAATGAAACAAGATTTGGAACGTGAAAAACGATCTTTTACTAAAATGTGGGCTACGCGAGAAAAACAAATAGGTCAAGTATTCGATAGTACGATAGGGATGTATGGAGAGCTCCAAGGAATAATTGGTGGCGCGTTGCCCGAAATAAAAAATCTAGAACTCCCCGGTGGTGAAAACTCTACGCAAGAAGAACTCCTATAATCCTACCAACTGCTTAGCCCTAACCTTTGCCCAATAAATAGTTCTTGACAAATGGCAGGGGATATCATATCCTCTCCTGGAGGATAGGGATGCATGTTGAAAATTACAAACCACAAATTATAAATTACAAAAATAATGAAATGAAAACTCACAAAGATTCCCTTCTCCACCGACTCGCTATAATTCGTGGGCATTTGGAAAAGGTCATTTCTATGGTTGTTGAAGACCAATATTGTATGGATGTACTCCAGCAAGCGTCTGCCGTTGGTTCTGCGCTTCACGAGGCAGAACAACAAATACTCGAAAACCATTTACGAACCTGTGTATCGGACGCAATTACGAACAGGGAGAACGTAGAAGAAAAAGTTGAAGAAGTAATAAAAGTTTTTAAAGCTCGGAAGTAATGAAGAACGTTTTTATTATAGTCGCCGGTATTCTTTTATTTGTAGGTATTACCTATGGCGTGTTTGTACTAAGCGACAGCCAATCATCAACAACTGCAATTAAGCGATATAAAAAGAATGAGAAACAAAAACCAAAAGTTATCGTTGTAGGAAACTTATTAAAGTCCTTAAAGAAGATGAAAGTCTCAGATACTAAAAGTGCAAAGTTTACTATTAAAAATGTAGGAGCTGCACCACTCCAATTGTATGAATCTACCACAAGCTGTAATTGTGCATTTGGACAAGTTTTGATGGACAACTATGAAAGTGATATCTTTGGCATGCACGCGCCACAAAAAACTCCCATCTCTGTAGCGCCAGGCGCCACCGCACAGATTGTTGTTACCTATAAGCCATACATAATGCCTGTTTATGGGAAAATACAGCGGTACGCAATAATTAGAACCAATGATCCTGTAAAGCCCGAGTTAACATTTACGGTTGAAGCAATAGTTATCTAAACACCTATGCCATCAGGAATAATTACGGGATTTTCATTAACCGCTTCGTTTATTTCTGGTATTTTAGCCCTCTTTGCTCCGTGCTGTATTAGTTTTCTTTTTCCTGCATATGTGGGAGGAGTTTTGAAAGACAATAAGCGAGTAATGGCATATACCGTTTTATTTGGACTTGGTATTGCAAGTATCCTTGTTCCTGCGGCGCTGGGTATGCGATTTATTATTTCTTTCTTTGATGCGTATCACAAGCAAGTCTATTATTTTGGAGGACTGTTACTAGTGCTTATGGGAATTATGACTTTGAAACCATTTTTTCATCTTCCCAGTTTTTTCCATCCCCATCTTGATGTGAATAAGAAAATTACTCCGTACTCTGTTTTTGGACTTGGTGTAATGTCTGGGCTCACTTCGTCTTGTTGTGCTCCAGTGCTGTTTACCGCAATTACCTTAACTACTCTTTCGGCAAATTCTTTTCAAGCATTTTTTGTTGCGCTCGCGTACGTATTGGGAATACTTTTTCCCCTTGTGCTCTTGTCACTAACTTATAAAGAGGCAACTCGCTCGTGGATTTCAGGCAAAGCACGTCAAACCTTTCATACAGTTGTGAGCTATATAGGAGGCGCAGTAATGATAATCACAGGGATATTAATGGTTGTATTTACATTTCAAAATAAAATACAAATGTACCAACTTGAACCCTACAGTAGGGCAATGCGACTATTTTTCTTCTCAATGGTAAAGCGAATGCCAAATCCGCTCGTAGATATTGCCCTTTTTATATTAATTGTAGGCGTGCTTTTATTTATTTTACTCCGGTGGGACAAGAAGGAGAAAGAATAATGAAAAAATCATTGCAAAAAATATATCGACAATTCTCGCTTCGGATATTAACCGGAAGTCTATTTTTATTATTTGTTCTTTTTCATTATTTAGTTTTGCTGAAAACAACCGTATGGGTAACATTTATTACCGATAATCATCCGGTATTTGTACTGTTTTCGATTGGTTTCACCTTATTAAATTCACTACTTATGGCGGTATCGCTGACTGGTATTGTGTATATTATCGATAGACACAAAAGTATAAATCGCTCAACAACAGCCACAACTACGACGAGTTTATTTCTTAGTTTTATTTCCACAGGGTGTGCCGTATGTGGAGGATTTTTATTACCTCTCTTTGGTGTTGCTGCGTCGTTAACAGCATTTCCCTTTCTTGGTCTTGAAATGAAGGCACTGTCGACCATCCTTCTCGTTTTGTCGCTTGTAGATATTTTACAACTTATCCAAGGAAAATTGCTGATAAGGCGATGGATATATGTTGTTGTAATTGCGGCATTGTTGATTACCTATTTAATTCCCCGACTACCCCGAGAATGGAGGCAAAAAGTAATGGTGTTTGGCCAGCGACAAAATGTGGTAAGCGTTGTGAAAACAAGTAATCAGAAAGAAATTGACGCGATTTTTAATGAAATAAATCCAGAAAAAGGTTATACGATTAACGCACGTTACGGTGATATTGGCGTGAGAATGGTTCAAAATGGAGTAATAGATTTGGAGAAATTTAAGACGATATATGAAAAACTGGAGCAACCAC
>CAYHPU010000118.1:0-2914 GCA_964358525.1 uncultured Gammaproteobacteria bacterium
CGCCAACGAAAAAGTCGGTCAATTTTCTGAAAGTCAGATTTTGGTGCCGAGGGTAGGAATCGAACCTACATCTGAGGTTTTTCAGACCACCGCCGTGACCACCTTGGCTACCTCGGCAAATAAGACTCTTTGGATTCCCGCTCCGCCAGTTGGCGGACGCGAGAATGACAAGTAATACCAATTTCAGTAGGTTTTATTTTATCACAACTTCTTATAGAGCACGGCGAGTTTATCTCTATAAAGTTCCTTCCAACCATATTTTTCTAGTTTAGTTTCTTGTAATTTTAGATCAAGAAATGTTCCCTCTTGAATAAGTAAATAATCTGTTTTATATTTCACCAACTGCTCATTCCACCCATTTTGGGTCTGAATGATTTTAAGAAAAGTAGTGTACGGGCTTTCATTATTCGGCGCACGCCATGCCGGCATTCGTCCATCCACAAATACTTTTGTGCTTGGTAGTTTCCATATTAAGTATCCACCCCACTCATACATCGCAAAAACATTCCCCGTTAAGTTTTTATATCTTTTAACAAGATCGCAAGGAAGCTTTACAAGTAGAGATTCACAATAATCAGCACTTCCCTTATTGAATGAAAATGTTTTTGTTGGTTGATCTAGAAAGAATATTAATATAGTTGCTAATACGGCAATACCCAATGGTTTAACTACATGCGTTACCTGATTTAGTTGGATCTTTAATTCTGCAAAGAGTATATACATCGACATAATATAAAAGAGGGGCACATTCCGTCGTGCAGTAATACTTAAATACGTGCAGATTATCAGCACTCCCCAGGCAAAGACTAATCGACTCCTTTTGGCATAAAGCAGGTATGACAAAGCGAGAAACGATACTATAATAATGAGTTGTATCCACCATTCTGGTCGTACCCATTCGGCAATAAGGTTGTAAAGAGGAGTTTGAAAATGACGGAGAAGCTCCGAATAAATTTTGTAGGTAAATGGATTTAAAAGTGTTGCGCCAATTGAGTTAACTAAAATTACTAAGTAAAGCGCCGCGTTTTTCCTTTCGATGTATGATTGGAGTGTGAATAAACCAAGAATAATTAGTCCAAGAAAAAAACCCAGATGGATATTTACCCACACAAAAAATAGAACGGGTAAAAAAAGCAAAGATAAAGGCCTATCTTTCAAACGAAATTCTGATAACAACAGAAGTGTTAATAGAAAAAGGGATATCGAAATAATTTGTGGTCGGAATCCCAAATTAAATACATCCCACGAAGAAAAAAATAGTCCAAACACAACAAGCGAAGTTATTAATATATTTTGCTTTATCAGTCTGGAGAATAGATAAGCAATTCCAACCCACAAAAAAACATTTAAGATAGTTAACCCATTAAATCCTAAGAGATTATAGACAAAGGCGAGTGTTGTATCATACAACACACTGGAATATCCCCATTTGTAGCTTGATAAGTAATACGAATAATTGTTTTCTAGGCAAAGTTTTCCGAAACGGAAGAATTCATTCCCACATCGGTAATGCCAGCCAAAGTCGGTATCCTTTACCGGCAAAAAACCAACAAGGGCAACAAGACTATAAAAAAATGCAGTCAGCATACTGAGAATTGTATACAGTTTTTTGATAAAATTTCTAAAATCATGCTGCTCTTGGGTATAAAACTAGTAGATAGCCAGCTCGATGGGAAAGGACTCGTTGCAACCGAGTTTATTCCTAAAGGGAACATTGTTTGGCGCCTTGACGCACATGAGAAGAAATTTACTCTAGAAGAACTCGAAAAACTACCTCCAGACCGAAAAAAACTTGCATACCAATATAAAGATAAATTTATTATCGTCACCGATACGAGCGAATATACGAATCATAGTTGTGATCCAAATACCTGGTGGCAAGACGACGAAACACTTGTTGCGAGACGAGATATTAATCCTGGCGACGAGATTACATATGATTACGCTACCGCAGAAATTGATGAGAGATTTCGATCTAAATGGAAATGTAAATGTGGTTCAAAGAACTGTAGAAAATACATTACGGGAAATGATTGTTTGAAACAAGAGTTTCAAAAAATATACAAAGGACATTTGCCAAGTTGGGTAGCAGAATATATTAAAGCTAATATAAAATTATAATTACTTACCTATGAAACCCGTCAAATATTCCCACAAAGATACAAATAAGATAGACCTTGGAACAAAAGTAATATATAAATACCCTACCCCAACGAAGGAATTTGACATTGCAAGAATGGTAGTAAAAGGTAGAAACCCAGAAAAGAAAAATAAATATTTGCTTGAGCATGGGTGCGATTTTGTTATCTATATCATCAAAGGAGTAGGAAAAGTTTATGCCGGCAAAGAAATATTTGATGTTAAATTAAATGACGTTGTATTTGTACCCAAAGAAAACAAATTCGCAGTCGAAGGGAATTTCGAATATATTACCGTAGACGTCCCCGCTTTTTATTTAGAACAGTCCGAGGAAATCCAAACAGACTAGATTCTAGGAAGGATTTTCCATTTGAATCTTCTGTCCAGTTTTGCTATTATATAAGCACTTAAAAACATCCGGATGGATGCTTCCTGTAAAGGATAGAGTCAGCCAGTTGTCAAATACTGGGTTGCCAGGCTAGACAGCCTGGTTTTTTTATACCTGGGTTATTATTTTATAACCTTGTAGAAACTTCACAAAAGGTTTCGTGTAGTTCTCTCCCTCGGTTGAATCTCTTAAAAATCCAGCCATTGTGTCGGCCAGTCTTAAAAAGACACTTTGTTCATCTTTAATGCCACGAATTTTGCGATACTTAATCCTTAATTTCTTTAATTCCAATCTGACCACTTCCCTTTCTTTATTGTTCAAACCATCAATTAGTATGGTCACCAGATAATCTGGTTCGTTTTTCATTAATACTGCTTTTGCTATTGT
>CAYHPU010000119.1:0-2892 GCA_964358525.1 uncultured Gammaproteobacteria bacterium
TATCGTTTATTGTTTACAGTTTATTGTTTGTTTCAACTTCTGTTTCAGCAGAAGGTAATCGTGGTCAAAAAGTTAAAGAATTCCGTCAGGGCGTAAATGAAGATCGCCGAGAAATACGCAAAGAAAATTTTGAAGAACGGAAAAATCTTCGAGAGGAAAATAAAACAGAACGCAAAGAGTTCCGCGAAAAAGCAAAAGAAACAATAAAGGGTAAAACCCCAGAAGAGAGAAAACTCCTTCGCCCAAGCTTAAAAGTGGAACGCAAAGAGCTTTTTGATGCCAACAAAAAACAACGAATGGAACTCAAAGAAAAAAATAAAGCAGAACGAAAATCGTTTCAAGAATCGGTAAAAGAGGGGTGGAAAAATCTTTTCATGAAATTTCAAAAGCCAACCATTACGCCAACCGTAACACAGTAAGGGGTATTTGTCATCCCCGCGCAGGCGGGGATCTGGTTTTTGTAGGGATAAATTCAAATCGCTCAAACTTAAATTGTTATAGTATTGTTTGATGGATGAACTTGATATTAAAATAATTACCTCACCTCCTCCTTTGCCAAAAGACAAGGTACCACAATGGTTACTTACTGCAGCACAACAAATAAAAGAGCAGCCATCAGACAAAAAAATTATAGCGGGTCCGCATGCAAAAACTCTAAATAAGATCTACAAAACTGCATCTGAAGCAAATGATGAAAAATCAACAATAGAGCAACAAAAAAAGGATTTTGAAATAGACACCCTTGTTCCAACAAATATTAGTGCACTTATTGCCGCAATGAATCTTAATGTCCCTGCAACTTTCTATAAACAAGAAGATGTAAAAACCTGTGCTGCAGCCTGTTTTCGAATGGTTCTTAACGATGCTCTGAACGAATCAATAACTGAACAAGAACTAGTTTCTGCCTTATACCACGCCGACCTCATCTCTCGAGACAACAACTATAACATGGTTGATTACCACAATCTTCTTCAGCTCATTAATACTCCTGCATTCAAGGATCAGTTTAAATCTGTTGCTTTATCTGGCGCTCCACTTATTGGAACAGACTTTAATCATTTAAAAAATGTGATAGCTCAAATAAAAAAAGATGGCCGGAAATTATACATATGTTGTTCTGTAGAGTCTGAAATTCTTCCGGGAACTCTCCATGAGATCGTGCTTCTTGAAGTAAAAGAAAATACTGTTGTGATACACGATCCTGCAAAGAACAATGGGAATAGAAAGGAAATAGACAAGACTACATTTCTCAAACGTTGGCTCGTGGGAAACTTATGTGGGTATTTGATTTTGGCAAAATCAATTCAGTAATATATTTTTTCTCTAGACTCTAACGCCTAGTCTCTAACGTCTAACTTCGGTATAATACCCTTCATGAAATATTTCATTACCACATTTGGTTGTGCGCAAAACGAGGCAGATTCACAGCGTATTGCAGCAGCCTTTTCTGCACGCGGGTATACAAAAGCTAGTAGTATTAAAACGGCAGATACAGTAGTAATAAATACGTGTATGGTCCGTGAATCTGCTGAAAACCGTGCCTTCGGCCTCGTAAATAATTTGTCCCGTTTGAAAATTGATCCGCCAGTTGGCGGACGAAAATTGAAAATTATACTGACTGGTTGTATGGTCGGTGTCGCGCTAAGAGATAAAACAGGGAAATACTTAAAACATTTGCGCGACAAACTCCCTGCTGTAGACGAATTTATGCCTATTGAAGAAGTAGGTTTCGATACTCCACCAGTGCGAGCTACCAGCAAAATGGCGCTCGTACCAATAAGTAATGGCTGTAACAATTTCTGTACTTTCTGTATTGTTCCCTTTACACGGGGAAGAGAAGTGAGCAGGCCGTTTGAAGACATAATTGCCGAATGTAAAGAAATTCGGAAAAAGGGGTACAAAGAAGTTATGCTCCTTGGCCAAAATGTCAATTCCTACGGAGCAGATTTAGTGGTCGGTGCAGAAAATATTCAAGTTATGCGCGACCTGCCTAAAACCTATTTTGATCAACCTGTCATTGCGAGGACCTCCGGGACGAAGCAATCTCCCTCTTCTGTCATCCCGGACAAGCGGAGCGAAGTTCCGGGATCCGTTACCCCTGTTTCTAATAAGAACTTCGAACTTCAAACTATTACTTTTGGCAATAAAAAACTTCAGCCAATATTCGTTAAACACCTCGGCCGCTACCGTTTGCCCACACTTTTCCCCTATCTTCTTGAAGAAGTTGCCAAGCTCGGCTTTAAAAAAGTAGATTTTATTTCAAGTAACCCCTGGGATTTCTCAGATGAATTAATAGAAGTAATTGCCCGGAATAATAATATTACACGCACCCTGCATATTGCCGTTCAGTCGGGGAGTAACAGTATGCTCAAACGCATGAATCGCTGGTACACCCGTGAAGATTTTATTACCTTAATTAACAAAATTCGTACCCGTCTGTCATTGCGAGGCCCGAAGGGCCGCGGCAATCTCACAAGACAGATTGTTAACTTCACGACCGATATTATCGTTGGCTTCCCTGGAGAAACAGAAGAAGAATACAAAGATACTGTTAGTCTTTGTAAAGAAGTCGGTTTTCAACGTGCTTTTATTTCTCGCTATTCGTCCCGCCCGTTTACCGCCGCAACAAAAGTTATGAAGGATAATATCTCGCCAGTAGTAAAAAAGAGGCGTTGGCAAAAACTAGACCGCCTCGTCAACGCTTTTGCATACTAATTATTGTCATCCCGGATTGAGCGAGGCGAAATTCCGGGATCTGTTCCGCTGATCACCTTTTGTCTAGCCTCTGTAACACGTCATCCAATTTCTTATCCTCCGCTCCCCACACTTCTCCTTCTGATTCCTTAGAAACACCTTCAAGTGGCGGACGAGTTGGAGGTGGTGGGGGAGGAG
>CAYHPU010000120.1:0-2862 GCA_964358525.1 uncultured Gammaproteobacteria bacterium
TTTTATACCTTGGATAATTCTCCCCGGAAGAGCTCCTACATACGTTCGCCGGTGCCCTCTAATTTCCGCCTCGTCACGTATTCCGCAAGTGACATTTTTACAAATTTTCTATGTAACGATTTTGCGATAGATCTTCCAAGAGATGTCTTTCCAACACCTGGAGGACCAACAAAACATAAAATTGTGGGCGGATGTGTTTCTTTTATCTGTTTTTCTGCCTGTTCCTCGGCGTCCTGCTTGCGCAGTTTCATGACCGCTAAATATTCCAAAATACGTTCCTTAATCTTCTTCAAACCAAAATGGTCCTCATCAAGTACTTTCTCTGCATCTTTAATGTCTATATCTGTTGGTGAATAATTACTCCATGGCAAGTCACAAAGCCATTCCAAATAGGTGCGAAGATACGAAGTTTCGGGGTTGTATTGAGACATTTTTGCAAGTCTTTCGAGCTCTTTTAGTGCTTTCTTTTCTACTTCCTTAGGCATCCCTGTGTCCCGAATTTTTTTTCTGATTTCAAGTAAGTCTTTATCTTCACCGTCTCCAAGCTCTTTTTCAATTGCTTTCATTTTTTCTCGTAGTACATTTTCTTTCATTCCTTTCTCAAATGATTTTTGGGTTTGAGAGCTTATATTGCGCTCTATTTCTAGTATCTTCAGTTCTTTTGCCAAATATTCAACCTCTTTCGTTAAGCGTCTACGCGTATCAAACTCTTCTAGTAATTCTTGTTTTTCATTTGGCTTTAGATCTAGTATCGACGCAACATGGTACGAAAATTCAAGCGGTGTAAGCTCAGAAAAGATATTCATAAGCGCTATAAAATCTATATTTTTCCCTAGATTTATTGCTTTTTTTAATTCATTTGAAAGGTGTAAAACCATCGCACGCATTTCGTCATCAACTAAATCGCTGTCATTTATTTCCTCGTACTCAGCAATTAAATACGGATCTTCCTGTATATAATTTTTAATGAGTACTTTTGAAATTCCCTTTACTAAGACTTGTAATTCACTATGATCTAGTGAAGCATACCGCTCTATAGATATAAGAACGCCTGTAGAAAAAAGATCCTTTGAGGTTGGATTATTAATACGATTATCTTTCTGAAGAGAAAGAATAAGGCGCTTATCAGTATTTAACGCTTGTTCGAATGCTCGAATTGTCTTTGATCTACCAAATATAAGTGGAGCCTCGGTTTTTGGAAAAACGAGTCCATCTCGAATGGGAATAACAGGAACCAAAGAAGCTTGTATTGGTGTATCTGTGATAATCATTTTAGCAATATAACAAAAGATCTGCTAAGTTGCAAGAGCTATTTTGGAAAAACTCGTTTTTTATCTTCATTTTCAATAATAATTGCTGCAACTGGACACGCCTTTGCAGCGTCTAATAGCACTTCTTTTGCTTCAATGTCTTTTGAATCTAAAAAAACTGCTTTTGCTTCTGAATCTAGCTCAAATGTTTGGCTTGCAATTGCAACACACGTTGCGGCGCCAATACATAATCTACGATCTATAGAAATTTTCCAATCATGTATCTTCTTAGGTCCTTGCGGGTTGTTTTTCATGTTTATATAGTATCAAAGGAATAGTTTTTCTGCCTTACGAATTGCTACAACAAGTTGGTCGATGTCCTCGATTGAATTATAGATATATAAAGATGCTCTAATACTTGCTGGTATTCCATAGTATTCGTGAAGTGGCATTGTACAGTGGTGCCCAACACGCACACAGACATTCATCTGAGCACATACCTGACCAATGTCGTGCGCATGAATAGTGTCGTGAACAAAACTTATGATACCAACTCTATTGTCTGTATTCTGGGGCCCTATTATTTTAATATGAGGAAATTCATTCAGACTATTAATTAAATGTGTGGCCAATTTCCTTTCGTGATTGAGTATATTGGTGCTTTTATATTTATTCTTGTATTCTAAAGCTGCAGCCAGTCCTATTGCTCCCGCGATATGAGGTGTGCCTGCTTCAAATTTCTCCGGACTGGATTTAAATATGCTTTCTGCAATATGTACTTCTTGTATCATTTCCCCACCAAAACGAAAAGGAGGGAGAAGATCGAGTAAGCGAGGCGAAACCCACAAAACACCTATTCCTGTAGGCCCTCCAACCTTATGACCAGAGAATACAAATGCATCACAACCAAGAGTTTCTACATTTATATCAAGCGTTGGAGCGGCCTGCGCACCATCAATAAAAATAAAAATTTGTGGATTTTTCTTTTTTATATTTTCAATTATTTTTTTTAAAGGATTTATTGTACCTAATACGTTTGAGACAAAATAAAGACAAACTGCTTTTGTCTTTTTTGAAATAACCGTATCAACAAACTTTCCATCATCAAATGGGATTATTCCCCGCTCATCTGGATAGACTATTTTTAGTTGAGCTCCTGTTTCAAGGGCAAGTTGTTGCCACGGAACAAAATTTGAATGGTGTTCAACTATAGAGACAACAATTTCATCCTTTTTTGTTACTTGTGTTCTCCCCCAGCTGTATGCGAGTAAATTAATTCCGTCTGTCGTACCAGATGTAAAAATTACTTTTTCTCGTGACGTGTGTAAAAAATCTGCAGTAACTATTCGAGCGCTATCATATGCATTGGTTGCTTTTTCCGCAAGTGCATAAATACCCCTATGTACGTTCGCAGAATACTGAGAGTAATAATTATCAAGTGCGTCTATCACCACTTGTGGCTTTAATGCAGTCGCTGTTGAATCGAGATACACAAGCTTTCCATTGTGTTGATATATAGGATAGTCTTTTCTGACTAGTTGTGGGTCAATCATAATTATCGAATATACACAGTAACATACCCCTCTTGATCGTGGCTACAATCTATACAGTA
>CAYHPU010000121.1:0-2827 GCA_964358525.1 uncultured Gammaproteobacteria bacterium
GTAATTCCGTCTTTCAGTCCCATAAGCATTGAGCGTGCATCTTTTTTCGGCGCAACAACTCGAATAATGGGGAGATTATATTTTTTCGCAAATTGGAAGTCTCGTTCGTCATGACTCGGCACGCCCATAACAGCGCCCGTACCAACGTTTGACAGTACGTAGTCTGCTACCCAAATAGGAACTTGTTTTCCGTTCGCTGGATTGATCGCGTAGTAACCGGTAAAGACGCCAGTTTTAACTTTCTCTTCCTTCATTCGCTGCTCATCGGTCTTTGCAAGCGCATTCTTGACATATTCCGCCACTTCATCTTGTTTCGGATTTCGAATTTCGGATTTCGGATTTAGGAGCGAACTAACAAACTCGTGCTCCGGCGCAAGCACCAAGAATGTTGTCCCAAAAACCGTTTCCCAAAACTTCGTCCAGACGGTAATATGTGGTTTTACCCCACCCCAGTGAGTACACTGGCCTCCCCTAATAGGGGAGGCGAGGAGGGGTTTAACAATTGAAAATTGTATATTCAAGCCTTTATCTTTCCCTATCCAGTTCCTCTGCATCTCAAGTATTCCTTTCGGCCAATCAAGTCCGTCTAAAGTTGCGAGTAAACTGTCCGCATATTTTGTTATATTAAATATCCACTGAGGCAAATTCTTTCGAGTGATTGGCTTATTGCATCGCTCATGTGTGCCATTTGCCAGCACCTCTTCTTCTGCAAGTCCTGTCTTACAGAATTCACAATAATACACGGGCGTATCTTTTTTATACAAAAGACCTGCATTATAAAACTGAATAAATAGCCATTGGGTCCATTTGTAATACTCAGGATCGGTCGTTGCCAGCTCCCTCGTCCAGTCGTACGAAAATCCCAGCCGTTTCATCTGACCTTTGAACGTTTCAATGTTTCGCGGCACCATGTCCATGGGGTTTTTCTTCTCTTTCAGCGCTGCGTTTTCCGCCGGCAGTCCAAACGCGTCCCACCCCATGGGGTGCAACACGTCGTAGCCCTTCATACGAAAATAACGCGCGAGGACATCTGTCCCCGTATAAATACGAACATGGCCTACATGAAGCCCTGCGCCCGACGGATACGGAAACATCGACAAGCAATACATTTTGCCCTTTGGATTTAACCCCTCCTTACCTCCCCTATTAGGGGAGGCCAGTCTACTGACTGGGGTGGGGTTTATCTCGGATTTCGGATTTAATTCATATATCCTCTCTTTCTCCCACCATGAGGATACTTCGGACTCTATTTCTTTAAAGTCATATAGATTCTTCATGGCGAAGATTATAACAGAAGCGAGGAAATTGTTATATTGCTATTTTGAACATTGTTAAATTGTTAAACTGTTAAATTGTTTGGAACAATATTAGCAATATAGCAATTTAACAATTACTTCCTACGCTTATTCTTTGCAACAAAGACTAATGTGAAAATTGAAATTCCAAAAAGCATCGCCACAACTTTAGTTAGCTGCACGGGCAGTGCCCAAAACTCGGTACTCGCAAATACTTTCTGTTGCGCGTTTTGGAACGAAATATCTGCCGAGAGTCCGTATTTGCCGAGAAAAAACCCATGAAACACGGTGCTCACCGGAGTAGTACAGCGAGAACAAACAATTTCTTCCTCCTGAGTTATGAGTCTTTCCGAGCCACGAAGTACATTTACCGGCACTAATTTTTGCTTTAATGTAGTGCCGTAGGGCCCTTGCACTTTTATCTCGGCCTCAGGCGCTATTAAGTAGTTGCCCGTATTGGCGATCTTCAAAACAACCGGTACTTCGTCTCCCGGTTCAATAACATCGAATCGTTTTCCGAATAAATTAAACTTGTAGCGCGGTACAATTGCAAATTGCGCAATTTTTCCGTCGACCGTTGCAATACCAGTATCGGAAATACTCACCAGGATGTTAGCTGCAATCTCTGCACTCCCCCGCCCCGCAGATGTTGCAAGCGTCGGCGGTTCTGTTTTAAACACCACCATATAGTAATAGTCTCCATTCGTGGCGTTTTCTATAGACCGCGTTTTCAGCAAGAGTTGTATTTTCTTTTTCTGAGGTAAAAATACTTTTTCTCCCAGCACCAGATCGCTGTTCTCTAGTGAAAACCGGAGCGGCCCCTCTGCTTTGTCTTTTATAATTCGCTCACCTTGGTCCCCGGTCGGCTCAAACGAAACAACGCGGGCAGATATAACAACCGGATCACCAAGGTTTTCAAGGGTTACTGCCGTTAAAACCGACACGTCCGGTTTCATGAAAAGTTCAAGATGAGGAGGGTTGACGGAAAGATCAACTTTTTGGGCACTGACTTTGGTAGCTAATAGCTGATAGCTAATAGTTAAGAGAAAAAAAGAAACGACTGCTTTAACGATTATAATTTTGCTATTATGTCTCATAATTCTTCTTAACTAGTAACTATCAACTATCAACTACTAGCTAGTAACTAGTATTTTGGTACTGCTATAAAACTTACAATAGTCTGGTAACTACCTGCTGGCTGTATATTACTTATATTTGCTTTAAAAGTAACGGTGGATGTTCTGTTTTTAACCGCTTGGTTACTGGTCATAAAGGTTGCCGCTGCCTCTGCGCTTGCGCGAGATGGAAAGGGACGATAGTAGGTACTGTTGATAAAGTCTGCACTAATATCATTCCCCGTTGCATTATATCCAAACCCATACGTCGATGTACTCGTCCATACACCAGCGCTCGTTTCGGTACACCCGCTATTACACGTCGTATCGGGTATCGTTTGCAAACTAGGACGACGAAGTGGATATTCTTCAATTGTTTTAACGTCGTACCCTTGACCACGATGGCTTATAGTTGCG
>CAYHPU010000122.1:0-2814 GCA_964358525.1 uncultured Gammaproteobacteria bacterium
TTCCTATTCAAGAGTTTTTAGAAACTGTATTTTTTCTTTGAAATACTGATCGACCAATTGCCGAGTCTTACAAAGGTCAACAAAAAGGGTATCTATACAAGTCCACCACACGTTGTTCTTGAAGATTTATCTCTACTTGTCCCGATGGATTGTAGAGTTGGGGACTTGATTACAGCACTTAAGAACATTTCTCCGGTTGTTATGCATGTACAGCTTGGAGAGGAGCCACGTACTTTGAATGACAACATGAAATCTGTTTTCTTACACGTTTCGTACCACGATCCAAAAAAGACACTCTCCTCGAATGACACCAAACCCCTGCGCGAAAAAATACTAAAGGCAGTGAGTGAGAAATTTAACGGGAAGCTCCGAACTTAAATAGTGTAATAATACGTTGAAAAGGGTTTAGATTCTCGGTATTCAGATAAGTGATCTTCAAAGTTTTTAACTTTAAATCCGTGTGAAATAATTCGCGTGCCTGGTTTACACTCTTTAAGAAATTTCAACTTTAATTTCTCCACCGTTTCGGGAAAGAGAAACATATAAATAACATTTGCCTGAGCTAAATCTACTGAAAAAATATTAGTGCGCAAAAACCTGGCCATTGAAACCTTAAAGAGTTTTTTTTGTATACGAGCATACCAATTGAGTAGGGGATTCATTTCAACTCCAATAGCTCTGCAATTATATTTTTTTGCAACAAAAAAAACCGTTCGGCCATCTCCACACCCAAGGTCAAAAAATATTTCCGACTTTTTTATCTTTATTCCACTAAAAATTTTATCTACCGAGGAATGGGTTGTTGGAACAAATGGCACACCAAAGAAATCTGAAATCACAAGACTTATGAAGTAGAGAAGCAGCAAAAAAAGTACAGTAAACATAATAAGCTGAATAAAGAGCGCCACGAAGAGAATAAACATGGAAAGGATTATAGCATGAAACTTAGTTGTGTAAATCAGACCTCACCAACATTAGAAAGGAGTTCATCGCTCCAGATCTTTGTTTCGTGTTCTGGAAGAAAAAGGGCACGTTGTGGCTTAAGCTCTAAAATGAATTCTTCAGTGTGGCTTACGATGAGCATTGTTCCTTTGTACTCCTTCAAGGACTCTAAAATAATTCTTTGTGACAGTGGGTCAAGGTAGGTAGTGGGCTCGTCTAGAATTAAGAAATTAAAGTTCTGAAGCAATAGTATTGCAATTGACAACCTTGTTTTTTCTCCACCCGATAATGTATCAATTTTCTGGAATACTTTATTACCGGCAAACATAAATCTTCCCAAAAAGGAACGAACCTTAGTTTCACCAAGATTACAGGTTTTCATTAGGGTATCTAGAAGTGTTTTTTGAGGATCAAGCGACTCGCTCTCTTGCAGATAATGCCCAATAAGCAATTTTTCATCTCGAATAATCTCTCCATCATCAGCAGGAACGAGTCCCAAAAGAATCTTAATAAAAGTACTTTTTCCAGCGCCATTTGGTCCGACTAATACTAGTTTCTCGCCGCGATAAAGACTGAGATTTACGTTATCTAGAACAATTTTACTACCAAATTTCTTACAAATATCGGTTGCTTTAATTGGAATTTCACCAATCCACGGGGGTTCAGGAAACTTAATCTTAAATACTTTTAACTCTTGCGGCGCCGGAGGAAGTTTCTCTTTTAGTATTCTTACCCTCTTTTTAAGTAATGTTCTTTGCCGAACACCTTTTTTAGAGGTGAAACGCTGCATTTTAAGTATGCCTTCTTCCATGTGTTTAATGTGCTTTCTCTCAGACTCTCTTTTTCGCAGAACGATTCTTTCTATTTCATGCTTTTGTTTTAAATAGTTCGAATAATTTCCTGTGTATTCATCAATTGTTCTGAACTGAATATTAATTGCTAAGACCTTGTCAATGTACTTATCCATGAGTTTTAGATCGTGCGAAACTAAAATAAGAGTTTTTGGATATTTACTTAAAAAATTCATAACCCACCGTTTACCAGAAATATCTAAAAAATTAGTGGGTTCGTCGAGTAGCAGAATGTCTGGTTCAGCAATTAACGCGCGGCATATAGCAAGTCGCGTCTTTTGACCACCGCTAAGAAGAAGAGGCGATTGGTTTAAGTCAAGTTTACCTAATTCCAACCCTGCAAGCATTGTTTTTAGTTCGTAATCATCTTTTAGTCTGCTTGGATTAGTATATTCCCTGATTGTAGTACTTTTTTCGAGAAGGATATCTTCCTTAATCTCTTGAGAAACTTCCTCTATGTGTCCCTCAATAATCAACTTTCCTTTGTCTACGAACTCTTTTCCTGAAAGTAATTTAAAAAGAGTAGTTTTACCAGCGCCGTTTGGTCCAACAAGTCCAACCTTTGAATTTCTGGCAACTGTAAAGCTCGAATTATTAAAAACAAAATTTTCTCCGTAGCTGTAGCTTATTCCAATAGCCTTAATCATGCTGAAAGTATAGCAAACGTGTGTATTAGTTCAGTAAGTTTGAAGATCCAGATGGCGTTTACTCTTTTGCTTTGTTCAGAAACGCCAATTACGCATAATCGTTTCTGCTTGGCTAAAGTGAATTGTGGGTGATCGACGGGACTTGAACCCGCAACCTCTTCCTCCACAGGGAAGCGCTCTAACCAGTTGAGCTACGACCACCATTTTCTTCTATTCTACCTTTTAAATACCTTCTTCCAAAGCCCGTTTTTAAATAGTGCTCTCTTCTAATTGCATTCTCCCTTATTACACACGCCTCGTAGTAAACCAATTCCAACGGCCTCCTGCTCCTTGTTGAATTAACCTTTCCACTATTATGTTCTGCCAGTCTTTTT
>CAYHPU010000123.1:0-2810 GCA_964358525.1 uncultured Gammaproteobacteria bacterium
AATCCCTTGAAACGGTAACTTACTAATTTCTACCGCTTTTTCCGGTTCTGCCAAATTTACATAGACGCGTGTTTTTGTCTTATAAAGCTTATGTTCAACTTCTGCTTCCTTTATTTCAACTTTCCCTTTGTATATTTCACCTGCGCTTCCGTTTACGGTTAGAACATCTCCCTCTTTAATACGTTTCATAGCGTCCGCTACGCCCACAACACACGGAATTCCCAGTTCGCGGGATACTATTGCCGCATGCGACGTACGCCCCCCGTGTTCAGTAATTATTGCCGCAGCTCGTTTCATGGCTGGCACATAATCGGGATTTGTTTGTGAGGCAAGCAAAATATCGCCTTGTTTGACTCTCCCGACTTCTGTAGGAGAATGCAAAAGTACAACTGGTCCACTAGCAATTCCTGGCGAAGCAATATCTCCCTTTAAAAATATTTCATGGTGAACAACTATTTCTCCTTTTTTTATATTTTGGAGTGTGGTAATAGGACGAGACTGCGTTATAAATATCCTATTCCCCTCAATTGCCCATTCAATATCCTGTGGAAAATAATAGTGTCTCTCAATTTTTTTACCCAGAAGTGCAATTAATTTTATTTGCTCGTCGGTTATCTTCTGTCGTCCCCCAATAGATTTTGGCAACTTGACATCTATATTCTTGAGGCCATCCCGTATGTACTTAACATCCTGTATACCACTTTTCTTTTCCGCAATTTCAAGGGGGTTTTTGTGAATGATATATTGATCGGGTGTAACTTTACCTTGAACTATATACTCGCCTAGACCAAAAATCGATTCAATTACCAGTGTGTTTTTATCGCCGGTAACAGGATCAACCGTAAACATAATTCCCGATGTGTCACTCTGTATCATGCGCTGTACCACCGCGGCGAGTCCAACTTTGAAATGGTCAAACCCTTGTTCTGAACGGTAAAACACGGCGCGATCGGTAAAAAGAGATGCCCAACAGAGACGCACGTGCTGTAATAAACTAGCTTCTCCTTTTACATTCAAGTACGTTTCCTGTTGGCCAGCAAAAGATGCACCAGGCAAGTCTTCTGCAGTCGCACTACTCCGCACTGCAACGCGCGGAGGATTGTACACTCCGTGTATTCGGTGAGCAAATTTTTCAAGCATATGCTCTGCCTTCATATCTTTTTCATACAGTTGTTCGTAGTAGCGAGAAATACCGTCCATAATTTCTTGTGGCATTTTTGTGTGTTCTATAAGGTCACGAATGCTTTTTGAAACGCGGGAAAGATTTTCTGGATCTTTGTGGTTAAGGAATAAAAGCATCTTGGACATTTTGTCCCGAATATTCATTTTGTCAATAAAATGAAAGTACGCGTGAGAAGTGACTATAAACCCGAAGGGAATCGGAAGCCCCGCGCCCGTCATTTCACCCAAGTTTGCACCTTTACCACCTACCAAAGGTATATCATGCTTATCAACCTCGTCAAACCATACAAAAAACTTTTTACCCATGTAATTCAGTATAGAGAGTTTTTAAAAAAAAGGAAACTGTGTTATCATTTCAAAGCTTCAATCCCTGGCAATGTCCCCTTCTCTATAAATTCAAGCATGGCGCCACCACCAGTGGAGATATGAGATATATAATTTAGATGTTCTTTGTTAGATAAAGCAACGAGTGTATCTCCGCCACCTACCACAGAGTACGCGCGCCTGTTTTGAGAAATAGCGTAAAAGATGAAATCTGTCCCCTTTTGATATTCTTTTTTCTCGATAAGTCCCATGGGGCCGTTCCATACAATAGTGTTTGCTGATATTATTCTAGTTGCAAACAGAGCTTGGGTTTCCGGACCAATATCCACCATTTTTTCTGTTTGTTGAATAGCGCCAACTCCACGAACTTCGTTATTTTCTACTACGCCGTCCCGCGGTAACACTAATTCCGTTTTCTTCTCAATTGCAAGTTGTAGTAAATCTTTCGCGTGTCCCAGCTCCTTTTCGTCAACAAAACTCTGTCCTAACACGTATCCCTTTGCCGCAAGTAGAGTATTCGCAATTCCGCCACCAACCAGGAGTGTATCTGAAATATCTAAGAGTTTAGATAACAATGGTAGCTTCGTTTCAAGTTTCGCTCCACCCATAATCGCAACGAATGGTTTCTTTGGTTCATCAACAATTCGTACCATTGCCTGTATCTCTTTTTTAAGTAGTAGCCCTCCATAATGAGGCAAAATCTTTGGTACACCAACGACAGACGCGTCTTCGCGATGATCCACGCCAAAACTGTCGTTCACGTATACGTCCCCTAATTGTGAAAGTTTTTGAGCAAAAACTGGATCATTACTTTTTTCCTCGGGATAAAAACGTATATTTTCGAGCACCAAAACCTGTTTTTCTGTCTGATTTTTCAAAGATTCATATCCGCCTGGAGATAAAAAATCTGGCACTAGCTCAACTGAATAGATGGGCAAAACTTTTTTTAGATATTCAACAACACTTCCTAGCGAGTAACGACCGTTCCGTTCTTTTGGCTGTCCTAAATGAGATATTATAATAAGTCTATTTCTACTTTTTAGTAAATATTCAATTGTAGGCAAGCTCTGGCGAATGCGTGTATCGTCAGAAATTGTAAACTGCTCGGTAAGTGAAACGTTGAAGTCGACGCGCAATAAGACACGTTGGTGTGAGAGAGATACTTGGTCAATATATGTAATAGTATTACCTATCATTTCAAAAAAAACTGTCATTCCCGCGAAGGCGGGAATCTAGTTAAATGAGATGGATCCCCGATCAGGTCTGGGATGACAAAATTCTATATAAAGTCTGAAATTCTCTCC
>CAYHPU010000124.1:0-2801 GCA_964358525.1 uncultured Gammaproteobacteria bacterium
TGCTAAGCGAGCTAACAGCAAAAAACCGCTCATGGGATTGACGAGTTTCAAAAGCGATTATATTACGACCAACGATGTTACTATCGCAAAAAACTACCTAACGGAACCGGAAATAAACCAGTTGAATTTAATCGTTTCCCTGTATATTGATTTTGCCGAATTACAAGCTTCCAATGGCCGTTTGATGAAAATGCAGGATTGGATTAATAAGTTGGACGAATTTTTGGCGATTTCAGAAAAAAAATTATTGCATTCTGCTGGTTCGGTAAGTGCGAAACAGGCAGAACATACAGCGCTGGATGAGTATCAAAAATACCGAGCGGAGCGTGATAAGAATTATATTTCTGATTTTGACCGAGAAGTAAAAAAATTGTTACAAAAAAAGAGAAAATAAAGAAGATACATCAATCTAACGAGGGTTTCAATTACACTCTGCGCTGGTTAGCGCAGTAAGTCTATTAGCCTATTTACTATTTTTCGCCCGATTTTATCTAAGCCAGAAAGCAAGTTGAGTTTTGATAACCAGTGCGACGTTTCATACATTCCCTGAGAGAAAATGTAGTTAGTTGTATGTACCAATTCCTTTTCGGGAACTGGTGGATATTTCTTAAGTTCCCAATAATAAAAATAGACTATGAAATAATATACAAATTGAAAAAAGGCTAAAACAAATCCGTGTATTCCGTCTTTATACCCGCTTCCCGCAAAAAATCTACTCATAAATTCCGAGAGTCCGGTTGTTGTCGCGACTTTCAATGAGTAATCCTCGCCGTTTTCTACCCGTGTCTGTGCGTCGCTCTTGGCGTAGCGTAAAGATTTCGCCAAATATTCATCAATAGATGAATAGTTATAGTGGAGGATTGCATTTTGGTCAAGAGGGTCAAGCGCTATAGAGGTGCCTTCTGCTACTGGTTGAGCATGTAGTATTGGCTTCCACTGCACATTCTTTTTATTAAAGAAACGTATCTGGTAATCTGGCCACCACCGCGAGTGTTCCATCCACTTGCCAAAAATAATATTTTTTCGGGGAATAGAAATAAAATCGTAACTTTTTTGAAATTCATCCAACTGTTTTGCAACGGCCAAAGGAAATAATTCGTCAGGATCTAGGTAAATGACGAAATCAGATTTAGTCTGTGTAATAAGATTAGATCGTATTTTTTCAATAAAAGGTACTTTTTCAAGATATGTTTTAAAAACCACCTTATCTAACTTTGACAGTCTTTCTTTTAAAGCAGGATCTATACCAAGATCAGCAACAAGTACTTCGTCCACAAAGTCATATACGGACAGTATAGAATCGTACGCGTATGGCGAGGTTGGGTTATTGGCAATGGCTATTACAAGACTTCTGTTAAACATGTTTAATAAATAATGCTAGTGTTTCTTGTACAGGATTTTTTCGGAACACAAAATACAAAACCGATAAATAAAGTATAACACCAAGTAAACCCGCGGTTACAAACGTAAGGGGCGAAGGTGTTGTCATCCGTGTAAAGAATAAAACTCCGCCCGCCATAGCTCCTGCAGCGAGAATAAAAGGACTAACAATTCTTAATACGTGAAATGGTACAAAACGGCGTGCTTGCCACATCACCACAAAGCAAGTCGCCGATAAAATAACCTGGGTTAATGCAAACCCCATAATGCCGAACCGCAAGGTCAGCAGCGGCGTAAGTACCCAGGTCAAAACTGTCCACACGATCATAAATACGAGCGAAAGGGATGCTTTGCCAAGAGCATTAAAGAGGTTAATAAAAGGTGTAGAAAAGGACGATAAAAATGCCGAAATGCAAAATAAAAAGAGCATAGGGAGCGCTATTTCCCATTTCTGGTATTTCGGAATTATTTTCACAAAAATGGGCATAAGAAGCGCTATTCCCACTGTTGTGGGCGCGAGAATCATAGTTTGGTAGTACAGCATCTTTTCTATAACCTGTTGTAACTTGTCTTTTTCTGTTTGAACACGCGAAAGAACCGGGAATAGTACCTTACTCAAGTTATCCATAATAATACGAATGGGAGCCTCTGCCCACTTCTTTGCCCATCCAATATACCCCATTGCCTCAAATCCGAGGAGTTTGCTTAAAAATAGTGTCATAAGGTCGTCTTTAAAAAGCGCAAGGAGCGAAGAAGATTGAAACGAAAAGCCAAAATGGAGAAGCTTTCGCAATCGTCCAAACGAAATACCAATTTTTATTTTCCACGGCGAAATTCTGTACATCAAAACGAGTCCGACAATTGCTCGTAGTAGAACCGATACGGTAAAACTCATAAGCCCAAAGTGGAGAAGCGCTCCAATAGTAACCGAAATATAAAAAATAGTATTTTCAACAACTTGCACGGTGACTATTTTTTGGAAGTTAATTTCTCGTTCGAGAAGAATAGACGGAATGGTTTTAAGGGAAGAAATGTAAAAACTTATGAGAAGTGCCCAAAAAAGGTACACGCCGTTTGGTTCTAATTTGTAAAAATTTTGCACGAATGAAGTGCTAAACAAACCCAGAATTATAAGCGAAGTAATTAATAATTGTTGAACGGTAAAAACCGTTTTAATGTCTTCGTCATCTATTTCCTTTTTTTGAATGAGCGATGCGGCAAGGCCAATATCGGAAAAGTAGTTAAGAAAAGCGATTAAAGAAAGAACCGTTATATAAATTCCAAACGTGGCGGGGGTGAGAAATATCGAAAGTACAAAGTTTGCTACAAATCCAAGAATTGCTGCATACCCGCTTTGAAAAAAGAGGCTAAAAATACTCTTAATCGAATTTTTTTTAAGCGTGTCGTTTTGTTGCATATAT
>CAYHPU010000125.1:0-2798 GCA_964358525.1 uncultured Gammaproteobacteria bacterium
TCTTCGCGGTCATCCCCACGGCGAAACCATAAGGAACGTGTAAAAATATCGGTAATAAAAACCAAGCTCCCCACCATAACCGACACCATAGTCATAACAAGCATATCGTAGTTTCTTATGTGAGAGAGTTCGTGCGCAATTACTCCTTCGAGTTCCCTTCTGTCTAACAATTCCAAAATCCCTGTTGTTGCAACAACAATGCTGTGTTTTGCATCTCTTCCTGTAGCAAAAGCGTTTGGTGAGCGGTCATTAATTACATAGACGCGCGGCTTCGGAATACCAGCTACCATAGCTAGGTTTTCAGTTACCGTATATAAATCGAAAAATTGTTTTCTGTCTGCGGGAACAGCGCCATGCATGGCGAGAACTATTGAGTCTGAAAAATAATAACTTACGAAGCTTGTTATAAAACTAAAGAGAATTGCGAAGACGAATAAACTGTTTCCCGAATACCCCATTGCCTTGCCGATTACATATACAACGACACTGGCAAATAGGAGGAACAGAATAAAAAAGAATGCAGTTTTTTGCTTGTTACTATCTATTTCCGAATATATAGTCATACCGTTTTGCCCTTAGTTGAAGTGTACCTTTACTGGTTTTTCGTCTTCTGGTGCCGCATCAAAAAATTCTTTTTTGGTAAACGCAAACATACCGGCAAGTATATTACTTGGAAAAAGAGCAATAGAATTGTTGTACTCTAGTACGTTGCTGTTATAAAACTGTCGCGCATAGGCAACTTTGTCTTCTGTATCTGTTAGCTCGGTTTGAAGATTCTGAAAGTTTGTATTTGCCTTAAGATCTGGATACGCCTCAGCTACGGCAAAAACTGTTTTAAGGGCGCCGGTAAGCATATTATCTGCCGCTTGTGTTTCAGCTACACCCTTTGCCGAAAGCATACTGGCACGGGCTTTTGTTACTTCTTCAAATACACCCTTTTCATGTTTGGCATAGCCTTTTACTGTTTCTACCAAATTAGTAATGAGGTCGACACGCCTCTTTAGCTGAACTTCTATACCACTCCACGCTTCCTCAATACGATTCTTAAGTACAACAAGCTTATTATACGTTCCCCAGATAAAGACTAACACGAGTCCAGCAAGTCCTAGTAAGACAAATGGCAATTGCATAGAATTAATTAAACTACTAACGTCCTCATTATAACAGTCCCCCACTGTATTGCAATATCCTATAGTTTTATGGTAGAATAGTAGCCTATGAAAAAACTGGTGTTTTTTCTTGTTTTTGTAGCGTTCTTAACTGCTAAAATGGCTTTTGCCGATGACAGCGTTTTGATGGTCAAACTTACGGCAGATAAGTCTATGCTTGCCCAAAAGTACGCCGTGTACACTCTGCTCAAGAAATATAACTCCCCTATGTTAGGCGAGGTTGATGCCTTCTTTAAAGCCTGCACCATCTATCAGATTAATTGTTACCTTATTCCTTCAATTGCTGGACTTGAGTCTGGGTTTGGTAAGCACATACCCTATGATAGTTACAATGCATTTGGATGGGATGTAGGAAACACTGATTTTCATTCGTGGGAAGACGCCATAATGACAGTTGCCCGCGGACTCCGCAAACATTATGTAAATAAGGAAGTTACAACAGTGCAAGATATTGCACCAATTTATGCGCCTCCCTCAACAACCTGGGCGAATAACGTAAGTTACTTCATGCACAGGCTTGAGAGTATTGAGGAAACTTTCAACTCTGAGCCGCTGAGTTTCTGAATAGCTACCCAAAGTCTACTTGGAGTTGCTTTGTATCTGAACTTATCTTTTCAACCATTTCTGACAGTGGCCCCGTTCCAATTTCAAGAAAATTTTTCATTCCTTTTTCTAGTAGACCAAGAATGCTCTCCCTGAATTTAACTCCTGTAGTAAGCGCATCGATAATTGACCTCTTTATTTCATCAGGATCAGTACTTGGCTTCGCTGTTCCGTTTAGAATAATAGGTGCGTTTGGTATTTTAAATTCAATTTTCTCCTTTTCAAGAAAAGCGGCGAAATCATCTTTCGCAGATTGCATAAGGGGAGAGTGTGCAGCTATTGAAACAGGAAGTTTCTTGCCAGTAATTTTCTTTAATCTTGCTTTAATTAAAGCTGCAATAATTAATTCTTCCGTCCCGCTTATAACAATTTGTTCCGGTTTGTTGTCATTTGCAATCACAAGTCCACTCTTTAACCCTGCTTCATCTAAAACTTCATTGCACAATGTTTGGGCTTCTTGCATTGAGGTTTTCAAAGCAGCCATTGCGCCCTTTTGTTTTTCTCCTGCTTCCTTCATAAACTGCCCGCGTGCTTTAGCTATTTTAAGTGCCATTTTTATATCTACTACCCCCGCTAACGCAAGCGCTGTAATTTCACCAAGACTATGACCAATGTAAAATGCGGGTTTTTTGGATTTTAGGTCTGGATATGCTTCGAAAAAAGCAACGTGCATAGCGTAACTAAGAAGTACAATTGCAGGTTGTGTAATTGAAGTATCTGACAATTCCTCCTTAGATCCGGCAAACATAGTCTCCAATAGTGTCTGGTAGAATTCTCCTCCTAAAGCTTCTTGGGCTACATAAAAAACCTTCCACGCTGCGGGCGAGTTACGAACAAGGTCCCAACCCATCCCTTCTTTTTGTACTCCTTGACCAGGTAAGAGAAGCGCATATTCACCACCATTAAAAAATTCTAGATCGGGAAGAGTAAAATGTGGTAACTCGTTCATGTGCTTATAGAAATTCTCAGTGAAAGTGTCAGTTTATGGATCCCCGCTCCGCCAGCTGGCGGACGCGAGGATGACAA
>CAYHPU010000126.1:0-2771 GCA_964358525.1 uncultured Gammaproteobacteria bacterium
GGAACATGAAAAGTTATTCGTATCGCACCATTATTGAGCCAGATGACCCAAAAGGATATCATGGTTTTGTGCCGAGTTTACCAGGCGTACATACGTGTGGAGATACTATCGAAGAGGTACAGAAGAATCTTCGAGACGCTATAAAATGCCACCTTCAAGGGTTTATTAAAGACAATAAGACGATTCCAGAAGAAATTGGTTCACTTGAAATGATTTACTCTTTTACTCCGGAGGAACTATCTAAAAAATATGCCTAAATTGCCAGTATTAACTGCGCGGAAATTACTCAAAATATTAATCAGAGCTGGGTTTTACGAACATCACCAGTCGGGGAGTCATATTCAAATGAAGCACAGTGACGGTAGGAGAACAACGGTTCCGTTTCATAACCAAGAAATTCGGAGAGGAACACTCCGCGCTATAATAAATGATATTGAAATGACAGTAGATGAATTTATTATATTAATGGGAAAGAAGAAATAGTTATAGATTTAAATAAAAAATATGGTGGAGGAAAGTGGAAGAAAGACAGAGCCGTTTGGAGAAGGTAAGACAGAAATGTACAAAAGTGCTGTTGATTTGTCTGATAAAGCAAAATTAGAACAATCGTTTAAGCAAATATTTGCCGGTTTAGACGATGTGGGTGTTTCTGCTTTGTATTTAGGATTTACAAAATCAATCTCCGGAAGAGAAAGCAGTGTAACTGCGTTAGATTTTGCGAATGCACTAAAGTTTGGGGTACAATCAATGGGGGCGGTAACTCCTCTTGAGAGACAAGCCTCAATAATTAAAAGAATTCCACAAATGATTGATGCCCTGAGTGTAACTTCGAATAATGTAACTCTGTTTGTTAATGATGTAAAAGCGTTTCTTCTTTCATAAAATAGAATTTTTTTTACCTATAACGGTCAGACCTCTGAAGAGGATCTGACCTGGGGAAACCCCACCTTTATCCTCCCCTCATAGGGGAGGCAAGAAGTGGTTGCTAATTTAAAATGGATTTGGTATAGTTGATTTCTCTTTCCAAAGAAGAAAGCAGTAAATACGCATTATTTATTATAAGTCTTTCGGAGGAAATGCCTATGAAATACAAATTTCGTTCAAAATTCTCTACTAAGGAGCTTAAAAAAACCGAGGTAGCAGAACTTACCCAGTTACTTACCGCCAGTAAATCGTTAGTGCTCTTTTTTGGAGCTGCTGTAAAACACCAGGAACTTGAAGCCATCCGCGCAAAACTAGCGCCCACTAACGCACAACTTCGTTTTGTAAAAAATACCTTGTTTCGCGTTGCCGCAAAGGCTGCTAAGCTACCTGAGGCTTTGTCTTCAGACGAAGTACTCAGAGAAGCAACCGCAGTTTTGTTCATAAACACAGACGATTTTATTTCTCCCATAAAAGTTTTGAAAGAAGCACTTGGCAAAAATGAAACCGTACGCATGAAAATTGGGTTTTTAGATACCGAAGTATATGAGGGCGCAAAAGTATTAACGTTTGCCAGTATTCCTTCAAAAGAACAGCTTATTGCAAAAATGGTGGGGTCTCTCAAATCGCCTTTGTACCGTTTGCACAACGCGCTGAGCTACGATATACGAAGGCTGGCGATGGGACTCTCTCAAGTAGCAAGTAAGAGAGGTTAAGGTAAGGGCTAGGCAGTTAGTAGGGCAAAGGGTTAGGGTAAGGTTTAAAAATTAGTTATAAATTATTCATGAAAGTTAGGAGGTGACATATACATGGCAGAAAATAAAGTAGAAAAACTTTTAAAAGACATTGAAGAGCTTAAGGTTCTTGAGCTTAACGAACTGGTAAAAGCAATTGAAGAAAAATTCGGTGTTTCCGCAGCTCCTATGATGGCAACGTCAAACGTTGCTAACGCAGCAGCCCCAGCAGGAGAAGCAGCAGAGGAAAAAACATCCTTTGACGTTGTTTTAACCGACGGCGGAGCTAGTAAACTAAACGTTATTAAAGCAGTGCGAGAATTAAACCAAACGCTCGGCTTAATAGAAGCGAAGAAGGTTGTAGAAACCGCACCACAGACAATTTTGAAGGGTGTTAAGAAAGACGAAGCAGAAGCCGCGAAGAAAAAGTTAATGGACGCGGGAGCAAAAGCGGAGGTGAAATAAATAGCTAATAGTTAATAGCTAGTAGTTAGAAAGAAAGAAAAGGGGGCAGGGGAAAGGGCCGCATCCTGAATGGATGCGGCACAAGGGTTCGTAACCATCAATGATGATTGGATTATTGATGGACGAACCCTAAGCTTGTCCTTTTTTTTGTGATAATTCGACTAGGCGTGACGAACCTGGCTTGTTGGAGCAGGATTATTTTGAGGATTAGATCCTCAAAAAAAGGTTGTTGGAACGGCCTGGGGCAATCAGAAAGAGCCAAAATAATGAGATGCCAGAATTGGGCTGGTATAATAGGATATGGCAGCAGAACAGTCTTCGAACCACTCTGGAGAGCCTCAAATTGGAATTCGAGATCTGTCTAGATTGAGAAAATTTTCATATTATTCATTTCTTTATAACTTTGGAGACAATCTAGTAAACGTTCACTGGGATGAGGCTTATCTTACTAAACTAGACATAAGTAATTTGCAGACTTTTCTACTTGGTGGTTGTGGAACTTCGGAAACGTTAAATAAATTTCAGGAATTTGTCTTAAAAAGGCTCTCTGATTCAGGGGGACCTATTAAAAATTTCTTTAAAGAGCGAGAGTGTAGATTTTGTCCGTTTCGATTATTTACAGAATTTTATTCCACCGTACTTGCAGGAGTC
>CAYHPU010000127.1:0-2757 GCA_964358525.1 uncultured Gammaproteobacteria bacterium
CAATGTATTGGAAAAGATGTACCTATTCATATAACCGCCACACAGTTAACTGAAGCTATTAATCTCGGAAAAGATGCGAGAGCAAAAAATGGATGGCCTCAAACCGTAAGGGACTGGGGACGCAATCTGTTCTCGGGTACGCTTGGTATAGGGCTTAATTCGGACCAAGCGGCGGCAATTGAATTTATGAGGTCAGAAGCAGGGCAAGTATGGAAAAAGAAACTTGTTGATACTTCCCTCCCTGAGCAAGCGGCTATTGGACAGCGATTTACCCACGAACAAGGATTTTCAACAGAAGCAAACGAGAAACGGGAGAGATTGGAAGCTTCAGATGAAGATAAGAATGCTATTCAGCTTGCACTTAAAGATCTTATAAACCGTTATCATGCTGCTGATCCTACAACGAGAAACGCAACTTTTACCAGAGATTTTCAGCTGGTAGTGACAGATCTAATCAAGCCAGTTGTTTCTGACGAGCAGAAAAAATTACTAAACGAAGCGGAACTTGCTAGCAATTTCTTATTACTGGCCCAGCAGGTAGAAAAGAATTGGGCCGCGTGGGAGAAAAAGGGAGAGGATGACAAATCTGCGTTAGACAATCTCAATATAAATCTCTTCGTCGGTACCGGCGAATGGGGGGGCGCACGCGGGAGGACGGCAAACAAGCATTTGTTTGATAAACAAACAGACGATCTTGAATATCGTCAGGCACAAGCATTTCTACAACAAAAGGAAAAGAGCTCAAAACAAATAGGAGAAATGTCCTGGGCTGAATTTGGGGCGGAGGTACGAGACATTGCCTCATCCCCTCTTCTCCCGTATTTACTTGGGGGGCTCGGGGAATATGCACTCAACCTTCCTTTTGCAATGACAAACCAGGCTGTTGGCGTATTAAAAGGCGTTTCACTCGGCACAGGAATGGGTCTTTCTGGAATATTTGCTGCTCTTAGAGAGCATCGCGAACTGGAAGTTGAGAGAGAAAAAGTGTCTCGCGACCTTGCGCGCGGCAGAGAAGCTACTGCACTCACCCCGCGCCGAAAAGAACTTCAGGAAGTTGTTGTAGCTCTTAAAACAGTAAAAGAACTTGCGGATCCTATCACGGCACTTTTACGAACACAACCCGATGGATCTTTACGGATAAAAGAAGACGCAACTGCTGACGAAAAAAAGAAACTCACACTGCATCTTGCACACTTGAAAGCGCGCATGAGACTTTCCGATGAATCGCGCGGGAAGAAAACAAGTATTAATTTTATTCAATATAGCGAAAGCCAAGAAAGCCAACAGTATGCCGATTTGCGCGGACTTATTCAAGTTGTGCAACAAGGGCTTGCGGGTCAGGAAGGATTCACTGAAAACCTCACAAAGCAAACTCAGTCTATTAAGAACTTACTCGAAAAAGGTACTAAAGCTGCAGTAGATCTTGCTAAGGATTTGCAGTTGCCAGAAAATGCCGATGTAAAGAATTACTTGCAAACTAATTTGAACATCAATCTTGACAATTTAAAATCGCTTGAGATAGTGAATAGCGACTTCAATAAGCTGCGTATTAGAAAAGCCTGTATAAAAGGAATTACAACAATTGGAACAGGTTTAGTGGGCAAAGGAATTTCGATGTACTTATCAGGATATGTTACCGAAGCAGTACATGTTTTCGGTGAAAAAACAGGAAGATCACTTCCTAGTGTCACTATGTCTAACATAGAACAGAATCCGCAAGATAATTATTTCATTGATAAATATCAATACAACGGAGTTGGTAAAGTATATACACAGGTTTTCCACAGAGCACCCAGTGGTCTTAAACCTTCAGATGTTGTTTTTGACCAAAACGGAATTCCATTTAAGCTGAATGCAGACAAGACTGTCGGAGCTCAAATATCACCAGACGAGGCAATACGATACCTGAAGGACTTTGGCCTACGTAATGTAAATAAAACTCCAGGAGCTTCGGTGCTTCCTGAGTTTGTCCCCGGTGCCACAAGAGAATTTACATTGAACGGTGTTAAAACATCCATACCTAACAATACCGATTGGGTCGAGGATACTATAAAGAAAGGCGCATACGATTTGGTTGGAACGGACAGTAAAGGAAACAAAATTATTCTCATTCAAGACGCCATAGTTAAGGATGGAAAAATTAGTATGGGCCCCCTCCCTCTTCCAACTCCTCCTGGAGTTAAAAGTGTTCTGCCTACAGAACTGCCTGATAGACTTCCGAGCACAAAAGATGGAACGAATATATTGACTGAAAGTTTAGACAAAATTGCAAAACCAGTCGCTCGCCGTTGGTACGACCATAACGAGCCAAATAACCCGGTTGGCACTCCAAAAGATTTAGAAATGTACGCGAGTTACGATGGAAAGAGCAAAGTAACGTTTGATATTGCGGGAATGAAAGACAGGTATGAAACATTACCAAATACCGATTCGGTAAATGTACAAGAAGCTATAGCCGCTCATAAGACAGTATTTACGTTTGAAATTAAGGCAAAGGACGGCTCAACACAATTTGTATTATTAAAGGATGGCGCGGATGGTAAATGGGATGGTAAAGCAGAACTAGATTTTAATTCGGATAAACAAGTTGAACTTTTTAACCCCGACGGAACGGATTTTATACCTGTCGACGCCAGTGGAAAACCTATCAAAATGACTATGGGAGAATTGGCAAATGCGGTTGTGGACAGGAAACAACTTGAAACGCTCTGGAATGGTTTATCTACAAGCACAAACGAGCTTGACCACTCTATATAC
>CAYHPU010000128.1:0-2751 GCA_964358525.1 uncultured Gammaproteobacteria bacterium
TTACCTAGCAAGTCGTCGTACTCCTAAAGTTTTATACTCTCCTTAATGTTGCTATAATATGAAAATATTTAAGCCCTTTGTAATGATAATTGCTGGACCAGCAGGAACTGGTAAAACGACATTATTAAAAATGCTATGCAAACAATATAATTTCGAGCATATATCAGAAGACGAATTAACGAAAGAAATTTTCCCCGATAACTACACAAATATCGAAGATTATCCAGATAAATTAAAAGTAGTGACGAGTCAATTATTTATCAGAATTAAGGAATTGTTTGATAGCGGAAAGTGTGTTGTGGTTGATCGAATTAATTTAGAAATGGAGTTTATTGAGAAAATCAAAAAAATATTTCATAAGCATCTGATAATGAAAATCCTATGACCACCAATAAAAACCACCATTGAAAGAGATATAAGGAGGGAGTGTTGGACTTCTGGCGAAAAGGCCATAAGACATTTCTATACGAAATTTGAAGAGTTAAAGTCGACTATAGGAGAAGATAATTATATTGATAATGGTCACCAAACACCCGATGAGACCCTTAAAACGCTTGTCACTGCTATTGAACAATATAAATAGTATAGGTAATAAGTTCTTAATTGGTTACTTTCTTATTAACAGCCCTCAGGAAATGATTGTATAACTTATGAATGATAGCAAAAAAGCTGTCCGCAAGTTCTATGAATGGCGGATTTTTTATGCTGGCCGTTTACAAAAAATGTCGAACTTCATTTGATTAGCTTGCTATTTTTTTGCGCGCGCGATTTTGCGAGGACATCCGCAATCTCCTATAAAAACAAAACAAACAACCCTATTGTAACTCCTGCAATTCCAATCATTTTCTTTAACGATAAATTGTCTTTGAATAAAAAGGCAGACATAAGGGTTAAAAGAGATATTGATGCGGCATTTGCCGCATTTACATATCCAACATTTGGAGCTAAGTTAAAACCGACCTGCATGAAGTAGTAAAAGCTTGTCGCGAATACTCCTATCATTGCTAAAGTTAGAAATTGGGATTTCGTAATATTTACTATACTGACTCTCTTAATACTCATTTCACCAAGTATTAAAACGGTAACGATAATCATGGAAAAGATTAATCTCGTCAATATTGGTACTCCAACATTAAGGAGATATTTTGAACTTAAGGCAAGTAGACCAAAACAGAAAAAAGCGCCGATTGTATAAGGAAGCCATAATTTATTCGATGCAGACTTATTCTTGCTTTTATCAATCATGATTAAAGCAGAAAAGGAAATTATTAGGATTATGGCAATGACGGATTTTATAGTTAACGGTGCGCTAAAAATAAAGATTGATGCTATAGCTGTAAAAACAACATAGCTTTTCGAAATTATTAAGCTATAACCCGGATTTGGAGAATATTCGATGCCTTTCAAAGAAAAAACATTACCCAAATAACTGAAAAATATTCCTTGAATAAAAATAAGGAAGTATTCAAAAGGTTTTAGCGCAAATCGTGTACTCGTGTTAATACTCAAAAGTAAATACACAACGCCAGGTATCAGAAACATGGCAAGGTTATTCAGTTGTTGTGGTGTTTTTAAGAGATTACTTCTACGGACGAATAAATATAAAGCGACTGAGCTTAAAAACATTAAGATGCTCGCTACTATCCAATTCATGCACTCATTATATCGTTTTTTCTTATAAATAAGTAGATCGGTACCATTGTTTTATTATTCTGAATTTTGTACATTGTAGATGTACTCAACTTGTTTCGGATTGCTTTTTTAATGGCCGCTTTGGACAATTTTGAGCAATCTGAGTTGAGTACAACCAGAGTGGCCATCGCATAATTCTCCGTAAATATCCGGCATGGCCATGTAGACTATGGACATGCAAAACATAACAAAGATTACGCTTGCTTGGGAGCTGTACGAGGCAGGAGTATTAAAGCAGGACATCGCAGCACGACTTGAGTTGAATCGAGATACGATTCGACTGTGGATTGGGGAAATCCAAGCCTATGGACTCCTCCCATTCCTTGATCGATATACCAATGCAAAGAAAGGTCCTCGTATAGGTCGACAGATTGATCCCATCTTGAAACGATATGTATGGGAAATTCGAGAACGAGAAATGGATTGTTGTGGGGAGAAAATCCAGTACTACCTGAAGCGAGATAGGCATATTCATCTTGCTACCTCGACGATCTATAAAATCCTCGCAGAAAAATATCTCTTGCGCTCTAAATGGAAGAAAAATCAGGTGAGAGGAGTAGTTCCAAAGGCCTTCACACCACGTGAGGTTGTCCAGATGGACACGATTGACTTCGGTGAGTTGTTTGCCTTTACAGGGATTGATATTTACACCCGTGAAGCAGATGTATTCATCGCGCCGGCTTTAACCGCAGAGCACGGCTATCAGTTTCTCAGGAAAAGCATGACGAGACGGTTTAGTGGTCACGTTCAACTACTCCAAACCGATGGTGGTCCAGAATTTAAAGAGATATTTAAGTTCCACGTTCATGAATATTGTGATCGACACCGAGTGGCCCGTCCATACAAGAAAAATGAACAATCATATATTGAGAGTTTCAACAGAACTGTACGGAAAGAGTGTTTAGGGTGGTCAAAATATCGTATCCGTGACCAGATGCGCTGCACGAGCCTTGTAGAAACATTTCTTGATCGCTATCATTATGATAGACCGCACATGGGGAAAGGAATGCAACCGTTATTATTGAGGAGTTAATGCCGGATATTTACGCGGAGAGATCG
>CAYHPU010000129.1:0-2711 GCA_964358525.1 uncultured Gammaproteobacteria bacterium
CCGCTCATGTGGGGCTCCCCGTCCTTCGGACACCCCAAAATCGCGAAAAGAGATATCTTCAAATACCAATTTACCATTATTAATTTCATTAAAAAACGATGAAAGCTGTTATGTTTGCAGGAGGAGTTGGAACGAGGTTATGGCCACTTTCAAGGAAACGAACGCCAAAGCAATTTGAGAAAATTGTAGACAATTCTTCTATGCTCCAAATTGCCGTTCGAAAATTGTACCCCGATTTTAAACCCGAAGACGTATTCATAACAACAGGGAAAATTTATAAGCAGACAGTTGTGGGGCAGCTTCCCGATATTCCTCCCGAAAATATTTTAACTGAACCCGAGATGCGCGACGTAGGACCAGCCGTGGGACTCGTTGCCGCGCTCTTTGCAAAAAGAAGTCCAGACGAACCGTTTGTACTGCTATGGGGAAGCGACCATTTGGTAAAAGAAGAACAATTATTTCGCCGAGTTTTAAAATATGCGGGAGAACTAGTAACGAGAGATCCAAATAAAATGATATTTGTAGGACAAAAGCCGCGTTACGCTAACCAAAACTTGGGATGGATTGAATATGGAGCACAGCGTTCATCGGAAAATGGAATTAATGTATATGAGTTTAAAGGATTAAAATACAGACCAGACTTAAACACCGCGCTCCAATTTTTTAACGATGGCCACCATGCGTGGAACCTGGGGTATTTTGTTACCACCCCGAAGTTTTTATGGGGGTTATTTAAGGAATTTGCGCCAGAGTTGTATAAAGAACTTGAGAAAATTCAAAAAGCATATGGAACAAAGGATTTTGACTCTGTAATTTCTGAAATTTATCCCAAGCTCGAAAAGATTTCGTTTGACGACGCAGTGCTTGAAAAACTTGACCATAAATATGCTCAGGTAATTTCTGAAAATTTAGGGTGGAGCGATGTGGGAGCATGGGACGCGCTTAAAGAAGCGCTTGAAACGTATCCTGCGGATAATGTTACGCGCGGCAAGACGGTTTTGAAAGATACCACCGATTCGCTGGTATACAACTTTGATGATAAAAAATTGGTGGTATGTATAGATGTTGACGCGGCAATTGTGGTTAACACGCCAGACGTTATTCTTATAACCAAAAAAACATCGGTTCCAAAGGTGAAGAAACTGGTGGAAAGCTTTGCAAAGACAGAATACGAAGAACTAACGTAATGATTATGAAAATATTTCGCTTCACGCAGTATATTTATTTGTGCGGTGAACTCGAACATCTGGTTTGTTGTTACTCAGACATCCACCACTCTTCATAAATACACATGCGCGAAGCTCATTTTAATTGATGAAATATTTTTTTATGCTGTTTTTGGTTGGAATATGTGGTGTGATTGGCTTGTGGACTTTCGTAAAAGATAGGGTACCGGCAAATACCTACTACGGAGCGAAGGATATTTCTTATAAAACTCAGGATGAGATTCTTTCACTTCTTGCACAAGATACAGAAAAAATAGTACGTGTTGCAATTAAAAAAAGAGAATATCGATATACCTTAAAGGAACTAGGAATTGTGTATGACTTAAACAGCACTATTTCAGATATCTTTGCGAATCATGGGGCGAAAAAAAACACTTCTCCCTTTCTCGAATTTACTCCCCTTTTTTATGAAAAGGTTCAACGAATAGTATTCCCTGTTTCGGATACAATGGACAGTATCATTGTCGATGAAGATAACAAAACACTACGTTACATTCCTCGTATGGAGAAGTACCGCATAGAGGTTTCGGACTTTAAAAGACAGATTGTAACAGAATGGTTTAATTCAAAATCACTTATACCGACATTAATACCGTTAGTTGACAGCGCACGACAGCGAGAATTTCTCAGTAACTCAGATAAGTTGCGAGATGTTTCAAAGAAACCAATTACTATTGTTGTTGCAGACAGGGCGAGTTCTGTAGCATTCTCTCTTTCACCAGAAGATATACAAAAAATGATGAAGGTAGATTATGACGAAATACGAGGGCAGGTATCTATTTCTCTGAAAGAAGACGTTCTGTCTTCTCTTCTCAAAAATAAAATAAAACTCACCGACTTTACACTTGACCTCTCTCTTCTCGAGAATGACCTCTCTCAGCTTGCCCTAAACCGGTTTAATGGTGAAGACATAAATTATGTTGAAGCAAAACTAACCGAGTCTCCAAATACCAACGGAACAAAAGCAGATAAATATATTGAAATAGACATTTCGCAGCAGCGAATGTATATATGGGAGAATGGCGCAAATATAGCGCGATACCGTGTTTCAACAGGACTGTACTACCCTACTCCGCCAGGAGAATATGCAATTTTAAATAAAGCGCCAAACGCCTATTCGGATATCTATAATGTGTGGATGCCCTACTGGATGGCATTTTACCGAGATCCAAAAGTGAACGCCTATTTGGGAATTCATGAATTGCCCTATTATTACACCGGAAACGGAGATCAGATTCGACGACCGCGAGATTTTATTGGGTCGCCCCATACAGGAGGGTGTGTGTCACTTGACTTGGGCGAAGCGGAGAAAGTATACGCGTGGGCAGAGGTGGGAACGAAGGTGTATGTTTATGAGTAAATCCGAAATTCGAATATCGAAATCCGAAACAAATCCGAAGCACTAAATCATAAATTTACCCCTCCTTTATCCTCCCCTCCGCCAGCTGGCGGATAGGGGAGCCTGCCCGCAACGCTTCGCGTAGC
>CAYHPU010000130.1:0-2707 GCA_964358525.1 uncultured Gammaproteobacteria bacterium
GGAGCGACCTGCCCGACGAATCATAAAACACCTGTTCAAGTGGCGCATTATTTGCCGTTTCAAAAATGGTGTTCATTTTAAGAAATTCAAATTGAGTTTTTAGCACATTTCCAAAAAACTCTTTTGGTGGCGTTATTCCTGGATTTTTTGAATCCAAATACAAATTAAAGAGAGATTTATTTATTACAATGGTTTTTTTAGGATCAAGTCCCAGATTTCTTAGTACAACCCCCACCTCTTCTCCACCAAACATAAGGAGCTGCCCATTCTGTCTTGTCATTTGGCGCTGAAGTGAAAATAAAAGCGGAGACGTACTCGTATCATCCAGTACTACAAATTGAACATCTCCTTTTTCGATTTGAGAAATCAGACCACTATATTCATTTGGATTGCGTTGTGAAATTAATTTCAATGAAGAAATAATATTTTGTTGTACCTCCTTCTGGGAACTAAAAATATCTATAGTATTTTTCGGTATCGTAACAGCGTCGCTATCCACATAACTTGTTAACACTTTTTCCTGTCCATCTACTTGTAAGTGGATGGCAATCGGTATTTTTCCATTTACTGACTTCCCTAATATATCTACTGCATAGGAATTTGCCTGAAACTGGGGAGGAATTTTACCTGCCGCTCGGTCTTCTGGAGAAACGAAATGGTTAATGAGTGTTTGTCTAAAATAACGTCCCGATACGGTACCAATTTTGTACTCTACTCCTTCTTCACGGAAGGCAAGCGATGTTCGCGCCATTGCAACGAGCGAATTCAGTTCTGGATCTTTGGTGGATACTCCAAGTAAACGATTCCGAACGAGCGGCAGCACATTCTCCGATGCCCAAAATTCCTGTTTCTCACCTATCTTGCGTACTCCAGGAGTGTCCGCATCTTTCCCTCCTGCCATACCTACTACAACGCGCCAACCGCCAGACGGATCTTGTTTGTAACCAGCCGTGTATAGAATTCCGTCTGGAGACGTTCCCGTCTTTTCATGCCACCCCCGAGTCATATCTGAAAACGCTTTTCCATACAGTACAGGACCACCAGCATAGATCGGTTTACTTTTTAAATCTGCGTCTCCGAGAGTAGCTGAGATTTCCTTCAACCCCTTCACTACTTGCGCATCCTTGATAAATGTTTCAGGACTTGCAATAACGGAATACCCTTGCGCAAGCGAATCCATAGTTCCCTTCACAAACGTACCATCTGGCTTCTTGTATCCAATTACATAGTCGGTACCGATTGCTAAATATTCAGTTGGTTTTGTTGCTTCTATATACCCACTACCATCGGGGTTCAGCACATATATTTTGAATCCGAAATTTTCGTACATATATTTTTGAAGTGTTTCCATTCCCTTCTCAGGATTATCCTTCATATAGTCTCTCATAATGAGCTCGAATCCAACGTTGCTTGATATACCAAGCTGAGTCCGAAGTGAAACGGGCTGCTGCGCATTGTCAAGCGATACATCCCAATTGTTCACGTCCATCTTTCCGGTTGAAACAGAAAACTTGCCGGCGGCAAGACGCACCGGATCGTTAATGGTATACAAAGCGCCCGTTTTAGGGTTTTTTGCATGTGACAAGATAAACGAAAGAATAAATGGTTTCACAGTAGAACCGGGCGGAGTCATGGTACGACTAAGTGTATTGGTCAAATCTACTGAATTCACTTCCTCGAGAGTAGAACTCCCCGGTCTTAACACAAGTTCTTTTAGCGCAAAGCCCGGCACGCGGAATATTGACCCGTCTTTCAGTCTCGATTCCCACGTTGGTATATCTATAGTTCCAAGTGGGGACGTACCAAATGAATAGAATTTCCCCCTTGGAACCATGGTGCTGTACCCATCAAATTCAGTGGAACTTGCGAGTACATTTCGTAATTCCTGTTCGCGTGCATACGGAGTAATTGAACAAACTGATTCGGGTGAAACTTTAACTATGGTCCCTACAGAATTCTTTAGCTCTACCACCAAACCATGTGATGTTTTATAGACCGTGACTACTTGTCCACTTTTTTGATACTCCTCTATTATTGCGGCAATGTCTTTTCGCCCTCCTTGAGCTAATGCAACAATCTCTTGGGAACGTGGATCAACTAATTCACTCCCATTCATAAAGTCTGGAGGTTTGTTTGGAAAGAACTGTTTTAATGATTCGGGTGAGCTTTTCGCTCTATTCAATAACTCATTATAGTAGGCGTTATAGTGTTCATATTGCGACTGTGAAATAACTCCTTTATTTAACAAATTGGGTAGATTTTCTTTTGCATGTCCGAGAGCTCCAATTATTCCTTCTTGTGTTTGTAACGAGTACCCGTTTGGAGAGGAAATTGTTCCGAGAAGCAATATCCTGTCTGCCTCAGAAAGATCTGCGTAACTTCGTCCCATAAAAATCTGTGCCGCAGCATTCACTCCATATACAGGCACACCTCGATCTCCCATATGTACCGATTGCAAATAATTGTCGAGTATCGCGTCTTCCCCATAAACATGTAGTAGCTGATCCCCCACCAGTTTGCTCTCAAGCTTAAAGAAAAGCATTTCTTTTAGTTTTTCAAGCGCGCCTGTTTGATCGTATCCGTACTTTCCATACCTGTGCGTTTTTGAAATATTAAATTCTCTGAGCCACTGTTCAAACAGAGAATCACTCATTTCACCTGTTGCTTTTGTATCTTTTAGATCTATTACCGCCTGAAATTCTTGTGG
>CAYHPU010000131.1:0-2608 GCA_964358525.1 uncultured Gammaproteobacteria bacterium
GATTCGTTGACAAAATTCTCTCGTAGGTCTATTATTTCGGTAATGATTACCGATAAAGATATTGATAAGCTAGAAAATAGGTTTTCGAAAGTTTTTGCTACAAAGCAAGAACTAAAGGATGTCGAGTTGTCTCTTAAAACTACCTTCGAGAGTTCAATAACGAAGTCAACTAATTCCATCTTATCTGCAATATCAGATATAGTCGAATCCTTTGGTACGGGTATGAAAGCTACTCAAGTCGATGTTGCAGATCACGATGATACCTTAAATGATCATGAGCGGCGTATTGAAGCACTTGAAAAACAGAGAACATTATTAATATAAATTATTTTCTACTATGAAAAAAATAGAAAAAGCAGATGAAGGAAAAGTAGAAGTCGACTCAAATGTATGTCCCAAGTGTAGCGCTCCCCTTTCAGAAGTTACAACAACAAAAACAGGCAAGCGGTTACAGCGCTGTAGTACAGGTAGTTGGAATAAGGAAACTCACCAAAATGAAGGATGTGATTATGTAAAGTGGCTTGCCTTTGAGCCGCAACACCTCGAAGAGAAATGTCCCAAGTGCGCCGCTCCTCTTGTGATGAACATGACGCGCTTTGGCAAGAAATTCAAGAAATGTTCTACTAGTGTATGGGATCCCGTAACAAAGTCAGCGTCAGGATGCGATTATATTGAGTGGATCAAGGGAGTTACGGAAGAACTAGATGAAGTGTGCCCGCAATGTGGCGAAAAACTGGTTCTTTACACTACTGCAGCTGGTAAAAAGATGAAAAAGTGCTCCACCAGCAAATGGGACCCAGAAACCCGCACAGCGAGTGGTTGCGATTATGTTGAATGGATGAAGTAGCCGTGATATAATTTTCTTTCTTCTGAAGGTCGAATTTACCTCTCAGTTGATGTAATCTATGGATATTAGGAATATTGCTATTATTGCCCACGTTGACCACGGAAAAACCACCCTTGTGGACGCTCTTCTAAAGCAAACTCATACATTCCGAGATAATCAGAAAGAAATGAATGAGACACTTATTATGGATAGTAATGACCTTGAACGTGAAAAGGGAATTACCATTCTAGCGAAAAATACCTCCGTCTTCTACAAAGACATAAAAATAAACATAATTGATACGCCCGGCCATGCGGATTTTGGTGGAGAAGTGGAGCGCACCATAAATATGGCAGATGGCGCAGTTCTCCTAGTCGACGCCGCAGAAGGTCCGTTACCTCAAACCAAATTTGTACTTAAGAAGGCGCTTGCCGCTGGCTTAAAAATTATTCTTATAATTAACAAGATTGATAAAAAAGATGCCAGACCTGAGGAAGTAATGGCAGATGTTGAGAACCTATTTCTTGACCTTGCGCACGATGACACAAGCCTAGAATTCGTTACCTTATATGCAGTTGGTAGGGATGGAAAAGTATTTTTTGAATTACCGCAAAGTTACACAACAGAAACTCCCGGTACCCTTGTTCCGCTTTTTGAAACAATTATTGCTGAAGTACCCAGCGCTGTTTCTGAGCCTGAAAAGCCGTTTCAAATGCTTATTTCAACCCTTGACTACGACAAATATGTGGGGAAACTATGTATTGGAAAGGTCCATCGTGGGTCGCTTAAAAAAAATGATCCCATCGCTGTTGTCGCCGAAGGTAAAGTTTTAAATAATTACCGTGTTCAGAAGCTCTTTACTACGAATGGACTCACGAGGCAGGAGGTTGATGAAGTGACAGCAGGAGATATTGTAACTATTGCAGGCATTCCGGAACTTACCATTGGCCAAACAATTTGCAACCCTGGTACCATAGAAAGTCTTCCCGCGATTTCTGTTGAGGAGCCAACCATTAAGGTAACTATTGGACCAAACACCAGTCCTTTTTCAGCCCGAGAGGGTAAATTTACCACGTCGAGACAAATTAAGGAGCGCCTTCTCCGTGAGAAAGAAACGAATTTAGGACTTAGAATTGAGGAATCAGACAGTGTAGGTTTTATTGTGTACGGCCGAGGAGAACTGCACCTTGCGGTACTCATTGAGACAATGCGTCGTGAAGGGTTCGAATTTGAAGTTTCAAAGCCACAAGTAATTTATAAGGAGATCGACGGAAAAACGTGCGAGCCATATGAGGAAGTTACTATTGAAACAGAAAAATCATATGTTGGTGCTGTAACAGAAGAAATGGGCCGCCGAAGTGGGCTTATGAAGGATATGGTTGAAGCGATTGGAGGAATTACGCGAATTGTATACGATATTTCCAGTCAAAACCTACTTGGAATTCGAAACTCATTACTCACAAAAACTCGTGGTACGGCACAAATTAATGCGTACTTCATTGGATTTATGCAGAAAGGTCCGAAATTAGAATCACTCCGAAATGGAGCGCTTGTTGCTACAACCCTCGGTGAGACCGCTGCCTATGGACTGGCAAATGCACAGGAAAGGGGAACATTGTACGTTGGACCAAATGTTAAGGTGTATGAGGGAATGGTAGTTGGACTTGCAAGTAAAGAGCAGGATGTGGATGTCAACGTCGCACGCGGTAAGGCATTATCTAACAATCGCTCAAAAGGTGAAGGAGTTAAATCCCAACTTGCCCCTCCGACTATTTTAGGCTT
>CAYHPU010000132.1:0-2590 GCA_964358525.1 uncultured Gammaproteobacteria bacterium
AGGAATTCAGACGCTTGAGCGGGAGCAGAATCTTGAGTACTTGTTTGATCAATCATACGAAATACAGGATAGCGAATTAAAATTATTAAGCAAGTACTAAAATTTTTATGGCCTATAGTCTCTATTTACAAATTAGGTAATCAGTGCTATACTATAGGACTTATTATCAGTTGCAAATGTACATGGGAAATACAAATCTCAATATAAACAGCAATGCTCATTTAATTGAGGTGCTAAAGGACATAGTTACTCGGGCAAATCACGAGGGTCGTAAGTTTATGTACTTTGATCACAACCTTGCAAACAAGGTGTACGAATCTAGCTTAAACACGATCGTGAAGTTACTCGAAATGGGAAATAAATAAATGTTCACTCGCCTTCCCTTTCGGTTTTCCTCGCACATAGCGCTCAGCAAGTTTTCCCCTATAACCGGTATTCCGCTGGGAATAGTCGTATTGATAAGTAAAATAGTTCGTGCAATTTCTGTTATTATTCTTATCTCTCTGCTTAATATATCGTGGTTTGTTTTTTTTACTGCCTATCAGCTGCGCCTTTTTATACTTGGATTCAGTTTGTGCGTACTGCTTATTATACTTATTCAATCGTACTCTTTTTTAGAACAACTCCCCTCTCCCCAATCTATCGGGAAAGTTAACTACAAAATGACGTCTTACTTTTACGACAGAAACGGGAAGCTATTGTATGAACTGTACAGAGATGAGTCTCGAACACCGATTACGCTTACATCGCTTCCTCCTTTTGTTTACCAGGCGTCTATAGCAATAGAAGACAAGGATTTTTATAAACACAACGGGATCTCTATTATTTCCGGTATTTTAAGGGCTGTCCGAGAGAATTTTACTCGCAGATCACAACTACAAGGCGGTTCTACTATTACACAACAATTAATCAAGACTTCTCTTCTCAGTCCTCAACGCTCACTTTTCCGCAAGGTTCGCGAAATTATTCTCGCTTTGTGGGCTGAGCGAATTTATAGTAAGAATGAAATTATTGAAATGTATCTTAATCAGATACCATACGGTGGACAGTCCTACGGAATTGAGGAAGCTGCAAAAAACTATTTTGACAAAAAGGCGCAGAATCTGACAATACCCGAAGCGGCACTACTTGCTGGTCTAACACAGGCTCCTTCACTATATTCGCCACATATAAACCCAAATCTCGCAACAATACGGCGCAATGAAGTATTAAAAAAAATGTTTGACCAGAAATATATTACTCGTGAGCAGTATGAGAAATTCAAAGCCGAAGTCGTACAAACTATCCAGCCACGATCTGTAATTGCCGCACCGCACTTTGTCTTCTACATCAAATCGCAACTCGAAGAAAAATACGGAATTAAAGAGGTTGAAGAAGGCGGTCTGAAAGTTACAACAACGCTCGACTCTAAACTGCAGGAGCAAGTCGAAGAGATAGTGAACGAAGAAATTGCAAAAGTACAGGGGCTGAACATTGGGAACGCAGCGGTACTTGTAACTAAACCCAAAACAGGAGAAATACTTGCTATGGTCGGTTCAACTGACTATTATAAAGAGCCGGATGGCGCTTACAACGTAACGACCGGTCTACGCCAACCTGGAAGCAGTTTTAAACCACTACTCTACACACTTGCGCTTCAAAAAGGTTATACCGCATTCACCTCTATTCCCGATGTTCCTACAGCATTTGGAACAGGATACGTATCTTACAACCCGCAAAACTACGATGGCAGTTACCATGGTAATGTGACATTACGGCGAGCTCTCGCGAATTCGTATAATATTCCCGCTGTACGTACACTCGACGCGGTGACCGTTCCTCAGTACGTCCAGTTTATGAAGAAACTTGGAATTACCACCTGGAATAATCCATGGCAACAGAATTTAACACTTGCACTCGGAGGGTCGGAAGTTCGTATGATTGAAGTAGCTCGAGCGTACAGTACACTCGCTAATTTAGGAAAGAACGTTAACACTACGCCTTATTCTTCTATATATTTTGGTCGAGATAACAAAACGGTCAGTGCGGAGCCAGAGTCATCTAATCTACTTGACCCCGGTTATACATATATTATAAATGACATTTTGTCTGACAATAAAGCTCGTGAAAGTGCTTTTGGCAGTAACTCCGCTCTTGAAGTAAAGGGCTATAAAGTATCGGTCAAAACAGGTACAACAGACCACGTTCGGGACAACTGGACAGTTGGGTATACACCCGAATATATGGTTATTGTGTGGATTGGAAATAACGATAATACTCCCATGAATAATGCCCTTGTGTCTGGAATAACCGGAGCCGCCCCTATATGGAATCGTGTTATGAAGCTACTGCTTGACTCTAATACGAAGAATAATTCGTGGTATGCAAAACCAGACAACGTTACTGAGAGATTATGCTTTGGAAATCAGAAAGAGTTTTTTATAAAAGGAACTGAACCTAGTTACTGTAACTAGCCTGCGCGATTCACTACTCTTCTCTCGCTTATATTGAGCACGCGCTTACGGAGACGGAGATTGAGTGGAGTAACCTCAAGAAGTTCGTCATCATTCAAAAAATCTAAACACTGCTCTAAGCTTAAAATAGTCGGAGG
>CAYHPU010000133.1:0-2572 GCA_964358525.1 uncultured Gammaproteobacteria bacterium
CTCTTGAAAAATTTAAAAAAGATGAAGGATTCAAACTTAATCGTGAAACTTTTAGATGAAAAATTCGAAAAATTCTTGAAGAAAAAGATCTTATTAAAGTTAGAGAAGATGGGCATATTGAGTACCAAAACAAATTCTATTCTCTTAGCGAAAAGTTTATTGGAAAACTAGTTCAAACACATCGTAAAATTAAAAATATTAACGTAAAAAACTCAACTAATCCCGAGCATTTAAAACCATGGCAAACAACACTTTTGCCAACTTCTATCTATCGGCAAACTGCTAAAAATATAGGGGATCATGTAGACCAAGTGATTTTTACAATTTTGCAACGAGGACAAGGTGTGGTGGACAACAAAACAATATGGTCAATTATTGACCTTAAAAAGCTCTATACAGCTTCAGCACTCAATGAGGCTTGTGAATACGCCATAAGGGTCTCCAGCGTGAACTACAGTACGGTAAGCACGCATTTAAAACTGCGCTTTAGAAAGACCCAAGTGGGATAATCGCAACAGAATCCCCGTGTTTTAGGGCCGGCTGATGGAACCCAAGCCAGTTCCGCTGGCTTGGGTGAGGGCAGGAGCCCGAACATCAGCGGCAAAAGTCAGGAGGACTTACTCTTTACTTACTTTCAACTCGTTGGTGGTTGACATGAAATTTATTGCTAAAAATAGTTTTCCCTGACTCTTTTCGCACCATCAGTAAGATTGTATTTTATATGTCTGCCATCTTACTGAGGGGTCAAAAAAGACACTCATTCTAGAAAATTACTAGTTATCCACATGTAAAGCAGGAAAATGAAATAATCTTAAAATTATTTTAGAAAAAATTCTGTGACGCCGATAGACTGACAAAGTCGCTATGTAATCGCACTATTTCTTTAGGAAATTGTTTCTACAAAGCGACTTTGGCTACAATTGGTACAATTCATGGATTTTTGGTAATTTAATCTCATTTTCGGTCCAAAGTTATCTCTTTTTGAAATTTTTTGTCGACATAAATTATTATTTGAGAACTTCTATCGTCACAGATTCAACAGCTATGGTATCAGCAGCATTAGTTAATTGTCCGGTGATAATAAGATTTCTAGCTGCAGTGGTATCAACAGTCCCTGTTGTTATAATCGCAGCTCCAAATCCCTGAGTAATAAATCCAACTTGGGCGTTTGTGGCGTTTCTATTTCTTATCATAAAGCCCACAGTAGTATCAAGAACATTGGCAAGGGAGCTTAGAGGAGTCGAATCAAAGAAAGTGGTTTCGGAACCTGCAGGCCCAAATTTAATTTTAAATTTTTTAGAATTAGCGTTAGATGTCATGGTAATTGCAACCATTATTCGCAATGCCCCGTTCGCACCCAAGGTATTGGCAGGAATACTAGTGGTGTATAGAGTTTGTTCGGCCGTGTTCCCTGTATGAGTGGTTGCTGTGCCTTGGTAGGCAAATTGCGGAGCAATAGTAAATTCAGAAGCAGTTTTACATGTTGTGCCTGCTCGGTCACAGATGGTATCTGCACGAACAGTTCCATTCACCTCTAACGGAGCTGCGGGTGCTGTGCTTCCGATACCGACGTTGCCTCTTAATGCTGTTGTTATAACACTAGAATTTCCCAAGACCACCGTATTAGATCCCAATCCAGTAGCATCATTACCAATAACAATTTCATTTGTATCACCATTTGCAAGAGCCTTTGAATTAGCTCCTAGATACAAGCTAGTATTACTTGTTTGGTTTGCGGTAGTACCATCGAAAATATATCTTCCAGCTTGATATCCTTGAGCAAGGTTTTCATAACCAGAAGTATTAGACTGAAGAGCTGCATACCCATCAACCGTATTGCGATAGCCTGTAGTATTGGAATACATAGCATTTTTTCCATTAACCGTATTATTGCTGCCACCAATATTAGAATATAGAGCGTTTATTCCAACAGCAGTATTACCAGACCCAGTAGTGTTAGAACGAATAGCAGAATATCCCACTCCCGTATTGTCATAGCCAGTAGTATTTAATTTAAGAGATTCATGACCAATAGCTGAGTTGTCGTAACCAGTGGTGTTGGAGGATAAGGAAAAAGTTCCATAAGCATTATTATTAAATCCTGAAGTATTCGCTGTGAGTGCATTAGTACCTATTGCAACGTTATCCCATCCAGAAGAATTTAAAAAAAGAGCACTGGAACCTATTGCAACGTTCTGAAATCCAGTAGTATTTGTTATAAAAGCGTTCTCACCAATAGCGATATTTCTACTTGCTTGAGATGTTTGCGTTGCTGTACTTCCCATAGTAAGATTTCCTGCATTTTTTCCAATAAAAATATTTTTCCCCTCTGTGGTGACAGTTCCATTATTTCCATAATTAAAATTATGGATAAACCGAATTCCATTTTTGGAAATAACACCAAACTGATTAACATTTGTGGTATCATCAAGATTGATATTACCTGTACTCACATCTAATTTTGCACCAGGAGTGGTTGTTCCGATACCCACGTTGCCAGAAGAATCAATTCTCATGCGCTCAACACCACCAGTGCTTGCAGCCATCGTACTGGCGGCAGGTCGCCACCAGC
>CAYHPU010000134.1:0-2526 GCA_964358525.1 uncultured Gammaproteobacteria bacterium
ATACTTGAATGTGAAATTAACGATTTAATGCAAGGAAGTGACGAGTTTTGTGCAACTATTGCGAGCAGCTATGGCAACGATTTATAGAGAATACAGATTGGTGCGGAATTATTGCTTTTGTTTAGAGGAAGAAAAAGAGTGCTTCTGGGGGTGAAGTAATTCTATAACAATGGGTGTTAAGGGAGTTTAGGAAGGTAGGGGTAGTGGAGGGTAAAGAATCTTGTCCGGGTGGGCTAGGGCCGCATCCATTAATAATAAGATATCTATTTCAAATGAGGATGCGGCACAAGGGTCCGTATCTCTAAATGATTGTAAGAATTATTTAGAGAAGATCCCTTAGGATCTAATCCTCAAAGGAAGAGCTTCATAGCATTCCTTAAGATAGAGTAGCGTTAAAATATTCAACTTCGTTATCATCATTTTTTGGTGGTTCAACAGTACTGCTCCATCCTTCTGGCGCAAGACGTGCGACAGACAAACCTGTTTGTGTGCGTGCGGCTTCTGTAATGGGGAGTCGAAGTGTGCCTGAGCGACTGTAGATCTTTGCTAAAGGAGGAGAATTATAGCCAACCAGATCTAATTTCCCTGCATCAAGATATTGGTGATATTTTTTCCGCATTGCTTCGTTTGCAAGAAGATCTTTAAGAGTGGTTATGCCTTGACCAACGAGACCGCAAGCAGTGATAAACGCCTCCATAACTTCATAGTCTTTCACCAGTATTTGTTCTGCCGCAGAGTCGTGGATTGATGTATCTGGAATTCCAATAATAAGGCGTGCAATGCGGATAAATTTAAATTCCTTTTTTTGTTTTGGATCAAAATCCTCTTCGTTTAAAAAGAATCCACCATCGGGAAAAGACATAAACTTAGATTATCACAACAGGCTTGGAAATGCAATTTTCGGTTAGGGGTTTTATGGGAAGTTACAGGAAAATAGAGGATGGATAAGGGATGGTGTTAAATCCACTAAGAAACATTACGTTAAGCTGAGATTTTCGAGGAATGTTTTTATCTCAGCATCTTTTTTCTCGAAGCCTTGCAAATAGTCTATTTGTTCTGAATAGTCTATGTCTTCATAATAACTCAGCTGTTCTCTGAAGAGTTTTTCGCTGAATTCACCTTTGAAGATTGTTTCAGATTGTGTGACAACCTCGTGAAGTGAGTGCTTTTGCAATATAAAATATAAGTCTACATAATCTTTCCATTTGGCTCTTTTACCTAATGCATACGCTTTCATTGCAGCTAACGTAAGTAAATTAGGTAAGGCAATTACATTCTGAAATGGTATGTCGTACGCTATATTAAAAGGGTAGTTATAGAAGGTAAACTGTATATTGTTTACACGTAACGTGTATTCATTAGAATTTTCTACACGAACTTGATCGATAGGAAATAGTTTATTAATATTCCTCTTTATCTGAAGAATATCAAGACTACCGTTTTTGAAAAGATCAAAATCTAAGGATTCCCTATGACCAAGGTGTAGTGCTATAGCGGTACCTCCAACTAATCCATACTCTTCCGAAAGGTTTTTCAAGAGAGGAAGAAGCTCTGCTTGTTTTTTAGTTAAAATTTCTGGATGCATTGTCAAAGTATAAATTAAAAAAATGTTTTACGCGGGGTTTTATATTACTACGCGGAGCATTTATTAATAATTTATACAAGTTAATTGTATTCGTTAATCCAAGGAGTTTTATTGCTTCCTGTACTTGTTTCCATGTCCCATAGTTTAAAACATGTTCAAAAACACTGGCGTCACTTACATTTGTTGTGTTGTTTGTATACCACATTAACAGTGGGTCCTCCTGCACAATTTTATTTAAAACATGAGCTTGCATAGAGTAATTATACAAATTTAAAGGGTACGCTGCGTTTATTTTTCATGAATGACATGCGAAATAACGAGAAAAATATGATTGAATTTGGGGGGAATAACAAGCACTGATTGCTCCGAGAGCTCACTTGGATTTTTTACGTACTATTTTATAAAAAAGTGGATTTCAATAAGTTGTCTACTTACAAAGTAGACAACTTGGAAAAGGCTACGTTAGATTATTCGACGCCAAGGATCTAATCCTCAAAAAAAGAACCATGGAACAATCCGTTAGGACAAATTGGCACTGAAATACTCGATCCTACCCTCGTCATCTTTCGGTGGGTCGGTGATAATTTGCCATCCTTGTGGCGCAAGAGAAGCGATAGAAAAGTTGGTACCTGTCCGTCCAGCTTCGGAAATAGGTAGTTGAAGAGTACCTGAGCGACTATAGACCTTTACTAAAGGAGGGGAATTATAGCCAATCAAATCCAATCTCCCAGCATCAAGGTATGGGTGGTATTTTGTTCGTATTGCTTCATTTTCAAGAAGATCTTTAAGCGTGGTTATGCTCTGACCGACCAAACCGCACGCTGAGATAAATGCCTGCACAATTTCATAATCTTTTACCAGTATTTCCGCTGCCGCAGAGTCGTGAATTGATGTATCTGGAATTCCAATAATAAGGCGTGCAATGCGGATAAATTTAAATT
>CAYHPU010000135.1:0-2442 GCA_964358525.1 uncultured Gammaproteobacteria bacterium
GCAAGAGAATAAGTATTACCTCCCCTCCGCCAGCTGGCGGATAGGGGAGGCGCAGGTGGGGTTTACAAAGATAAGATATCCTTTCACACCAACCCAATCTTGGTTTTATGGTATAATATCCTATAGTATGTCTACAGAAACACCAACCAGTGCAGAGCAACCAAAAACAAAAGAAATACAGGAACTAGTAGAGTGGTACTTGGAGTTTATAAAACTGAATTTCTTTCAAAACATAGCTCATCAAAAGAATATGTTGTTCTTTTTATCTGCCCGCAATAAACTTATGTCCCAAATAGTATCCATAAAGAGTTTTCAAAAAAATGCATCGTTATTTTTTGATTATGTTTCAGACCAAATTGACTCACTGTTAAAAATAAAGGCTGCATTTAAAATATTAAACACATATAACGCACCAGTTGTTCCAGTAGGAGCAGGAGGCGGGGCTGGCGCGTCATATCTTCGTGCAACAGGTTATAAAGAAAAATCATACCGATATCTTTTGGAACAATATGTTAAAACGGTCTGTCGCATTCATGAACGAGGAAAAGATGATGATTATAGAACTCTTATCTGTAATTCCGGAAGTCTCACGTTCCGTCTCGCGCTTACTGCAATAACAAATGGCTTGCGACAAAGAACATATTCATTTACAGATGAAGAGCCTAATCATATTTCTATATTTAATTATCAGCCGAGCGGAAAAATATACTTTGAAAACGAACAAATGATAAGAGGGATTACTGAACAGGGATTGGCAACAGGAACACATATTCATGCCAACACTCGCTTTGTAGTTTCAAATGTGACTGCTCATTCACTACCTCAAGACTTAGAAGATGTTAGGCTTCGTGCAATTACAGATGATCCTGGTATAAAACTCATCTATGCAGAATCCATAGGAAATAATCCTCAACTAGATGTCCCAAATCTAGAAGCACTTGCAGGAAAGCTTGCTCGCTATTTATCTTCTCCTCAAAGAAGGTCCTCAAAAATAATTATTTATGTAGATGCAACGGCAATTTCTGGTTCATGTAATCCGTTTGCCGCATTTGAAAAGTACGGATTATTTAAATATCCAAATTTAGCAGTTGTTGTTGGTGTTAGTGTTTCAAAACACTTAACTGCTGGAGTGGACTATGGAAATGCCGGACTTGTTATAGCAAAGGGAAAGCTGGTAGACGAATTGTGGCCAACCCTTGTAGACGAATCTAGAAAAATCGGTCTTCCTGATCCCTATACTCTAAACGTCCTCCCAGTTATCTCACCCGAATTAATAAAAAAACGAAATGAGCGTATGGCAAGAAATGCTTTGTTTCTTGCAGCAGAAGTAGAAAAGGGAATAGGTAACTATAAAGACATCTCCGTCGTGTACCCTGGTTTACAGAATCATCCTCAGTACGCAATGGTACAAGAACAACTCAATGGATATTCTGGTTCTCTGATCTATTTATCAATTAGCAATCCAACTTTGGCCATTTCCCTGTTCAACAATCTAGATCAGAAAAATATAATAAAACATGGAACAAGCTACGGACACAACAAAACGCGCATGGAAATGAAATTTCCAGACCAAGAGAAACAAAATCCTATCGGAATTCGTATTAGCGTTGGGGAAGAACTTACGCCAGAGATATTGCAAATTGCAAAGGAAATTACTTTTGTTGTTGATTTTGTTCATCTACAATAACTCCATTTTACTCTCCATATTATACTTAATTCTTGCTTCTTACTACTTAATACTTTCTGCTATAATCAATCTATGATCAAAATCACATTTCTCATGTTAACCTGCTTTGTTTTATTCTTTGCCACCCCAAATGTTCAATCTGCCGTTGCAAAGACTGCCAAGACCGTTGTAGTAACCGGCAAAAACTTCTCATTTTCTCCAACTAAAATAACTCTCCAAAAAGGTAAACCGGTAAAAATTGTTTTCAACAATATCGAAGGTTTCCACGATTTTAGAATCGAGGGTATGAAAGTAGCTACAAAAGTAATTAAAACCGGAGAAGAAACTTCGGTAACCTTCACCCCAAACAAAAAAGGAAAATTCGTATTCTACTGTTCAGTCGGAGAACATCGCGCACTCGGCATGAAAGGAACCCTCGTTGTAAAATAGCTCTGTCTTGTTATTTTTTTCTCTGCTTCCATTGCCACCTCACTTCTACAAAAAGGATTACCGCTGCTGGAATGTACAAAAAAACAACCATTCCCGCATAACTTTTTGCAAACAGTAACAGTTTCCCCAGGTAAGAAACTTTTACCACTACTTTTCCTACAATAAGCCGGGGTAATACTATTTTACTGTCAACCATGTATACATTTCCACCCAATGAATCTATCGTATGTATACGAACCACTTCTTTCCCGCTTTTTTGAATATAAAAAGCAATCGTGTCTCCCGCAGAATACGACTCATTATACTGCTCAACAACAAATACAAAG
>CAYHPU010000136.1:0-2404 GCA_964358525.1 uncultured Gammaproteobacteria bacterium
GTGTAACTATCTGGTTAATGAAGAATGTTCTCACAGCGTTCAATCGTCGGAGCCAAGCTTGACGATCAGAGAAATTTAAGATAGTATCGAATGGTTTTACTGCGTCGTAGTGCAGGTTTTTGCCTTCCAGCCTTAGGTTCTGAAGTGTGAGCTTCACTAATTGGCGTTTTTGTTCAACTTCTGAACTTACAAAAAGCTCGTACGCCCGTTTAGCCAGTTCCAGCAGGTATTTAACCGTAATGTAGTAGTTATCCTCGGCTTCGTGGAGCATAGACAGACGTGCGTCTAATTCAGCCAGTTTATCCCGAAACTGTATGTAGAATTTGTCATACTCGTCGGCAGTAATACGCCCGTCTAGCTTTTCGAGTAATAGGTTTTCTCTTCTTTTTTCGTAAACCTCTCGTTCTTCGTTAAGTTTATTGCTCTGCTGTTCTCTAAACTCGATCTTGCTTTCGTGTGTGCCTTTTAGGCTCTCGACGATTTGATCGTACGTGTCGTCTGGTATTTCCAGCCTCTTATAGACCGATCCCAATTGCTCGGTTACTTCTTCCTCTCTAATCCAGCCGGCGTTATGCTTGCCGTTGTATTGAGTACAGTGGTAATAAATATGGCCTTTGTGTTTTTCCGGTGTAACAGACAGCCCGCAGTGGCCACAACGAATAAGACCACGGTACATATAAGGCAGACCGGCGTACTTAAACCTCTTTTTGTTGAAGCCTGTTTTAATCTGTTGGACCTGCTCAAATAAGGCTTGGCTAATAATCGGGAGGTATTTATGAGGATACTTTTTACTCTTCCAGAGCATTGTGCCGTAGCAGAAAGGATTTTTAAGCACGTTGTCGAGGAAACCTTTGGACCACTTTAAGCCTAGCTCCTTTTGTAGCTTTTCCCTTATAAGGTCCATTGAGTAAGCACTCGTGGCATACCATTCAAAGACCTTCTGGACAACTCGGGCCGGATATTCATCAACGATTATTTCTTTTTTGCCATCATCACCTTTTACGTTCTTGTAGCCATAAGGTGCCTTGCCAGGCCATTCGCCCTTGCGTAGCTTCTGTTCTATAGCCCTTTTAACGTTATCGCTAATAGCGTCCGAATAGTATTTAGCCAGTCCTAAATTTATATTGAATTGAAACTTCTCAACGGCGGAAATTTGGCTGTTAATTACTTGGCTTTCTGAAACGAAATGTAACTCTATTTCGCCTTTTAGGGCTTTGTCATATAACACAGGAACTCGCTTGTCAAAGATGTTACGGGAAAGCCGGTCTACCTTATCAAAACAAACGGCCACCTTTTCTTTTTGCTCTATAACAAAGTCTAAAATAGCGTCAAATTCGGTCCGCTGGTCTTTATAAGCACTTTCATCAAAGCTAAATCTTCTAATAATTTCAAAGCCTTTACTCTGGCAGTATTTTTCCAGCCTCGCTGTTTGGGCCGGTAACGAATTACCAGCTTCTTTTTGTTCCTCGGTACTTACGCGGGCAATAATTATTGCTTTCATAAACTAATATAGTTTTGTGCAAACTAAACGATTGACATACGGTATGTTTTATTTTCCAGATTTAGTTCTATTGTCTTGCTTGCACAACATTTGACAATTTTTTGAAATCGTTTTTCCTCCCTCGTGCCAAGGGGTTATATGGTCTGCTTCCATTTCTTCTATTTCAAAAGGTTTCTTGCATTTTACGCATATACCTTTTTGTTTCTCATACGCTTCGCGCTTCATTTTTTCGGTAAACGCCCGGATTGAAAGGTATTTTTCTTGTCTCGTCAAAACATACGGATAAATACCAGATTTTTTGGTGACATCTTCGTCTTGCATCAATTCTTTTATCTCGGCTTCTAGTTTGCCGGAGTTCAGTTTCTTGTCTTTGAATTCGTTATACAGCTCGCCCCACTGCACGCTATTCATTTCTCGGCGATAATTTGTAAAATTTGCCCGCACCCACGCGATTACATTCTGGAAATAGTCCCACAATTTGTCGGCGTTCTTGTCGTGCTGGTGCTTGGCCATGTAGCCGGCCACATCACCGTTGTTGATCCACAACAGCGCGGTTTCCAGATACTCTTGCCGAATTGGCGAACCGCTGACTAACGCTCCGCCGTCGTTTGCCAAATGATATGCTGCACAGCCCGTTTTACTGAATTTGAGTTTCGCGTCCGAGAGCCATGGTCCAGTGTAGACGGCGTTCAGCAACTCTTGTGGGGTAAGTTTTTCCCCGGCCGTATTTATAACTTCAAACCATTCAATACGCTCCTTATCGGTGCCGTCACAAAAGTAGATCATGAGCTCATAATCGAGTATCTGGTCTTTTTCTTCCTTGGTAAGATTATGGAAATAGCGGTCATGAATAGAATAGTCTCCGCTCACGTACTGACAAATGCTTAACGTACGCTGTTGGCC
>CAYHPU010000137.1:0-2377 GCA_964358525.1 uncultured Gammaproteobacteria bacterium
GGTATACCTATTCTGTGGTTTGGTTTTTTCCATTTGTTTTTGGTGGGAGCGGAAATGGTTGTTGCCGCCAACTTTTCTCGGTGGGTGCGCATGGCGGGTTCGGCTGAAAACTATATGAAATGGAGCGCGATACTTGCGGGCGCTGGTTTTATGGTGGTTATTTTATTTCCCCATATAGTAACGTTGATAGTGTTCCTGGCGCTTTCAGGAGGATTTGGATTAACGCGCATACAGTTTATGAGTGCCCACATGAATAAACACATTCAGTCGCACAATCGTGCCACGGTGCTTTCGGCCATTTCTATGTTTCGACGGTTTGCATTGGTGGTATTGAATCCATTTATGGGGCTACTCGCGGACAAGTCGCTGTTTGCGGCGATTTTTGTAGTGGGACTTTTGCCATTTGTTACGTTGTTGATTGGGAAGAAGGGGAAATTTAGTAGGGGCGAATTTTAATTCTATATAATATCCATAATGCCGATGCAAAAAATTGGAGATATTCTTAAACGTTTTGACCCCGTAAGTGGTAAATATGTAAGTCGTGAATTCCAGGCGTACGGCATATATATTTCAGAAAAACTGGGGGATATGAAGCATAAGACACTCTATATTAAACTCGCAAAAACAGAAGCGCGGTATATTCTAGAGCAAGTGTTGAATTTTGTTATGGACAGTAAGGCGCGCAATAAGGGAGCGCTGTTTATGTGGAAACTAAAGGATATTAAAAGTCAAAAGTCATTGGGTAAGGGTTAGGCAGTTGGCCAAAACAAATGTATATAGACACTCACTGCCATTTACAACTCCCTCAATTACTCGAACGGGCGGATGATGTTATTACTCGCGCACAAGAGGTTGGGGTGCAGCAATTTATTGTTCCCGGGACCAATGTAGAAACGTCGCAGCTTGCAATCAATCTATCAGAGCAACATGAAGGGGTATATGCGGCGGTAGGAATGCACCCGGAAGATGTCCCTGTCATCCCGGTCCGCCAGCTGGCGGAGACCCGGGATCCAGTTTCAACTAACGAGATGCTGAAACCCGCTTCGACGAGTCGAATGCGAGGCGAGCAAGTTCAGCATGACATAGATAAAATCGAATCATTTTTAATTCATCCAAAAGTTGTTGCTATTGGCGAGGTTGGTTTAGATAACTATATGTCATTCTCGCCCCGTAACGGAGTACGGGGTAAACTCCGGCGGGAATCTATTATACCCAACATTCTGGATCCCCGGGATTTCGTCCCGCAATGCGGGACTCAACCCGAGGATGACAATCGGCTAAAACTTCAAAAAGATATTTTAATTAAACAAATTCAACTTGCCGTACGGTATAAAAAGGCACTTATTCTTCACAGCCGGGAGACGGCGGAGGAAATGATTAAAATTTTGTTTGAGAATTGGAATGAAGCACTCAAGAACCGTACGGTGCTGCATTGCTGTGAAGCCTCGGATAATTTATTTGCATTTGCAAAAGAGAACGGAATCTACATTGGTATCGATGGTGACATAACATGGAGTAAAAAGAAGCAACGCTTTATCCAATCCGTTCCACTATCGATGTTGGTACTAGAAACCGACGCACCATATCTTACGCCGCTTGCTCTCAAAGAGACAGAGAAATGGAACGAACCGAAAAATGTCGCCGTCGTTGCCGAGTGGGTGGCAAAAATAAAAGAGATTAGTATTGATGAAGTGGGAAAAGTGACGAACGAAAATGCGCAAAGACTTTTTGGAATCTAATATTGACATTATTACAGAATCATTATAGAATTATCGCATAATGCAACAACTTATAAATGATCAAAAATTCATTAATGTTCAGGGAGCACAAGCTGGTTTAACCCGGTTGTTTGCCGACGCAAAAAAAACGGGTACGTTTTATACAGTCTTAAAAAACGATCAACCTCTTGGCGTGCTTATTCCAAAAGATCGATGGGACAGTATGGTAGAAAATATGGAGGCGATGTCTTCTGCAAATTATAAGAAGAAAATAGCTGAAGCTAGAAAAAGCAAAAAAAGATACTCTTCGTCGCAAATGAAGAAAATGTTAGGAATATAACCATGTCGTGGAAATGGGTAATCGATAGCAAAGCTGCCAAAGAACTCAAAAAACTTCCGGCTGAGGCTGGATTAAGAATTGTAGAAAAGCTTGATTTTTGGTGCGAGGCTGGTATGCCAATTCGTTTTGCAGAAAGATTAAAAGAATTTGAACTTGGCCAGTATCGTTTTCGAGTAGGGGACTACCGAATTACATTTGATGTAGAAGACGAGGTTATTATTGTTTTAGCTGTCGGGCATCGCAAGGAAATCTACCGTTGAAAATATTGGAGTTAAGTGACAAATTGTGGAGGTGAAAATATGTGTTTGGATTGTTTTAA
>CAYHPU010000138.1:0-2365 GCA_964358525.1 uncultured Gammaproteobacteria bacterium
TATATGATTACACAAATACTTTTCAATATTGATTCAGACATAAAGAAGAAGGTTGTTTTGCGTGCAAAACGGGAGGGAATTTCTGTAAGTGATGTCTTCAAGTTCGCCGCCAAGGAATATGCGGAAGAAAAGATAGATATCGGGGTAATACAGAGGCCGGAGATACCAAATGCTAGAACTGCGAAACGATGGGCGAAAATAGACGAGGACATTAAAAAGGGAAAGAATCTCTCTCCCATGTTTAATACCGCAGACGAAGCCATTGCCTATCTCAAGAGAGAGCTCGCGAAAGAACGGAAAGCAAAATGACAACAGTCCTCTCCCGTGCATTTATAAAATCGCTTTCGCGGGTTAGTCCAAAAATAGAAGCGGCTTTCTATGAACGACTTGCCTTGTTTACAAAAGAATCTAATCATCCAATCTTGAACAATCATGCCCTTCATGGGAAATTCTCAGACAAACGGAGCATCAATGTTACGGGTGACTACAGAGCACTTTTCAAGAACAGTGGCGACGCAACTATTTTTACAGACATCGGCACCCACCCTCAACTCTACGGATAATTATTCCCCTGATCCTCATTCGACCATCACCTCCAATGATTTCGAACATCTCCTCATAAGTGCGATCTTAAATTAAATTATGGTGTTCGAAGCCTAGCATTAGAACAACGGTTCGAATTTCCGAATAACCAACTTTTTTGCGCCTAGAACATCGCCTATTCACGCTGGTTCCCAGAAACGCTCTTGTTTCTCTTTTTCGAACTGTTTTAAAAGCGCGAGATCTCTATTATTCCACCTGCAAGCACAACCCATCTTGTGGGGTTTGCAGAGTGCACAGCTATGTTTTTTTACTTTTTTTCTTTTTCGCATACGTTTTAAGGCTTTTAAGGAAACTTTCTAGTGACATAGGCTTTCCTCTTTCGCTTTTCGGGAAAACCATCTCTTCGGTTGGAGCTTTTTGTTTAGTGAGCCGTTTCTGATCGTAATAGTACCTATTTCGATAGGTAAAACGATATTTTTTAATATCCGCATCGATCATTTTTTGTTCTCGTTTTGAATACTCCTCGAGCTTCACGTATGCATGACCGTAGATGCCATGAACGGGCTTGAAAAATATCTCGCAAGGCCTGTTGTTTATGACCGCAAACGCCCATCCATCGCCATATTTAGACCCCTTTTTTATCTCTTTATATAAATGTCCCATGATGTGCCTTGGTATTAGTATGTGAACTTCTGCATTTATTTCGGGTGAGACATGACGTCGATCATCTGATGGACGTCATTGTCGATCACAAAATAAAGACGCCAGTCATTATTAACCCTTGCTTGCCAAACACCTCTCCGCTCATCGTATTTTTTTGCGCACAGCGATGGATGGCGTAGGTTTCTGATAAGTAACACGAGTTTTCTATCTGTAGCGAGGCGTATTTTGGCAGGCGCTTTTTTATAGCTTACGAGAAAACGCTTAGTGTACGTCGCTCGCATTTCGTTTTTTTGATTTCTTGACTTCGTCGTGCAACGAAGCAAGCAGTTCACCTGCAGAAGAGAATGATTCTGAAACCATTCCGTTTGCAACATCGTTCAATCCATCCTCGATTCTAGCATCGACATATCTGTCCGCTATTGTTTTGGGAGTGAATATGACACGAGAACCTTCAATTGCAACTTCCAAATAGTCCCCGGCTGAAAGATTCAACTGATTGTGGATTCGTTTTGGAATCACGACCTGCCGACTCGTTCCTATTTTTACAAGAGATTGTATTTTCATATATTCATATTATATGATTTTGAGTTTGTCGGGTCAAGGAGGAGCCAATCTGGGAGGATTGAAGATAGTCGTTATTATTTTTTTGAAATTATTGGGATTTTGGGCTAGAGTTAGCTTAGAAGAGTATAAAAACAAGGAGGAATAATATTCTGCGAACACTGGGCCTGCTCATTTGGCTTACTTCTGGATTTGTAAGTGCTCTGTATTTTAGAGTTGCGATTAGGCTTATCTGGAGCGAAAGACGGCACCTTTCGCGTCTCGAGGAGGTTTCTTTCGTATACAAACAGAAGAACAATATTGAAAAGTGCCTTGAGGTAGAGCTAGAGATTGGGCACATAAAGGACCTGATCGAACTAGAATTAAGAGAATTACGTAGGGTTTTGATCCCGGATGTTCCATCAATCCTTTTATTTTGGCTTTTAATTCTGGCTGGGCCAATCTCTCTTATTCCAATGAACATTCACGGAACTGTTTCTGCTGTAAAACAATGGATGAGAAAAGAGGGGTGAAGATTCCCCTTTCGCCACTGATTGCCCTGCAATCGGTGGTTCGCTTTTTTAGAGAAAGATATTAATAAAAAGGATTATTATAAGTA
>CAYHPU010000139.1:0-2337 GCA_964358525.1 uncultured Gammaproteobacteria bacterium
AGTTGTTAGGCTGCGCTGAAAAATGTCTTCTTTTTTAAAGTTTAACCACAATTCTCTGGTGTTAGCCGATGATTTCAACTTTGTCTCCCTCATTATGGCTTTGTCTTTTCCAATTTCCCAAATCAACATGCTTGATCCAATCTTGTTTTTCAAGCCACTTTACTGGAACATTGTTTACCAAAACATCACCGTACTGAATGTTAGTAAATGCCTTCACGAAATGTTCTATCTCGCGTACTTGCAAATCTGGATTAAAAAAATGAAACAACTCTAATACCCTCTCAGATACTCTGCGCACATCCGGGAACTCCTTACGAAGCAAAGAAACCCCAAGATATACTTTCTCAACACGGGCTTCATTCTGTTCGACAGTATTCTTCATATTTATTTTCAGGTCGAATGGCGGCAGAGTAAGTCGTGATTCAAAATCGCTTGCCTTTGTAGAAGAATTACGTTTTTCATCACCTTCTTTAACTGGACGCTCAGTTCCTGCAAATATCCAAACGCATGGGTCTATGTGAAAGGCCTTACCTGCCCGGACATATACCTCTTCCTCAAGCGGAGCCAGAAAGGTATCATACACCTGTTGCGTTTCCAGTGCAGCATTGATTTCATCAAAAAACACTAAAACCGTTCCCCCCTTATTCAGAGCCTGTGTGGTAACTATTGTGTCAAAACAATCAAGGATGTCTTTTTTTGAAAGCATCTGGGTGATATTGAATGGCAGGTATTGCAGACCGAGCGATCTTGCTAGGCAACGTACTAAAAAAGTCTTTCCGGAACCCGGTGAATCAATCAACATATAACTTATTGAATGACGGTTTTCTTTAGACTTAAAATTCTTAATTTCTTGCGCAAGTTGCTGGAGACGGCCGAGTTTTGAACTTACACAACAAACATAGCCGTCCACATCAGTCGTTGCCCGCCATAGTTCCAAATATTTTTTGTTTTCCTTTTCGATTATTCCTTGATTAGAAAGCGATTGGCCCCATTCATTTTTAGCCACTTCCCAACTGAAAGGTTTCCAATCTCCAACTTCTTCAATCTTATTCAGTTCTTTCTTGAAATCGAGATCTATAGCAGGTTTTTCTTTCGGGTTCCAACTGTCAGGCTCAGTTACTCGTTTGACTTCGAACCGCATCCATTTTTGAGTGAAGTCAAGGGCTTTCTGCAAGAGTTCCTTTAAAGCTATATCTTTGTCGTTTAAAAGATTGGCAACAAGTGCTGGGTAGAAGACACTCGCCATAGGCATTTCTACGGCAAGAGAAGGACGAGGTTCGGTGGCTGTTTGTAGCCATCCTTCTCGTTTATCTTTTCTACGGTCTCGGGCAAATATAGATAAACCCTCAGGCAGCACAACAATGAAAGGTTTGTCGTTAAATTTGTTAGCAAGTTTGTCTATTTCATCAAAGGCTTCCTTGGATGCATTGGATGTATCGCTGGATTTAGTGATCCAATTCTTCAAGATGCCATCATAGACCGCATTTCCTGCAGCCACCTGAGGAATGACTAACAGTTCCAGTTTTTCTTTTGGAAGATCGTCAAGCCAGTCAGGTTCCCATTCTTTCGAAGAAACAAACCATGGAATATCTTGGAGACTTTCCTTACTTGCCAGCCATTTGACCATCTCTTTAGAAATCACGCCCTTATACAAATCTTTAATTACAACGGCATCAAAGCTGGTTTCTTCCAGAAACTTGTTTAAAGCGCTGTTCTCCAGAAACTGCTTGTTATTTTCATCAATCCAGCCAGCAGGGGAAACACGAAGTTCCCAATCGAGTCTTTGAATCAGATCTATTTTAGCTCCAGTATGTTGATAAATCCGTATGACCCTTGTAGTTCCATGGTTTCTTTTAAGTATATCCTCCAGATTGAAAAGTCTTTCAGTTCCTCGTAGTGCCGGCTTGCGGACTATCTTGTGCAGTGTTTGTCCTTCAGCTTTCTCTGGGTTAAGCATTTCCGCCAATGTATCTGTATCATCTTTATGCCAGATTCCGACACCAACAACCTCACAAAACTTTTTATTCTTATAAACTGCCTTGTGAAGGATAGCTGCTGTTTGACCCGCCCCACAAAACGACTGGGTGGTACCGTTAAGGGGATGTAGAGCGCGGGAATGCAACCGTCCGGTACGACTTCCTGTGAGTGACCTGTGAATACCGGTAACCCAACATTCGTCTACAAGCCAGTCTCCTACAACCAGAACCCGTTTAGATTCTTTCAAGTCTTTGCTTTCTTCGTCTCTTTTTTTCGACATACCCACACATCTTTCTTTTCTGTAAGCCTAACATGAAATAGGCGTACTAAAAGCCGTCTTGCTTTACGGCTATTAGTACA
>CAYHPU010000140.1:0-2313 GCA_964358525.1 uncultured Gammaproteobacteria bacterium
GATATTCAAAAAACCGTGTAAAAATATTACGAAATAGTTCTTTTTTCATGAGCATTAAGACAAATATATTTTGAAATAGCAAAACAGAGCGGACGGTTTTCTCTAGGAAGAGTTTGTAAAGAAATACTATTTTTGAAGAAACAACAGGTATTCCGGCCGGGTCTATCAAAATTAATCGACCTACCTTTGGACAACGAGGCGCTATCTCAAGCGCCATAAGCCCGCCGAGCGAGTGACCAACGAGAGTAATACTGTCCATCTCAAGAGTATTAACAAACCGCACTAAAATATTTGAATATGTGTCTGTATTTTTTGGAAGCGTTGACTCTCCAAACCCGGGCAGGTTTGGTGCAATAACTAAATATTTTGCGGACAAGAGTTCGATTATTTTAATATAGGTAAGCGCAGTTACTCCACCACCGTGCAAAAATACTACGGTCGGTCCTTGTCCGACTTGATAGTACTGTAATTTCTCAGAGTTGTGTGTAAAGTATTTTTCTTGTAGTTTCATGCTGTTATAAAAACCCCTCCCTTGCCTCCCCTAATAGGGGAGGTGCAGGTGGGGTTTTAAGCCCTTATTTACTCGCCACCGCATCTATAAAATTTGATCTAATAGTTCCGTATATTGACGACGTTTTCCTTATTTTAATAATTTTAAACTTCTGCAGTTTTTCTTTCATGTATTCTCTGCTGAAGAAATGGCGGACGTGGTCAGAATCAAACATATCCTCCTCAATTTTTCTTCCTTTTCCAAACAATGGGTCACTTACAGATTTACATTTAATAAACAATAACCCCCCGGGCGATAAGATTTTATAAATCTTCTCAAAAATTTTGTCAGTTTCTTTGTTTGTGAAGTAGTGTAACCCCAGGTGGGAATAAACAATATCAAAAGAACTTTCAGGAAGATTTATTTTCCGAATATCAGACAAAAGACATTTTATTTTTTTGCTTTTCTTTTGAAGAAGATCAATTCCACTTTCAGAAAAATCTACTGCCGTAACCCCTAGTCCTTTATTTGAAAAGAAAATCGAGTCTTCTCCGTCTCCACAACCCAAATCAAGAAGTGTTTTAAAATAGCGAGGCTCTATTAATTTATAGGCTTGGAGCGCAAACAAGTTTGGCTTACTGTGTGGATGCTTATACCATTGGTCTTTCCAGTAATTTGAGTTATCCATATTTGATTAAACTGTCATTACGATGTCCGAATGAGCGCCAATATTTTGTCATAGGGAAGAAATAAATTTTTAGGGAGCTTGTTCCTTTCAAACCATCTCCACTCACTGCATTTTGTTGGCTCAAGTGGTTTTGGAATACCGCTTTTATATTCACAACCCATAAATACAGTTACGTAATGTTTATTTTCTTTAGGAAAAATATCATTGGTTGCAGTTATTAATTTTACATTTTTCACCTGTATTCCCACTTCTTCCATTATTTCTCTTTTCGCACAAGCTTCAAAACTTTCCCCAAATTCTAAATGTCCTCCGGTAGATTGCCATGTGTTTTTGTTGTGGCTGCTTATTCGCTTGCCGAGGAGTACTTTGTTTTTGTTCAGAATAATAACACCGACCCCTACCCTTACAGTGAGTTTTAGTGTGTTCATTAAGGACAATTATACAAAATGTGAATTACTTACAGTCCAAAAAAAAATACAAATAACCTAGGCTTTGAAGCGCTCGAGTCTGGAACAATTTAATCCTTATAGTGAATGTCAGACTTTGATTCTGATAAAGTAAAATTCACTAGGAATTTCACCATCTGCTTCGAATTTATGTAATGAATTGGCGGGAATAATTATCACATCTTCTGGTTTATATTCGACTATTTCTTCTTGCCAAAAAAACTTCCCTGTTCCCTTCAATACAATACCTATCTCATCATATATTTCATGTTTATGCCAATCCCATTTTTCACCTGGTTTAAGCGTTCCTTTGGTAAGCGCGTCAATATTATTTGTTATCAGGTCTTCTTTTGTTGCAAGTGTTTGTCGTGAACCGGGGGTATTATGAATTTCCTCAAAAGGAACTTGAGCTATATTGAACGACTTAAATCTTTTATCCATGAAATTCATTATACCAATCTATGTTTTTCATAGACTTTCTGTCAAATATTTCTTTATCAATGCTTTGATTGTTTTTCTGAGAATATAGGTGTAGTAAAACATATGGGCGGTGACGTAAGAAATTCACTTTGTGAATTTCAACGTCCCAGCAGCGTTGAACATAAGATTTTGCCTTAGCAAAATCAACGTTCTTGAGACCGTTCAATTTTGGTCTCGTTTTTTAACTACTTTGTAGTATACCAAAACTC
>CAYHPU010000141.1:0-2285 GCA_964358525.1 uncultured Gammaproteobacteria bacterium
GAATTCCCTTTTTCTATGAAAGCAACTATTTCGTTAATAATTGGCAACGTTATATGTACTGGGCGTGGGTCAGCAACAGTAGGACCATGCTCCATTATTAAGATGTTAGATTCTTGTATCTCTTTCCATGACTGATCAATAAATTCCATCAAGGAAATCCATGACGTTTTTGAAACTTCTCCGTCACGGCCAGCTTGTACCGCTTCCATTTGCCACGAGGTGCTGTTCTTGAAAAATTGAATTGTCTTTGTTCCCGAAGCAATAAGATTTTCCAATTCAGCCGGTTCTACAGATTCAGCATTTTCATTCCAGTACTCTTCTCCAAAAGTGACGTCTTGTGTTCTTGCTTCGTTTAAATTATTAACAAGGTTTGTAAAATCAGCAATTGATGGAAGAGTGTTTAAGTCTGGGCGTTGTGTATTAAGTTCCTTCTCATCAGAAACAGATATAGCGTTCGTCTGGTAAAGAACAGATACTTCAGAATATGTAAGTGGTAAACCAGCGCCTAGAGTAACCGGTCCCGGAATCCAGTCATCAGTCGCCATACGTTCTTTTACCTTTTTTGCAGCTTCTATCGGTCTAACTCCCTTACCTCCAAAAACAACCTCTCTAATTTCATCCTCACGTGCATCAAAAAGTTTTTGTCGAAGCTGTCGAAGCTCATCTAAAATCTTATTTCTTTCTTCTTGTGTTTGAGCTGTCAATTTCTCTAAACGACCCTCATTCTGCGAAAGTTTTACATTTATATCTTGCACTGACCTCTTTAACTCTTCAATATTCTGTTTTTCCTTATGCAAGACACTGACACATAAGGACTGTATCTCGGGAACAATTTGTTCACGCAAAACTCGCAAAGCTTTAGGTGTCTGTGCAGTAACAAGCACACGCTTACCTTGAGAAAGCAAGTGCCCAATAAGATTTGCAATCGTATGTGTCTTGCCGGTACCCGGAGGACCTTGTACAAGAACAGTACCACGATGCTCTAATTGCTTTGCGATTTGTAGTTGCTCTTGGTTTGCAGGTTTACTTAAAAGTATTTCAATATCTTCATTTCCAAACTTTGATACTTCCATTTCTTCTTCGGAAATAATGGTGTTTTCGTGATTTATTCCAAGAATCTGCATCATTGCTACTGAAAAAGGCTCGCCTTCCTTTATGCGATTTGTAATATCCTGAAGTATAAGATCAATGGCATGTCCAAGTCCTGCACGTCGCTGACGCATGAAGATAACAGGGTTTCGTTCAATGGTTACATTCTCCGGAGATTTTTGTCCCGCATTTTCTATGTACTGACCTCCATTAGGGAAGAGTCCTTGAATAAGACGACGCAGAAAACCAGTCGTGTCATCCTGTCCAAGAGGATCAAATTCCATTTTCTTTAATTCGTCTGTGCATTGTACAAGCTGTTGCGTATCTAAATGTGGAAGTACACGTAAAAATTCTAAGCAAAGCTCAGGTGCTTGTTCTCTTCTTCGGAGAATAAATTGTGGCTGTTTTTTTTCGGGACGGAATTCTAATTCCAATCGTTGCAAAAGAACTGGATGTCTAAAATTTCCAGCCGACTCATCAGAACATTCAAGAATACCTTCTCCTAGTAAAAGCTCAACACGTTCTCCTTCACGCTCCATCTGTCCATATAATTCATAAATTCTCTCGAAAAACTTTACAGCTTCCCATGTAAACTTTTCGTTATCAGCCCATGTATTTCTTTTCTTAGTCCACGCTTCAAATGCAGTTTTACGTTCGTTAACATCATTAAATTCTTCACTCTCTGTTTCATCTTTTTTTGTAATATTTCTGCTCTTGCGAACTTCTGCCTTATTATAAATTTTGGTCCATCCTGGTATAAGCCAATCGGATAAAATCTCCGGTGGCTTAGGGCAAGGTGTCATGATGGGTCTGGTAACTTCAAGAACAACATCATTCTCTTGACGACCATCCTCTTCAAACTCCTCTTTAGTATTGACGACATATTCATTAAGCTTCACACTTGGGTGTTTAGGAAGGGAGTCCAGCCAAAGTGTAGCAACCTGCTGAGAAATATCAGAAATAACAGGCGTACGCAAATCATTGTACGCTTTTAGAAATTCAAAAAGGCTTTTGAACCGACTTTGAATTATAGAGTTTTTTGCTTCTTCGGGCATAAATTTATTTTGAAGTATCATCCACCTCGTCAGCTTCCTGTACTACCCCAGGTGGCAATTCCTTTGATGTCTTAGCACCAAGCTTCTTAATATCATCGAGACTTTTAATTAAATTGCCCTTCCCCGTCTTTAATTTATTCA
>CAYHPU010000142.1:0-2233 GCA_964358525.1 uncultured Gammaproteobacteria bacterium
CCTCGTCGAGACGGGCCGCCTCGGCTCGATACTTATTGCCTCGTCGAGACGGGCCATTAGACGACCGGGCATTAACTTCGTAGGTATTATTTTAGCATACAAACACCAAGGTACTTAAATGACTTAAGGAGCTTAAGAAACTGACGCAATAAGGACATACATACAATCTATACATACTTGTATGTACCTAGTACATATTTGACTCTTGACAGAATACGCAAAATATACATATACTGTTTTCTCCTTATTATTATTAGTTCACTTTCTTTCATGAAAAAAACACCACGAGTATGGTTGAGTGTTTTGGTGATTCTTGGAGTATTGGGAGTAGCGGGCGCTGGCTCTTACGCGTTTTTTACCGCGCGAAGAACTGTGCAACAGAGTAAGTTTACCGTTGGTACGCTCGACCTAAGCGTAACCGGCAATAACAACACGGCAAATGAAGCGTTTGTTATTGATAATATCGGAGAAAATGGAAACATTTCAGGTACCAAGACCTGGACCATTGTAAACACGGGTTCTTTACCTGGTCGATTACTCGTTAAGCTTAATAACGTAGTGAACGAGGAAAATGCTTGTAATGACCAAGAAAAAGAAACTGAAACAGGCTGTGACGCGGACACCAATGGTGAAATGGGTGGCGTAGTTACGGCAGTAGTTGCGCTAGACGGCGTTGATAAAGTGTCTTCGACACTGGCGACCGATCAACAAGCCAAAATTGGGACAGATTGGAATGCTCTTACCCCTATTATTACCATAGCAGCGGGTGGACAGAAAACGGTAACTATTCACTGGAATACACCTGAAACAGCGTACGGTAATGAAATACAGAGCGATTCGGTGAAATTTGACACGGTGTTTCGCTTAACACAACTAATTAATGGACCGACCCCAGCAAACTAAGAATTTTGAGTTAGTAGTAACGGGTGGGAGAAGTACTTTATTCTCCCACCCGAGTTTTATAAATAAATCATGAAAGTAATTAAATTTATATTTGAAACAATGTCGTGGTTAATTCTTCTGTTTTTTGTTGTGCTATTGGTATTAACCATAGGATCTAATACGAATTTGTTTGGAGAATATAAATCGTTTCTTATTCAGTCCGGTTCTATGGAGCCGTCGATACATACGGGCGACATTATATTAATTTTTCGATCTCCGCAGTATATTAAGAATGACGTGGTAACCTTTAGAACTTCTGACCAAAGAATAGTAACGCACCGGATAATTGAGAAAAAAGTAGAAAACAGGAAAGAGCTATTTCTTACCAAAGGAGATGCAAACGAAGCTGAGGATGATGAATTTATTGGACAGGAAAATATATTAGGAAAAGTTATTTTTGTTGTACCGAAATTGGGATTTATGGTGGCGTTTGCGAAGTCTGTTCCTGGACTTATTTTGCTTATTCTAATACCTACCCTTACGTTGCTGTTTGATGAGGGATTTAAGTTATTTAACAAAAAAAATTTGTAAACGTATGCAACAATGCTTAGTTCACGGGCAAAAATTATTTTCGTTATTTTACTTTTGATTGCCAATTGGTTGGTGCGTACAAATATAACAAGTGCCGATGTTTTTGCTGAGCGAAGAGTGGTAAATAACATACTTGTAGCAACCACACTTTCGTTTTCTGAGTTACATACCGCACGAAATTCGCGTATTTCGACATTATTTTCTGTTTCGGGGATACAGCCAGGGGGATTTGAGGTTAAAGCTATTCGAATTAGAAACGACGGGAAAATGAATTTAAAATATACGGCACGTGTTCAGAAAATTGGCGGAGATACAACATTTTGTAATACGCTTATTTTGGAATCGACACGAAATAAACAACCTATTTATAATGGACCACTACTCTCTTTTGATGGGACTTCTCCTCTGAAAAATAACGAGAAAGATGACTGGGTTTTTTTTGTTAATCTCGAACAGAACTCTGCTTCACTACAAAACAAGATGTGCGAATTTAATTTTATTTTCAGTTCGTACAAAAACGATCCCCAAGAACAGCGGATGGGTTTTTTTGCAGAAGGAGCGGTGGCTAATACTATTGAAAGTGGAAATTGGTAATACCTATGGCCGCATCCAATAACAATATGATATTACTTTTTCAAATGAAGATGAAATCACTCTATTATCACTTTTTTATTATTGTTTTTTTTCTAAGCGGGATACTGCTATTTTTACTAGCTCCGGGGCGTTTCGGGCCATTTGTCGTGCTTGAATATAACGAGTC
>CAYHPU010000143.1:0-2210 GCA_964358525.1 uncultured Gammaproteobacteria bacterium
CTCCTCCAAATCCGTATCTTCCTAATTGGAAGCGGCTTCGTCTTGCCTCATTCGGCAAATGGTTCAAGAACGAATACGACCGAGGCAGTCAGTTCGTAGAGCTAGTCAAGAAGCTGTAACAGCACCTTGACGGGTCTATACCATAGTATATACTTCGGTATATGAAGACACTTTTGAGTATCAAAACCGATAAGGAAGTGAAGCTCGGCGCACAACGCGCTGCAGGAGAACTCGGTCTGCCGCTCGGCACTATTGTGAACGCTTTTTTGCGACAACTTGCGCGGGATAAGGAGGTAACTTTTTCCGTGCCGTACAAGCCGACCAAGTATTTGGAGCGAATTATTACTGAAGCGGAACGCGAGTGGAAGGCGGGAAAGGTAGCGGGACCGTTTGCGACTGTGGCAGATTTGCGAAAGAGTTTGGAATCCTAAATCATGCTGTATCACTCCGTGCATTTTCGCAAACAATGGAAGCGTCTACCTCCGAGGGTGAAGGATGAAGTAGATGTGCGCACGGGGGTCTTACAAGTGAGTGAGTTTGACTCTTCGCTTAACAATCACAAGCTCTCTGGCAAATACGCCGAGTACAGGAGCATCAATGTCACCAGCGACATCCGCATCATCTATAAACGGGTATCGGGCGGTTTTTATTTGTTCGCTATAGGTACGCACAGCGAGATGTATAAATAGAGCTCACGAGCGAGAATGCTATTCTGATAGTCCGCCTTGGGTGTAATAGTGGAGAGCAGTTTGTTCAGATGGGTGCGGGTTTATTGAATTTGTAGTATACTGTTCAGTATGGATGTTTTGCATAGAATTTTTAATGTACTTATTCTAGTCGGGTTCGTCTGGATGATTGGAGTAGGTGGCCTGACTTTACTGGCTGATATAGGTAACACAACTTTCTCTCAAAGGATACTTCTCACTTTTGTGTTTGGTGTGGTGCCTGTGATTTTACTTTTGCTCATTCGTAAGATTATTGTGTACATTATAATCGGGAGGAAATAACCATTATGAAGATCTACAATTCACCTTTTAGTTTCAAAGGACTTTTTGCTGGCCTCCTCGTATTTCTCATATTCAACTGGATTGTTATGTTACTTTTCCCCTCGCCTTCTTCTGTGAATTCTGCAAATTACTCTTTCAAACAAGATTTTGCAGATGTAGGTGCTATTCTCGCTATAATTCTCGGTATTCTCACTTATAGGTATTATCAAAAGAAGCAGAGAGGTAAATCGCAACAAGGTGAGCTAGTTGAGAGTACAGAAAACCAAGATAGCAAGTATATGTTAGCCAAAGAAAAGGAACGGAATCCTTGTCAGGCTTTGCAGTACCTTGTTTCAGAAGCAAAGAAAACGCTCGAACTCTTGCAGCGTCTCAACAAAGAAATTTATCGTCGCATAAGTGAAAGGGATTTTGACCCGCCTTCAGGTTTGAAAGGACGCGACCTTGGCTTATGTGCCAGTGCACTGAAAACTCACCTGGTTGTTACAATGGGTAGAATGTTTGACCCTGACAGCCGAGCAATTTCTTTTAAAACTGTAGAGTGGTTTCAAGATTTAGAGGTTAAATCTCGCATAGTGCGTATCAGTAAAGAGGAAGTAGTTAGAAAGATTCTAAACGATAGGAATACATGGACTGCTCACCTTGATTCCGACATGAAAGGCAATGTAACGAGAGATGAGATATGTAGTTCCAATTTGCTAGAGCTACTGAATGAGCTTGAAAACGTATGGACGGCGTATTTTCTTTGGTTAAATAAAAATGGGGAAAACTGATTTTGGTAAGATTCACTCCATTCACTTTATCGGCATAGGCACTTCCGCTATCGTCCGCCCGAGGCGGACAGCGCGGATGTTTTTGCTTGCTCGGTCTGCAGTTTTTGTGCTATCATGCAGGAATGATTTCCTCGTTTATTGAGTCAAAACTCAAAAACGCCACCTACAAGATTCTGCGTGATAAGACGTATTTCGGGGAGATAAAGGGCTTGCGGGGCGTATGGGCGAACGGAAAAACGCTTGAGGAGTGCCGCGCGGAGTTGAAGGAAGTTTTGGAGGATTGGTTGGTACTCAAGATTCGCAAAGGTGAGCGCATCGCCGGATTTCGCTTGGACAGTGACCGGCGTCGGGCGTTTGTATATGCCTAAGAGTGTCTCGCTGCGAAATCTCATCCGCCGGTTTCGTGCGCTTGGATTTGATGGGCCCTACTCCG
>CAYHPU010000144.1:0-2204 GCA_964358525.1 uncultured Gammaproteobacteria bacterium
ACTGTCTCGGTTTCTTGACGGTGTATCTTTTACCATGATGTGAATCTGATTACCTGTGAGGAGTTTGCTTGTTACTGCAGCAATTGGGATATTGAGAAAACTTTTTCCCTGGCCGCTTGCGACTTCGTTTGAGTGCATGGTCGCGATACTTACAGCCGATTGTATCTGTTCTTGTTGAACACCAATGGAAACTGATGGATCTGTTCTATGAAGTTTCATGCTACTGGAAATGCCAGTAGGGCCAAGGATAGTAAGCTCCGAAAGCGCAGAGACTAACGCAAATTCGTGGATAGCTAGTGCTTCTGATGGGGCGTTTTGAAATGTCCGGGCAGTATTCTTTGCATCTTCCGAGAGCGTTGACATGACACCCTCAATTTTTTCTGGTTGAGCCCATTGGATATCTCCCCCATCAGATGTAATTTCCTGCTCCCATGAAAGAATTCCGAACTTTTTAAGTATCGCTGTTTTTTGTTCCTGTATCTTGGTCGCAAATTGTTCGAGTGCCTGTGGTTGTTCTGCGAGGATTCCCAGATCCTGCATGAATCTGTCTGTGGTGACAGTTTCGACGTGATCGCTCCCTGTATTTGTGAGAATTTCCATCATATAAAATATATGTATCTAGTATGTAACCTATAGTGAACAAATAGCTTCTTTTAGACTTGCCAGGATCGTATCGGTGTATTGTACTATCTTAGACTCTTTTTTAACAGAATACGGCAGTTTTTGTATTGGATTCACTCAGGCTATCGTAAATGTTACATGTGTGATATCCTACAAAGTGGAGAATGTACAAAAAGTCAAGAAGCGCTTTACTAAAGACTTATAGTATGATACACTCCTTTGCGATATGACGGTAAATCTTGAAAGAGAAGCGCAAACTAGTAACGTTGCACACCTTGGAAATATTAATGCAGGCATTGAACATCCTCATGGTTCAGTTACTGTATCCGACGTTGGTCTTCCCCTTGAGACAGGTATTCCAAATAAGTCCACTATTTTTTCTGCATCTTCTGAAAATGACCTACACGCATCCACAGTTGCGCTTGAGACTGCACTTAAAGCGGGAGGAGTAGACGCGAACGATGCACACGACAGGGTGAATGCCCTTATGAAGCTTGGAAGTGATAAAAGTGAACAAGAAAACTTTAGAAATGAGTTGGATGAATTGACCAAAAGGGCACAAACAAATAGCTTAACTCCAGAAGAAATAGATTGGCTCGCTGTAATACGAGAAGTCCTGAATGATCCTGGGGTAAAAAAAGCATTCAATCAATCCGCAGGAGTGTTTTCAGGAGGGTTAGGTTTGGAATTGGGATTACTTGTAATAGATAGGAAATATTTAGGTATTAGCGCCGCGATGCAAACTCCAAAACTAAAAGATAAGCCGAGTGTAAAAAAACTTTACAGATCTCGTTCCGTTGCAGTTACTCGATTAACTCTTGGGCTTACAGCAGCTGGATCAGTTCTTGCAGCTTGTGGGGGTATTGCTCCGGTTATCCAAGCTTCAAAAGAAACTGCTCCATCAGCGGTGCAGACCGGATTGACCATAGAATCTGTGAATCGTGCCACAGACGGATGGCAGGGTATGAAGCTAATATCCGGAAGAATCGTGCTTGGAGATCAGGTTGCACCTCTCGTAGAGAATGATGGAAAAACGATTGTTTCTGCCATTCCTTTTGCTGAAAAAGGCCCTGACAATAGTACGGAATATTCCTTGGGCTTAACCACGCTCACTGTAGATGCGAAAGATACATATGCACTTCCGGTCATGTATCAGCACGATAAAGCGTCAAATACTACGAGAGCATTCGGCCTTTTTCTTGAAACATCGGGAGTTCCTAAAAATTTAAGCGAAACATCAAGGACATTTAAAATCGTTGAATTTAAAGACGGAAAACTCGTGGATACAGGTCGTAAACTTGTTGCAAACGTACAGAGCGGACGCGGACTTTTGGGTATTTCAGATGAAAAAGCAAACACATTTTATTACTTGGTGGATGCACGATCAATTAAGCCAGCTACCAGTGCGCCTACCCCTCCCCCAAAAATGCTCGATGCATCTACTTCGGCAGTTGGTGGAGTGCTCTGGGGAAATAAAGACGCTGCTGTGAGCGCGACGACAGTACTATTTTCCCTACTCGAATTACCAACTGCTACTCCGGTACCGCCAACGCCAGAGCAAAAGCCGACGGCCGCCGCGACTG
>CAYHPU010000145.1:0-2195 GCA_964358525.1 uncultured Gammaproteobacteria bacterium
TTTCCTCTCCTTCTTCTTGCCTCCCCTACGAGGGGAGGATTTATCCTCCGATTCGGAGGATTAAGGTGGGGTTTTACCGAATTCAATGTTAAAATACCTAGTATGTCTTGGGACGTTATAGAGTTTGAAACTCCTCGCGGAGAACGACCAGTAGCAGATTTCATAAAAAAGCAGCAACCCCAAGCTATCTCAAAGATTGTACACCATGTTGACCTACTCGAAAAATATGGTTTCTTACTCTCTATGCCCCATTCAAAACGCTTAAGTAAGAGTTTGTATGAATTGAGAATACGCGGCAAGGAGGAATTACGAATTTTATATGCATTTAAGGGGAACAAAATTTATCTTTTACACGGATTCAAGAAACAGAAGCAAAAAACCCCACAAGTTGAAATAGAGACTGCAGAACGACGATATTTGTCATTGACATAATATAACGCATATGTTATATTCCTTCTATTATGAAAACTTGGAATACTCTAAAAAAAGAATTGCTTCAAAATAGTGTTGTAAAAAAAGAATATGTACGTTTAGCGCCTCGCTATGAGGCGATATCAAAACTAATTGCGGCTCGCATTGAACATGGTATTACCCAAAAACAACTTGCCATTAAAATGGGAACAAAGCAATCCGCAATAGCACGTTTTGAGGCAGGAAATATTAATCCTACCATTGGATTTTTAGAAAAAATATCTTCAGTAATGGGGTATCAACTAACCGTTAATATATCGAAGTAATCTCAATTACCTTCTCTATTTAAATCCCTAGGGTCGCTCCACTCCGCAGTAGCGGAGGGTGCGATCCCTCAATGAAAATACGCTTGTCATTCCCGAGTCTCTTGTCATTCCCGCGAAGGCGGGAATCCAGTTCCCTCCTTTTTCTCTTTCCGTGCCCCGCCTCCAAACCCATCATCTCACTTCTTGCCTCCCCTATGAGGGTAGGATTAAGGTGGGGTTTCACCAAATTCAATGTTAAAATACTTGGTATGTCTCAAGAACAAGTTGATTCGCCAGCAGTAGATTCTTCTCTGAAGGCACAATCAGATCTTCTCGATAAACAACAGCGTTTGGTTTTGCTCAAGCGCCTAGAAAATGATTTCAACGATCCCTTTGAGCGAGAGGTATTAAAATCCCAGAACGACAGACAAACTTTGCAAATATTAATATCTCGCTTTGAAAATGATAGGCAAATGGGAGAAGTTATATTGGTAGACCTACTAACCAAATATAAGACTTGGGAAAATAATAATAAAGAACTTCCTCCGTATAACGAAATAGTTTCCCACTATGCTCAATATATAAAACCAAAATATCCAAATAGACTGGAATACGAAAAACGAGAACACTATTTTTTAAAAACAGTCGAGCGGGTTCTAGCCGCATATTTATTTTCTGTTGTTCGTACACAACATAGAGAAGCGGGGATACTACACGACGCTACAAAGGAGGAGCGGCAAATCCAGGCAGTTCTTACGCTTCGCGAGGGAAAACACTTGCATATGGGAACAGGAGAAGGCAAAAGTACCGTTGTATTACCTATTGCGGGAATATTGGAAGCGGTTCTTTCAAAACGAGGAGATGTGTTTATTGGCACACTCAGCAATTCCTTAGTTGAGGATCTCCATACCAATACAGCGGTATTACTAGAGAAAATTAAATCAACAGAACATGGTGCTTTAAAAGCTCATCTAGACATAGATCTTCAGAAAACCGAAGAAGAAACTCCCGAACCTGTTCTTTCAGAGGATCTCCAAAAGACAATGGTAAAAGAGGCACTAGTGAAGGGGGAATATTCAAAAGAAACAAAGCGAAAAGCAGCCCTCAATTTGCTTAAAGGAAGGGGTAGAAAACCAACATCGCGTTTAGATGTGCTTACTAATCGCAAAACAGATAAAAAGCGTATTAAATTTGTAGATGAGCATTCGTTAGTATTTGCCTATAGTGAAGCAGGAGCAGAAGAATTTAAAGCAAAAGTGCCAAAAGTTCTTATGGACGAAGCCCATGGCCCGTATGACAGTAAAACCTTATACAAAACAGTCAACAAAGGTGACTATTTTACCGTCGGAGAAGTTATACATTCAACCTATCTTTGGTTGCTGTTTTTTATCGTGAGCAAAGAGTTACGGAAAGACAGTTTTGTTCCCGAGCACGGCACCTATTTTTTAAAAGAAGAAGTTGAAAAGAGATTGTTTGCAC
>CAYHPU010000146.1:0-2161 GCA_964358525.1 uncultured Gammaproteobacteria bacterium
TTTTACGCCGATGCCTGCAGTACTTCGCGTATTATCGGCAACCCGTATTCCGCCCTCTTTATAGACGACATTATTTATTGTTCCGTCAGTAACCGTATGTGGACACGTTCCCCCATAGCGTTGATTATCCATAGAAACCAGAAAATAGGTGCTTGCACCCGAGGCTTTGTAATTAACTTTGTAATCACTGTTTGCATAGTAATTAAATGGCTGGACAGGAGAGCTACTGACCCAGGTGGCAATAGGATTACTCCAAGATCCTGCAGGAACATAGGTGACATCTAGACTGATGTCTCCTTCGGGTGGTTGAGTAAGGCCAGATTTGTCAGCTACGCAAATATCGGCAGCAACGTTTACCACATAAAACCCGCCGGCTACCGGAAGTTCTTTTCCGTTCCAGAAGTCGAGCGCATTCAGCGGATTTCCCGAATACGCATCGTCAGACACCAAAAAAGCGCCAGTACCTATTTTCCGATCGTTCGCCGTTCCAGCGCCTATAAAATCGTTTGTTTGCAAATAACTATTACTTAAAAAGGGAGTTGCTGTGGTAAGACCCACAAGGTCAAGTGTAACTTGTAGGGTTAATGTCCCCGCACTAAAATTTGCACTCGAATTTGATGCGCTAATTTCTGCATTCTTTGAACCATTATAGGTAAATGTCTGCCCTGCTCCTGAGTCGTTATAGGCAACTTGATAGTATTCGCCACCAGAAACATTATTGATATCAAAATTAACATAGGCGTTTTGAATGTCAGAGAGTCGCCCCCCTGTTGGCGTATCGGGATCTGTATACGTTGCAGAAATAGTGACCTTTTGGTTGTGATTTGTTGTGTCTAAATCTACCATCATATCTTTCCCGTTACACGCGCCGTCTACACACACTTCGGGCTGGCCCACAGACATAGTTAAACTCCCCACCATTGGTGCACAATTACAATCTAACGTACAAGCTTGGTTGGAACAACTTTTTGCGCCGCCATTGCTACAAACCCCACAGCTATACTGAGCCGACGCTTTTGGGGGAAGGAAAAAGAATATGTTCAGAAGTAAGAAAAATAACACCGCAGCGCGCATATATTTAGCGTATCATACTGAAAAAAATGTGCAAGCAACACGTGGTTTTTTTAGCGGTACACTTGGTTGTGTGATCCGATGTCTATGAAGACAATGTCCTCACCTTGCTTGATGTAAATTACTCGCACATCACCGGTTATGGAAAAAGCACGATACCCCTTCAGATCTCCTGTTAATCCATGATCGCGAAGTAACGGATGAGAACTATTTTGAATAAAGAGTTCAATACGCTCGAGTGCTTTTTTCCGCAATTATGGTGAGATAATACGTGATTTAAAAGATTTTTTAAAACGTGCGTGTTCTTTTATCATGTAGTTAAATGCAGCAAGAGTGAAGATGCGTTTGAAAACGAATGTACATTTTTTCCAGAAGAAACATCAGCAAGAATTTTTCCATATCTTTTTTCGGCTCGCTTACTTAATGTGATGGGCTCGTCTGTTGCGACTTCCTTGAGAAGAACAACAACTAATTCTTTTACGCTTTTATATCCCGCTTCAGCGGCATATTTAACCACATTATTAAAAAGATTCTTTGGGAGTGGAATATTGATACTTTTGTTATTCATAATGGGAATTATATCAAATTGGATAACCTTCAAAATATTTTTCAGGATCTAATCCTCAAAGGTAAAAGATACAAAAGAGCAAACAAGATTGATAGAGAATATAATTCTACTTATGCCGTATAGAATTTATTTCTATAAAACTGCACGTGGGGAATCCCCAATAACAGAATTTATCGAGAAACAAGATGCAAAAACCCAGGCAAGAACATTGCACCTAATTTCCCTGCTTAGCGAGAACGGTCCATTCTTAAAGCCCCCATTCATAAAAAAACTTACGACTCATTTATATGAACTACGAATATCCACTAGAATCGAGGTACGTATCTTTTATTCATTTAGCAATGTCACATATTATTTGCTCCATGCTTTTCACAAGAAAAGTCAAAAAACGCCCTCAAAAGAAATCAGAATTGCCCTTGACAGATTGAAGACAATAATATAGCATATATGCTATGAAACAGAAATTTAGTGAGTTCACCAGTTTCAAAAAAAAACTTTTAAAGAATCCCGCTGTAAAACGTG
>CAYHPU010000147.1:0-2112 GCA_964358525.1 uncultured Gammaproteobacteria bacterium
CCAATATCTGCCCATTTGCCATTTTTTTCAACTAGATCGCCGTAAAGAACAACATCATGACCCAAAGATGTAACATACTCTACAACAGCGCTTGTTAATGGCGTTACCTCGTCCGATGATATTACTATTTTCATATTTCTCCTCATTATTAATACAAAACTAACTCACTTCGAAGTTTTATAAGTAAATCTTTAATGTTTTTGTATCGAATTATTTTCCTGAGATTTGGCATCCCCAAAACCATAGTAGATTTATCAAAATCCTTAATATCTTCTTTAACTAATGCAATTACCGGTATGTTATGTTCTTGCCCCATCTGAAGTTCCATACCTACTCCGTGTGAAGGCGCACTACATTCAGCTATAAATAGATCGCATTTTGTAATAGTGTCGTACGTTCTATCCCAAAATTTTCTTGGGGTCTCTTTAGAATCCCAGAAATCAGGATACGTGCCAATAACCTTATCAAAACGTTCCTCACAAAGCTTATTTATAGCTTTATACACCGAAAGGTAATTCTCACCAGAAATGTAAATTGGCCCGAAAACATATACGCTTTTCATGTGCTTCCAAGAGGATTCGAACCTCTGGCCTACCGCTTAGAGGGCGGTTGCTCTATCCAGCTGAGCTATGGAAGCGGTGGATATAGTATAACAACGCTAGTGGCTAATGTCTTCTTTTCGTTTTCGAATAAAGTCTATCCAATCCTCAACGACTTCAAATAAAACTTTAAAAGGTGCCTCAATAAGGTAGTCAAATATAAATAGCAGGAAATTTATTTTCGAAACACCGGAACTAATGAGCTTTCCAACAGAAATGAGAGGCATCATAAAAAAATCAATTACCGGACCAGAAACACCCTCACGTTCCTTAATCGTATATTCCTTTGCAATCTGAACTACACGAAATCCAAAAAAACAAACAGCCGTTATGAAGAAGAAGAATATAACTTTACTTGTTACAGGAAAAGCAAGGGAATCGAGTACCGTATTTATTCCAAGGAAGGTGATGGCATATGCAGCAAGGTGGAAAAGCCAAAATAAGGAACCAGAAAAAAAACCCTTCGTCTTAATTTTCTTTTCACGAAAAATAACTTTCTGTATACCTGTTCCATACACGTACGTTTTTATTCGATCAATAATTCTTCTCGTATTATCTTCACCGGGGACTCTACTAAAAATTACAAAAAGAGCCATGATAATGGGAGGCAAAAGGGCATTAATGGTGAGCGCTATATAGTCTATTCCCTCTCCCATTTGAACCATGATGGGGTACTCGGCAATAAAGACAAAAATAACCTTAGTAAAAAAAATATACAAAATGCTTTTTACTCCTTGGGTTGTTAGTCTTTTTTTAGTAATCTGGTATTTTTCACTGCAAATATCTTCGATCGCTGTCACCATTTTTGAATCGTCAGCTGTATATTCATCTATCTTATCGATATGTGAAACAATAAGTTCCTGCAAGATAAGAAATACGGGTCGAATATTTTTCACAAAATTCATAATCCGTCTATTTGGAGACAGGGCAATTTGTTTGTCTATAAATGCTAATGCTTGTTCAAATTCCTTGCGCTTCACAATAAATTCGGAGGGGGGTATTCTGAGCAACTCGTCATACATTACTTTCATAAGGTGAAAACGCAAGTAGGGCGAATCGCTTTTGAGAAATGTCCGATCAAGAGCTGTATAAAAATGTAAATCCTTTTCCTGTGGATCAATACCTTCAATGGTGACCGAGTTATTTAACTGTTGATAGAAATAGAACAAAAAAATATTCTTCAGCTCAAGCTCATTTTCAGCAACTATGTATTCGATACTACATATCAATAAATCCCAGACAAATTCTTTTTGTGTTTGAATTTTTAGAACTTTGCCCAGCTGAATGTGCCATTCAATTGTTCTGTCGAGTTTATGAATGAGAGATTCTGGAATTCGGTCGTTTCGGTAATAGCGCGCCCATGCAATTTCCTTTGCAATTGATGAAGCTTCGTCGGTAAGATCTGGGTTGAATGTGTGCTTCCGATTAACGATTCTACTTATTGCCGTACGACGGATAAGATGTTCATCTTTGAATTCAAGTACGTTTCGTAATTTTTCATAAATAATTGCAA
>CAYHPU010000148.1:0-2086 GCA_964358525.1 uncultured Gammaproteobacteria bacterium
GTATACTAAAACAAGATAAAGTATTAGTTCTGGGTACCAAATTATGAACGGCACCGGGCTGATTTTAGTTGCTGCCGCAGGTTTGACCGCGGCGGTCATTATCGTCATTCTGGTAATCTAATGACGATTAAACGCAGATACGACACAAGCTGGCGTATTTGCGTTTGGAATTATTTTCTTTTTTTGGGCCCGCCACCGCAACTCTTGCGGGGCGGGCCTGTTTCTTTGGAATAAACCCCACCCTGCCCTCCCCTGTCCGCGATCCGCCTGCGGCGGAGGCGGAGGGGAGGCAAGGCATTCTTATTTTTCCTTAAAGGTCACACCTTTGCTTCGCAAAGGAATGACCTTTGGAACAGAAATTCACAATAATCAGATGTGCGGGCGAGAATACCTCGCCCCTACAAGAATACGGAACAGGTCGGAGACCTGTGCCCTACGATGATAATACTTTTTCTGCTACCGCATCTGCACAATAGTCGCGCACGGCGCGGTCTATATCCCGCGCGCCATTTTGCGGGTTAAAGCGTGCGCGAATTAATTCGTGTACTTTTTCTATATCCACCGCAAGATCTATATTCTTTGTTTTCATATATTCAGCTTTCACAACATTAACTACGTGAGCGCCAATGGCATACGCAACGTCTAACGTTAGTGATTCAAAGACAAGTACATTGTCAAATCTATTAATAAATTCGGGGGTGAAGGTGCCCTCGTGAATTACGTAGTCTACGATTGTTAAATTGTTATATTGTTGAATTGTTTGGGGAACGGATCCCGGAATGACATCTTTGAGGATCAGATCTTTTTGATTTTCCGCCGTCTGGGAAGATCTGATCCTTTCTGACCCGGCGTTACTGGTTGCTACAATTATCAAATTCTTACAATCTACTTTTTCTCCAAACCCGTCTACCAAATATCCTTCGTCTAGCATTGTTAAAAAGATAGACAAAATATCTTTGTGAGCTTTCTCGATCTCATCAATAAGTAACACACAATACGGATTTTCTCGAGTGGTAGCAGCTAAAAGCCCTGGATTTTTAAGTTGAAACGAACCAATTAATTCTGATACCGATTTCTGTTCCTGGTGGAAAGACATGTCAAAGCGAATTAAATTTTCCCGCTTTCCAAAAAAGGTCTCGGCTAGCACTTTCGCTGTTTCTGTTTTCCCTACTCCTGTTGGTCCTAAAAACAACATACTTGCTTTTGGTTTCTTGCGATTTTCTTCAATAAATGCTCGTTGCACAGTGCGCGCGACCGCATCCATTGCAGCGATTTGGCCTTTGATTTTCTCATTCAGAATTGATTCAAGTTTTAGGAGCTTCTCTTTGAAATCGGGCGTGAGGGCGCCAACCGGAATGCGGGTTCGTTGGGAGAGAACGGCATCAACAACGTCTGACAAAATGTGCGGGCTGGAAGACCCAGCCCCTACTTTTTTTTCCGAAAACCAGATACAAACTTCGTCTAACAGCTTTATTGCTTTCTGTGGAAACTGGACTGCAGGAATATAAAATTCGCAACGATTAACTACATGCTCAAGCGTTTCAAAGGGAATAACGAGTTTGTATTTGCTTTCAAAAAAAGGCACCTTATCTTCTAGAATCGCAATTGTTTTTTCTGTTGTTACTTCCTTAACTTCTACTTTCGTAAACAGCCTCTGAATTTTCTCATTCGAATACACAACCTGTTGGTAGAAAAACGGAGTCGTCACCGCAAGAAATTTAACAAACGGCGTTTTGCCAAACTTTTCCCACAGGCTGCTATAGTCTCCTACCAAATCTTTACTACAATACTTATGAAAATCGTCTACCACGACAATAATATTTTTTGCTGCAGCAGCTTCTGAAAGTAAGTCCTCTAAAAACTCCATTTCTTCATCGTAGTTTTTACGTGCGGCCAAAGCTTTCTCCATATTAAGAACTACGATACGCATATTTTGGAGTCCCGGAATAGTTACCCCCGAATACATACGGTACGCCAGTTCATTAATTATCGTGTGCTTTCCCACCCCCTCGTCCCCCACTAAAATTACATTTGCTTCTTCTGTTTTAATAAGAACGTTCTGTAAAACCGGAAGAGTAGCGTGTTT
>CAYHPU010000149.1:0-2069 GCA_964358525.1 uncultured Gammaproteobacteria bacterium
ACGAGCGTCACCATCATATACGAACTTTGCATTGGTGAAGGGGGAACTATTTTTGTCTCACGCTTTTTCTCTTTATCCATAGATACATTTCCTTAATATTCATGTATTGTACGGTGCACTACCAAATCATGCAAGCAAGAAAATATTCAAAAAATTTAATTTTCTAATAATATTACTTCAAAGACGGTAAATACAATGGCTCAGTATACTTTATTATAAAACGTTCACAAAAAAGTTTTTCGGAATGTTTTTCAATCTTAAAGTCATCAATCGTAAACCCAGTAGGATATTGAGAAAGTGCATATTTATTGCACAAAGTATCATTAAAAATTCTATATAATGTTCCACCATCTGACAATAATGGGATAACTACCATTGATCTATTAATAAATAATTTTTTACATGGAGACTCTTCATTTATAAAATAAGTTGTTATTCCGGATTCAATTTCAGACTCAGTAGGACAAACATTAGTAAATACAACATTTTTCCACTTATATTGCTGTTGTCGAAGTAATGTTCGTATTAATGGTATGGTATCTGAGTTAAGTACATTGTTGTAAAATAGATAATTTCGAAAATATTCTTCAAGTGAATTTGTAATAATTACAACCGATGAATGTTGTATATCCGCTAATGAAATATATCTACTATATAAACGCTGACTTAACCCAAAAGACTCAGAATTATAATAAGGAAATCGAAAGAAATAGAGATACACGAAATTTGCGACCAATATTAAATATACAAACACAATTCCAAGTATTATAACAAAACGCTTCTTATTTTGAAAAAAAATTACTGTTTTCTCTATGCCATATCCCATGAGAATTAGAAAAAAAGGAAACATGAGTGACGATCTGTGAACGTATGATGTTGAAACGGTTGACAACACAGAAGGAAGAACTGAGATAATGATTATGGACATAAACAACAAGAACATCGCTGGAGAAGTATTGAAAAGTGCCATTATCCCAATAGCAAGAAATAGCGCATCCAAAGGATAAAATAATCCATGTTCCCAAAGAGAAAAAGTTGCCACTCCTTCTCCATTTGTAAAAAGTATTGTTGGTGAAAATGCACCAGTAAATTTATTTAAAACATTTTTTGCATATACGACAGCTTTATTTGCAAATAAAGCTGTAAGTGGTGATTCAAGAGTTAAGCGACGTTGTGAGTTCACGTCATATGTTACTGATTGATCAAATGGTGTGTAAATCTGTCCCATTCTCGTATTTGCATCAAGAGTTCGAATACGAAAAATGAATATTGAGAATATAGATATTGATAACACTAGAATCAAAGTTAACCAAATCCCTTCCCGTCTCTTATGAATTGTGAACCACGATCCAAGAATTGACAGAAAAACAAACGGCAAAAAAAGCACTTTTGTACCTATATAACTATAAAAAGCTATAAAAAGCGGAATTACTGCTATCAAAAGCTTAGGTCCCTTTAAACGGATAATGAGATAAAAAAACAATAGAAATGCAGTAATCGCAACAGGTACGTCGTATGCTGTTCTGCCATAATAAACACTCCAGGGATTTATCGCTGCTAAAAATCCAGATGCGATACCACACCAAGAACCAAATAAAGTTTTTGCTATGAGGAAAATAATTAAAACATACAAGACGCTTATAATTGCATAACCTATCCTCGCTGTAAAAATAGAAAGTCCGAAAGGTCCAACAAAAGGAAGACTAATAATATAGGGAAACTCACCTTTAGGCATCTCTCCAGGTACAGTTGTAAATGACCAGAAAGACCAATCTTCAGAACTAACACTACCTCCAGTATGATAAAGAGTTTTTGCATTTAGAATATATTCTAGTTCGTCTGTAACTAAGCCAGTTGGAATACGATCCAGGTACCAAAAACGGAGGAAAATTGAAATTATAGCAATAAAGCCGAAGCAAACAAAAAACATCCACCTGTAATTCTTATTCGGATGAATTTTCATATCTTAATAAAGGAGTCTATATTGCACGAAATTCTATGAAATTAAACTGTATTATTTTTTATGATACGCGGCACCGATAAGCCCGCATTTTTTGTATTTATACGGC
>CAYHPU010000150.1:0-2007 GCA_964358525.1 uncultured Gammaproteobacteria bacterium
ATGGGTACATTCGCAGCTTGTGCGTGACTGATCGCTTCTTTAGTTTGCGGCATTATCCTGTCATCCGCAGCAACAATAATAACTGCAACATCTGTAACTTTCGCACCCCTAGCCCTCATCGCAGTAAATGCTTCGTGACCCGGTGTATCCAGAAAAGTAATTTTTTTATTTTCTTTCACATTTACACTATATGCACCAATGTGTTGGGTAATTCCTCCAGCCTCTCCCGCTATAACATTTGTTTTTCTGATATAGTCAAGCAAAGAAGTCTTTCCATGATCTACGTGTCCGATCGTACCGACGTTTAAGTGCGGTTTCGAGCGGTCAAACTTTACTTGGTCCGCCATAAGAGTATGAGGTTATTATATAAAGATAGCGAAGTGATTTTAGTTGAAGAAAAAGCCTATTGCAAGGGGAAATAGCTCCGCAGTGCGTAATTTGCACTTTTTCATAAAGATTTCATAAATCGTTCATATTGATTTGATATAGGAATTAGGTGCAACTCTATCAAACAAAAACCATGCTCCTTAAGGGCTCCATCCTTGAGGAAATTCTAAAAAGGGCACGGATGATTTATAGGCAAATTGAACATAAGACCAAAAGAAGGCCATACATTAGGTCGTCATATTTTGGTAAAGATAAGGTGTTTTTTGATTATTTTTGGCATCACCTTTCTCAAAATAATCGAAAAACAAGAACACAAAGATTAAAATATTTTGCTGCGGCTTTAGATTTAATTAAGCATTCAAATAACCCTCCTCTTTCAAAACAGAATCTCCATAATATTCAGGAAATATTTCATCGTTTTTATGGTTTAACAAAAGAGAAATTTCTCTTTTGTGTTCAAATTAAAGAAATAAAAAAGGGTTGTAGTAAATATTTTATGTCTGTTTTCTCTCCTCATACATAAAAGAAAAGGCCTTCCGCAGTGAAGTGTATAAACTTCGGCCGAAAGTCTTTTCGTAAGTAATATACCAAAAAAGAAGCTTAATTACAATGTTTTTCTTCAAAGATGTAAGTAAAAAGGCCTTCCGCAGTGAAGTGTATTAATTTGCAGTAACGGTTTGAAGCGATGTGCTCGTTGCAGGTGCAACAAAAGCCGAAGCTGAAGCTACTCCACTACCTTGTACCGCAGATGCTTTCAACAAGGTAGAAAAGGTAGTTGCCAGAGCTGTTGCGGATCCCACATCAGCGTACACATTCATAACTAACGACTGCCCTGCATTAACACGGGTATCATTCAAAATGAAGGTTACCGTGTTTGTATCAGAGATAGTTGATTGGGTTGTACCTACCTGCATCTCTCCTGAAGAAGTTTCTTTCGTTAATTTGAGATTTGAAAGAGTAGTAAGACTTCCCGTGCTCACACCACTTTGATCGACGTCTATTCCCAAAGAATTAATATTGACTCCCTCTACGTTACCTGCAGTGAGAACAAGAGAAGCTATTTTTACCAGAGCTGTTCCTCGCACCGCAGTTTGATTTCCAAATACTGAATTGATACTCACGCTTAAAGCTGGAGCAGAGGTTCCGATAGTAATGGTTTGCAGTTGAATATCTGAAGCAGGAGCTGTCAGTGAACGAGCAGAAATAACACCTTGAGCCATGACACCGTTCGCTTTTATCGTAGCTCGTACGGTTCTACCATTTGCCGCCGTAGCCACATCTCCATAGACATTGAAGACTACAGAAGTGTGGGAAGCAATTCTTACGTTACTTGTTGAAAAAGATACTCCTATTGAATCAGTTATTGAGCTCACCGTTGAACCAAGTTGTAATTCGCCGTTTGATTGTTGAGCTTTCATGGTGAGGTTAGTAATTTTTGTTGGCATACCAGCAGTAACATTTGATTCATCGAGTGCCACCATTAATGATGATACTGAAAGGTCTTCAAGAGAATTTGCCCTGAGAACAAAAGAACCAAGTTTGGCGTTCACTGCACCCGGAGCGACTGTGCTGTCAGGATAGGCAGCATTAGTAGTAACTTTGAGACTGATAGCCGCATGG
>CAYHPU010000151.1:0-1992 GCA_964358525.1 uncultured Gammaproteobacteria bacterium
CCACCAAAAAGTCGGTCTTTTGTCTGAAAGTCTGATTCTGGAGTATCTTTATGACTTCGCTCGAACTTGTTTCGAGACTGACAACGTTAATTTCCAGATTCTAGCAAAAAACGGCGTGTCTGGCTATATGGGGCACGCCGTTTTTCCGTTTAAGCGTCAGCGTTGACACAATACTTTATTTTTGTAGGATGGGAGCGGTTGAACCCTGATTTGCTAGTTGAACAGGTAGTTGAATCAGATTCAACTAGCAAATGAACAAAGTACGTTGATTTTCTTACGATTCCCCGGCTTCCTTTTCTTGACTACTATACTCTCACCGGAGAATCGACTGAACGATATGTATATATACAGTAGTAAATACAAGAAAGAAGAAAACATATCGTTCAATCTAAGCCAACTCAAAGAAAATCAACAACCAACAACAATCCAAATACAGAAACCAGGGTACGGGGAGGGATACGGGGAATGGGAGGATGCGATGGGGGGGTGAAGGGCAGAAACAGAAAGCGGGGGTACGGGAAAAACAGGCATTGGTCTATTTAGTATTTGTGACCCGTTTGTAAGCTTGTTCTACAGACTCGTCTCCATCCATCGGATACTCTATTGTGTTTACAACAAGAACGACGGGGTATATCGTGCCATTAATTGTTTTTATTGTTTTTTTCGAACCCCGAAAAACGATGTTCCCATCTATTATTTGCAAATAGCCAACGTTGGTATATTTTTCCCCATATTGTTGATTATCATAAACTACCCAGCCCTGCCTTTCTTTGTCAACACTATCACTAACTGCATAAAGAATTTTATTATTGTGCATCAGGAATTCTGGCACATCTCTGGCATCTTTTCCATACTCTTTTCCATTATATACCCAATACCAATGTGTATATTTGTCTTCTCCTATTTGTTTACTTTCCTTAATCCGTACTGCGGGTTTTCCGTTAATGTTCACTATTTTTTCCACAGACTGACCTTCTGCAATTTTTTCACCTTTATATATCACATACTCTAAATTCTGCCCCTCCGACTTGGCCGCGAACACTAGTTCACTACCTACAATTGCCCGTTCCGACACAAACTGATGTCCTGACCCATATTCTTTACCATTATAGTGCATGTAAGATGTCTCATTTGATTTTATCGTTGCAACAACTCCCTCATCATAGAAGCTAAGCCAAATGTTTCCTTCAATCTCCATTTTTACAATTCCGTCCACCAACCAATACTGCCTATTACTCTTATTGCCAACTACATGGAGGTTTCCTTTGTAGACCTCTCCCACGGTAAACTCGTAGTATTGGTCTCCAATCGGTAGTCTATTTTTTGTTAGGTAACATAGTCTGGTTTTATAATCCACATGCGAACGAAAAACCTCGTCAAATTTTCTATTACATCTATTGGCGTCTTTTTGGGGAATTTCGAGAATAAAAATCAATACGGTAACTGCAATTATACCAACCCAGGTCATCACTAGAATTAATGGGTATGATTTTCCTGATCTAGAATTCTCTTCGTCTATTACTCTCCCCGTAAGAAATTTAATTAGAGTTATTACTATCTTCGTCACCACAAAAGCGGCGACAAAGGCTACGATGCATACAAATAAGGCAAATAATACCGCAATCACCGCAGCCAACGAAGAAATTCCGTCTCGTCCAATTGTCCCAAATATTGAGGGGCCCAAAGTACCCCTGTAAACCCACACAAAAAAATACGCCGAGCATAGTGCTGAAAAAAGAAACGCTGCTCTAGTTGATGTTTTCATATTCTTGATCTAAAAAACCAATAGAAACTTAATTCAATATATAAATGCAACACTTGCACACTTTAATAATACCTCAAGCAGTATTTTGCCGCCATGAGGTAAATAATTTACTCTCAACCAAATCCTCCGAGACACTCCAAAAAACCTCCAAAATAGTGAGTTACCCTTAAAACTTGAGTCTCTATTGTACTCCGCTAGAACCTATTTTAGCAAAAATCTCGACTGAC
>CAYHPU010000152.1:0-1961 GCA_964358525.1 uncultured Gammaproteobacteria bacterium
GAGTTTTGGTATACTACAAAGTAGTTAAAAAACGAGACCAAAATTGAACGGTCTCGGGCTCTAGAGTTTCTTTCCCACAAAGTGGGATTAGAAACTCTTGAGTCCACCGATAATCGCAGCGTAAGCCGCAGCAGGGATATGCTAAGGTGCACGCTAAGATTAGGTGGACAAATATTGGTTGTTGATCGTTAGTTATTAGACGTTAGACTTAGGATATGTAAGGCGAACGGTAAGTTGCGTGGGGCAACGATAATCAAACAAAATTCCTCCGACCTTGGGAACTGGATCCCCGCGTACGCGAGGATGACACAATACACACAATGTTAAACCTACTTTCACAAAATCCATTCGGCTTTGTAATTGCCATTGGTGTTTTGCTGTTTTCTATTGCCTGGCACGAGTGTGGACATGCCCTTTCTGCCGATTATTTAGGAGATCCGACGCCGCGGGCGCAGGGAAGAATTACGCTAAATCCGCTGAAGCACATCGATTTCACCGGTCTGCTCTTTATTGTATTTTGGGGCTTTGGGTGGGGGAAAGCGGTACAGGTAGACTATTACAACTTAAAGCGGCCCTACCGCGACGCAGCGCTCGTTGCGCTTGCGGGGCCTGTAATGAGTATACTATTGGCAGTCATGGGAAGTTTAGTTCTTCGTTTTATTCCGGTTTTTGGATTTGATGGGGTTGTCACCTATGTCATTTCATTAAATATTATGCTTGCCGTCTTTAATCTTGTCCCTATTTACCCCCTTGATGGGTTTCATGTGGTTGCGGGCATATTATCGGAGGAGAAGCGTAATGAATGGCTCGGGCTTCGAAAGTATGGAATTTTTGTGCTGCTGCTGTTGTTATTACCTCTCGGCAGTGCTCGTGGACCGCTTCAGTTATTCATAGACCCGGTGATACAATTTGTAGAGAGACTACTCTTACCCGGTGGAATAATCTAGACGTTAGATCTCAGATAGCAGATCATAGATAAATCCAAAATCCAAATGTCAAATGTCAAACCAAATCTAAAGCACAAGTGTCCAAACCCCACCTTAATCCTCCCCTATCCGCCAGCTGGCGGAGGGGAGGCAAGGAGAGGTAAGTTTGGGCGGACACGGAGGTCCGCCCCTACGGCTCGAGAGTAGATTACGACGCGGCATTAGAATGACAAGGGACATTACGGTGTTGGTGTAGGAGTTACAGTTGGCGTGATACTCACGGTTGGCGTTGGGGTGGAGGAGGGGGCGAGGAGGCCATTCTTGGCGTTACATAAGGACCAGTCGCGGAAGTTTACTGTTCCATTATCATCCTGATCATATTTTTTATTTGCTGTATTAAATTGCACTTTATATTCGGCAAGTACGCACGCAGTATCTTTTGAAACATTTACGGCGGTAGTGGCGCTGGGGAATATGGTTACCGCGTTTGTGTCGGAAGTAGGTTGAAGGTCTGTAGAAACTGTCTCCTCTGTGCCCGGCGTTATGGATGCTTGTTGATCGCTCGATAGCGTCGTAAATGTCCATGGTACGCCGCCGTTGTCAAACTTTTTGTCTGCCGTACGGATTTGGAAGTAATATGTTGTTGCGCCGGAGAGTAAATTTAGCTCAACGCTATGTGTTTTTGTTTTTACGGCTTCTGGGGCAAAAAAGGTAAGCGACGTTGGTGTTGTTCCATATTCAATTACACTCTGCGTTTCGCGCTGGGTGCTCCATTTTACGCGCACCGAATTCTGCGTAATTTCAGTTATTGCCACATTTTGCGGAGAAATATCTTCTGCGCGGACTAACGAGTCGGACATGAGGCGGAACCCAATAATACCAATTAAGACCGCGGTGACGATACCAAGAATAATGGTGACGACACGAATTTGTTTTTCCTGTAAAGCAGCCATAGCAACATTATATACAAATCACAAATTGTGAGTAATGTGACATTTTGTGGAGGTTTTTAGTGTTGTTTTGAGAGTAAAAAAT
>CAYHPU010000153.1:0-1910 GCA_964358525.1 uncultured Gammaproteobacteria bacterium
CGAAACGAGATATTCTCCGACGATATGGTGCGCCGACAGATCAACGAGATCCCAACTATTGATACTTTTTGTGTGTGTCAGATAAAAATTGTAAATTTGTTTTTGAACAGGTGAAGTGGCTTTTTTATACTGTCCAACAAGAATGATGAGTGCAGTAAGTCGCTCTTCGTGATATGGGCTTTTAAGTAATTCGGAAATCAGGTCAAGGGAAATTGTTGAATATTTTTTCGCTATGACACGCTGTTTTGGGACAGTGACCCCGAGGAACAGATCCCCTTCTCCGTACTCTCCTTTTCCCGTCTTGAAAAATAACGCGTAAAGACGAGCCTTTACTTTATCTGAGGCAGCGCGCAAGTCCCGCAGGATCGCTGCTTTTGTTACTTGTCTTTTCTGCGTAGCATCCATACTGCCTAATAATATATGAAAAACGAAATTCTGTAGTAGGATTATTGCTCCGTGGGTAGATAAGTTCAGAACTTTGGATTGGAGGGAAATAAAAAGAGAAATTGAAAATTCCCAAACATTTGTTAAATAATTAAAATTTTATATGGTTTTTTCCCAAAGCATTCCTGGGTACCCATCGTCTGGATCTTTAATAATGCCATGTTTCTTAAAACCAAGTTTTTCATAGAACTTCCATGAACTATTGTGGGTTTCGGGGCTATAGCATTCTATCTCTGTAAAATTTAATTTCCTCACTTCGTCAATCACTTTTTGTACGAGCATGCTTCCAATACCTTCATTTTGTAATTTAGAAGCTACTACATACAACTCTGCGGGATTTTTTGTCTCTGCATAGACACGAAGATATTCTGGAGCCTCTCTAAATCCAGCAACACCAACCACTTCGCCATCTTTCTCTGCACCATAAAAGCGCATCTTGTATTCGTCTATATTTTTTGCAAGCTCACTCAAGAATTCCTCATCAGTCCAGTACTTGGTAAAAATATTTTGTATCGCACTTTTATCTTTTTCATTGTAATCTCTGATTTTCATATGTTAAATAATACAATAGTCCATAAAATAATAAAACACGCCACAAGAACAAGTCTGTGGCGTGGGTTGTTGAGTTTGACTAGATGATTAAAGCAGGAAGTGGCACGCTTCGATTTGGATTGAGGAAATCGTGATCTCCTCTACCAGAAACAAGCCGTATTTCCCGTTGTCAGTCATTAGAGCCACGACCAATTCTTCGCGAAGCTCTATCGCGACCTTGCGGTCGGTGAGTGCATTTTGGCACACCTTCATGATCTCCTCAGCGTTTTTGCTGGCCCGTAACTTCATGAACTGCTCGGACGTAAAGTTGGTTGGTGCGAACCAAGTATCGCCGAAGATTCCTTTTGAATGCATGCCGTCCAACAGGCCAAGAGCATCTGCCTCCTTTGGGGAGAGGATTCGCGGACCACCTCCCTCAAATTGGAAGAGTGCATTGACCTCTGAGCCTAGGTTTTGAGCGTCGGATATCTGGCGCGATTTGTTGGACTTGCACTTCATTAGCACGTAAAGCGGTCGTTCCTCAGTGAACACGGAGGAATAGGTGTAATACTCCCCGCGAACAGCAGGGGTGATTCCCTGACTGAGGGCCATTTGTTGCTGCATAACGGACGAGGATGTTGCCCGAGTTCTCCCCACTTTTACCTGTGGAGCTGGGTTTTGTGCTAGTAACATAGTTTCTTCTCCTAAGTATTTTAAGAACAGTGGCGAACCATTCACCACCAAATAGCAACTATACTAGATTTTTGTGTTTTTTGTCAAACCAGGATAGGGTAACAATAATGAAAAACCTCAAACAAGCAATATATGACGTGATCGTGATTGGCGGAGGCCCCGCGGGAATGATGGCTGCCAGTCGTGCCGCGGAACTTGGCGCGCGAGTACTCCTTGTCGAAAAGAACGAAAAGCCCGGGAAA
>CAYHPU010000154.1:0-1886 GCA_964358525.1 uncultured Gammaproteobacteria bacterium
CTCATTATTTGTGTATACTAAAACCATGGAGATTTTCTCGCCCGATGTTATGAATCAGGTCTATTATTATGGCAGCCTAGTGGGCGTAACACTAGCTGCTATTCTCGGTACATGGATACTTTTCAAACTCGCCGTTCTTTTTCATAAAATAGAGAAGCGCGAAGATATGTCACTCGACATGGTCGTGCTACTCGTGAAGATGCCCAAAGATAATGAAATAAAAATAGACGCGGCGGAACAATTTTTCAACACGCTTTCCGCCCTCAAAAAAAGCTACGATTATTTACCAGGTCTCTTTTCAATTTTTGATTTAGAAACGACCATTGGTTTTGAAATAGTCGCGAAGCACGGAGAAATTTTGTTTTACGTTCATGTTCCGAATAAATATAAGGATCTTCTCGAAAAGCAAATTTATGCAAATTACCAAACGGCAGAAATAGCGCTCGTCGACGAACCAAATGTTTTTACCGAGAAAGGGCATGTTGCCTATGGGGCTCTCGTACAGAAAGATTCTGCATACTATCCAATGCGCACCTATAAAGATTTACCGAATGATTCAATAGCGGCTATAACATCGGCGCTCTCAAAAATGGGGGACGATGAAGGAGCAATGGTCCAAATCCTCGTTCGTCCGGTGGGGGACAAGTGGAAAAAAATTGGAAAAAGTTACGTGTCGTCCACTCGTAAAAGTGAAACAAATCCAGAGAAGGCAACGTACAAAGTAGACCAGAAGGTGCTCGACAAAATAGACGAAAAGTGCAGCCGGCCAGGTTTTGAAGTTGTTATTCGGTTTGTTGTAAATTCTACCAGTAAGGAACTTGCGGATATGCACCTTACCAATATCAAAAGTGCTTTTTCTCAATTTAATGGAGACCTCAACCAACTGGGGAAGACGTATATTATGTTTCAACCGGGTTTTATGTTTAATTTTATTTACCGGTGTTTTCCTTTAATCGATTTTTGGCGGTGGCATAGTGTTTCTATTTTGTCGTCCGACGAACTCGCGTCTATTTTTCATTTCCCGAACAAAGCAGTAGAAACACCGAATATTGAATTTCTAAAAGCGAAGCGTGCTCAAGCCCCAGCGAATATGCCAAGCGACGGAATTTTCATTGGATATTCAAAGTATCGCGGTGTACGCGTACCGGTGTTTATTGGTGAGAATGATAGGCGGCGCCACGTGTACATCATTGGAAAAACGGGCGTGGGTAAAACACAGCTTTTGGTTTCTATGCTCGCGCAGGATATTCGAAAAGGGAACGGGCTCTGTTTCATAGATCCCCACGGCGACGCGGCCGAGGCACTTCTTGAATACATTCCCCCTGAGCGTGCAGAAGACGTTATTTATTTTGACCCGTCCGACGCTGAGCGTCCTATGGGCCTAAATATTATGGAAGCGCATACCGAAGAACAGAAACATTTTATGTGTGGCGCCATTATTAATTTAATGTACAAGTTGTACGACCCCCAACGCACCGGTATGGTTGGTCCGCGGTTTGAGCACGCAGTGCGAAACGCCATGCTTACCGTTATGGCAGAGGAGGGGAACACGTTTATAGAAGTGAACCGCATTTTAACCGACCAAAAATTTGTGAATTTATTGTTGCCGAAAGTAACCGATCCTATTATTCGTCGCTACTGGACAGACCAAATTGCCCAAACAAACGATTTCCACAAGTCGGAAGTGCTCGATTATATTGCTTCAAAATTCGGTCGCTTCATAACCAATAAAGCGGTACGTAATATTATTGGCCAAAGTAAAAGTGCCTTTGACTTCCGCAAAGTAATGGACGAAAAAAAGATACTTATCATCAATCTCTCAAAAGGAAAACTCGGAGAAGAGAATTCAAGTTTCTTGGGGCTTATTTTAATTCCTAAGATCTTGG
>CAYHPU010000155.1:0-1874 GCA_964358525.1 uncultured Gammaproteobacteria bacterium
GATTTGCGTTTCCATATGTTTATTTTTTAACTTTATTTTTATGTTTTTCCAAAAACCTCGTAATCTCGTTCTTTGATATTCTCCACAACGACGTTTTACCATTACCGAGTTTGTAACCTTTCAAACTTCCACTCCGAAGCCAACGCTCCACCGTTCGGATGTGAACCCTGAAGTATTTGGCAACCTCCTCTCTTGTAAGAAATTCCATACATATATGATATTCCTAAATGTACCTAAATGTCAATTATCCATATCCACAGGTGAATTAGTCGGTAAAAATATCATCTTTTATTACCGCTTCAAAAAGAATATCAAAAGCCCTGTTTATATTTTCCGGTTTCCCCTCAATATAGTCATAACGCAGAAAGGGACAACAAGATTTACCACTGTTGTTAGACAAAGGTTCTTGTTGCCCCTTTTTTGGTTCAACTTTTTTAGTATTAAATTGACAACCTTTGTTTAGTTTACTCATAATAATACTTACTGGTGAAAATAAAAACTACTTCGCAAAAAGATTCTTTTTTCTCCATACCCTCCACATTCCCTAAAGGAGAGTTAGGGGCGGGAGTTAAGAGAGGTGGGATAAGACAGAAAATGAAAAAGGGGAATCCCACCCAGCTTTGTTATGTACAGACTCATGAAAGTTTCAAAGTGAGAGAGAGGTAGACAGTGTTGGGTGAGATGAAAAATAAATAACTCGTATACACCCGCCGTTCGTCTCCTCTTTTTTTATCCCAACTCTCCTCTTGCTTTCATAAAGAAGACATTCAGATTAGGGGGGGCGGTTCTTCCGCCCACGCGATCTGAATACCTTCCCGTTCCTGTTTGTTTGTTTTTATTCCGAGGGAGTAGGAAAATCCTCGCCTCGTTTCGTCTGATTGTTCAGGTCAAAACAAAAAATCCTGACCCTTATTTGTAGTTTTTCATATCCTTCGGTTGGATTCCGTAAAGCAAAAATTTGCTCTACTGAGAAGGCAAAAAATCCTTGTGTAGACAAACTAAAAATTCGCCCCCACTCATTGCGGGGGCGAATTTTTGCTCCTTTTTCGCACCTAACTACTTTTCGGTAACAACTAGCAATATACCGTTTTTTTGTTCTATCTCGGCTGGAAAACCCTTTTCTCTTAACATCCTACGAATACCCTTAATTACAGGTATGATTTTGTCTTCAGAAATATCTGCTTGCCCCGCAAGAGCTGTTATCGGAAACATTTTACCAATTTTCTTGACTACCCCATTGTGTATATATCGTCTTTCATCCCATAGTCTTCTGAAAAACTTTAACCGTGGAGCATTTCCTTTTTTTCCTCTATGAAATGAGTATGGTTTAATATCCTGATAGCGCAGGATACCATTTTGTGAATCAAAATTCATCTTTCCTTTTGTATCATTTTCTTTCTGTGCTTCCTGTTGTTCTGCTCTTTCACTAGCCAATCTATTGGTAACTATTCCTTGTGCATATTTCAACAATTCAAAAGTATCTATAGGCACTAACATACATACCCCTCTAATTAAAGTAACTGCTTGAACGCCGAAGCTCTTTAATAGTACCGATGCCACATCATCAGAAACGCCACTCTTGCTGAACTCAAATGCAGATAAGGGTATAGAGCTAGATGACCCTTTAGAGGAATTGTATATTTCAATTACAGGAATAGCTGAGGAGAGCACTATAGAAAGTTTCTCAGCGATTTCTGACGATAAATTATTTACCCACTTTTCAATATTTTCTTTGTTTTTATCCATATTTCTCGGTAAGTTCGTTTTGTGGTTTGCTCATTGTTTTTGTTTCTGCCCATTTCTTTATTTGTCGGCGAGATTGTCCTCTTGAGTCCAAGTATAGTTTATAAATGAGAGTTTTGAGGTTTTGCCAA
>CAYHPU010000156.1:0-1868 GCA_964358525.1 uncultured Gammaproteobacteria bacterium
TTTTGGTATACTACAAAGTAGTTAAAAAACGAGACCAAAATTGAACGGTCTCCCCCGGCACTTTTTGAGTACTGTTCGTAGAACAGTTGTCAATTCTAAATTATGAAAGACACAACTTTTTTGTTAGCAATGGATTACGAGATTGAAAACATATTTGACTTGAATGACTGGACCCTGGAATTAGAAAAGCCTTTTAAGATTTATGCGCACAGGAAACTAAACACAGTTAGAATCGTTAGAACAGGAATTGGAAAGGTGAATACTGCCGCAGCCACTCAGTTTGCTGTTCTTCGCAACTCTCCAAAAAGAATTATAAATTTAGGGGTGGTTGGTTGCATCAACAAGAAATTTGATATTGGAGAAGTTAAACAAATCTCAGAATGTAGATTTTTCGATGTTGATGTCACAGCATTTAATTACCAATTTGGGCAAATACCAAAATGCGACATTGTGAACTATAAACTGAAAACTACAAGAAAGGAAACAGCAAAAGTTATTACAGGAGACTCTTTTGTAACTGACCAATCAAAATTTAGAGATATAGTAAAATTGTTTTCACCCGATTTTATAGATATGGAGCTTGGAGCAATAGCTCACACTTTATATATCAATAATGAACTTGGAATTTTAGAAAGCTACAAAGCTCCTTCGGATTATTTGGATCATTCTGCTACAAAGGACTTCTATGAAAACGAGAAAAAGGCATTTGCCAATCTTCGTTCCTTGGCTTCTAATTTGTTGGCCAATCTCAAACTTCTTCTCTCTTATCCATCTCAAAGAATTTGAGGCGGTCGGCACGGAATAAGTAATCAATTTCTCCCGTCGCTCCATTGCGGTGTTTCGCAATATAGAGCTTCATGGGAAACTTTCCCTCGGGCATTAAACTTTCAGACGCATCCGTGTTGTCATCTGTTCGGTAAATAAACATCACCACGTCAGCGTCTTGCTCTATGGCACCTGAATCGCGCAGATCGGAGAGTTGCGGTTTCTTTTCTCCACGTTGCTCTACAGAACGTGACAACTGAGAAAGTGCTATTACCGGAATATGCAACTCGCGGGCAATATTTTTTAAGTTTTGCGAAACAAACGAAACTTCGTTTACCCGCGAATCAAATCGTCTTCCAGCGTCTGCAAGTTGTAAATAATCCATAATAAGAACATCAAGTTTTCCCTCGTGTTTAAGCCTCCGCGCTTTCGTTCGCATTTCGGCAATAGAAATTCCTGGAGTATCATCTATAAATAAATTTGCTTCGGACAATCTTCCTAATGCTTCTGTTAGTCTTCCCATTTCATCTTCGTTTAAGCGCCCCGTGCGCAGTTTCCACGAATCAATATCTGCTTCCATGACAAGAAGTCGATCAACTAATTCCTCTTTACTCATCTCGAGAGAAAAGATGCCGACTGCCTTTTTACTTTGCAGACAAATATTTGATGCAATGTTTAACGCAAGCGTCGTTTTCCCAATTCCAGGACGAGCTGCAAGAATTAACAAATTAGAAGGATTTAAGCCAGCGAGCTTATTGTCGAGGTGTCGAAAACCGGTTGCTACGCCGCGCATTCCCTCTCCACTCTTCACCACTTCTTCTAAGCGTTCATAGCTTTCGGTAAGTATCTCTTTGAGATGGATAAAATTACGCTTCGTGCTTTGCTGGGAAAGAGCAAATATCTCGGCTTCAACTTTATTGATAAGATCGGCAATCTCACCTTCCTCGGTAAACGCCTTGCGCACTACGTCCGACCCAATAGTTATCACTTGACGTCGAACTGAACACTCTTTAACAACTCGCGCATAATGTTCAATGTTAGCGGACGTAGGAACAATTTCGAGAAGCTGAGAGAGATAGCTTTTTCCGCCACTGTCTTTATAG
>CAYHPU010000157.1:0-1868 GCA_964358525.1 uncultured Gammaproteobacteria bacterium
ATCCCAGCGACCGTCAAATTCTATTCGAATTTTTCGTTCTATAGGAACAATGTTGGCACCAAATATTTTTATATAAAATATGTATTCCCCCGAGCTTAGATAACTAGGAATCCCAGCTCCGCTATGCTTGTTTTTATGAAAAATAAATAGTTGATTCAGCCCCTCTGCAGTGTATACAACATCACAAAATACTTCACTGTAACTATAAATGCTTCGCGAGTTGTCGGTGTTCTCATTAGCCCAGTGTAAAAAGAAGGGGGAAGTAACTATGCTCTTTGGCCGCCCATTTTTTAACCGCTCAATCTTCTCAACGCGAACATCGCACTCTTCGATCCGTTGTCGTCCTTTATTATTGACTCCTATCCGAAAAAACCACGCATTTCTGTATTGCAGAGATTGGTTGACTCTTAAATGGCAATAGTTATTTTCTGACTCTTTGGATAATGAGTATTCGAATTTAATCTCTGGCTTTGGCCGACCATACCACTGCACTATTTTTTCTATCCACTGAATCGGGTTTACAAGATTGGATAAATCCATATTATTTGTTACTCTCTACAATCTGAATTTCTTCCGGTGTGAGACTGTGGAGTTTATCAATACTTCACACCTTGATCCCTATCCAATAGATCTTCAAGTTTGCTACGAAACTTTTTATCAAAGACTCGATTGTCACAAAAATACTCCACAAATTCAGAATAACTGTTCGGACTCAGAAAGTGGAAGGTGTATCGTTGCTTGATTTTACTCTTTATTAACTCCTTGTTCAGTGTGTCAAAATGTTGTTTTGCCCAACGATATTTTGCTTTATTTTCTTCCGAATCATCTCCATCCGCCTTAATCTCAACAACAACAATGTTATTACCGAATTTTAAGAGAAAATCTGGATTAAAAGTTTGTTGTTTCGAGTGCCTTCCTCCTATTGTGGTTATTGAATATTCAATGCTATAAAAATTTTGGTCGCGTGATTTTACCCAAGCATCAATTTTCTCGCATACCTTTGTACTAATAATCGCCTCAACAAATTTCCGTTCCGGCTCTTGTTTCGTCAAAACAACACTGACTGCGGTTTTGAGACAATAATGATTGATTTCTTTGCTGGCACTTCTCGGCAAACTCTCGTCAGCGATAATATCCTTAATGATGTCCGCCTGCTCCGGTGTACACTCCTTCTCAAACTGATCAGAATAGAAAACGGTCGCCCCATGTTTTATCCCCCCGACAGACATGCTCTCGCGCTCTAAATCTTTCGTACTCATCTTTTGCGGCGCTTTGACTTTACGATCAAAAACAATCGTCGAGCCACGCGCTCTAAATAACGTCTGAAATGCGTTGAAAATACGATTTGCGTTATCTTCGGTTAAAACGCCACTCTTGATGCCAACGCGTCGCATAGATTCTTTAACGTATTCTCTAATTTCGTTTTCTGGTGGTAAGTGCTCTTTTCGATATGTTCCTTTCGGAAATCGTATTCTTGCCTCAAAATCTCTGGTCTTAAATGTTTCAACAATTTTATCAACGACCTCATCAACAGTAAGCGTCTCCTTCTCTACGTTTGTTGTCTTACGAATAATCCCCCCTTTCAGATCTTCATACTCCGTTTCCCTATCGTCACGTTCGATTTGAGAAACAAGTTTGGTATATCCCTTAGTGTAGTCAAATTCAATAGTATCTGCTTTAGCTTTTACCTCCTTTTCGGCCTTCGTGAAATCAATGTTGTAAATATCAAAGTGATACTTCGCTCGCTCACCAGAGGTCAGAGATACGCAAGCTAGACGAACTTCCACCTCCAAAATTTCGACAACAACCCCCCGAAAAACTCGACTCCAAGCATCGTGATAAAAAACACGCACTTTCGGCTGTGGCGA
>CAYHPU010000158.1:0-1853 GCA_964358525.1 uncultured Gammaproteobacteria bacterium
TTCCTCTATTCAATCTGGAATGGATTACCATATCTTCTCACCGCAGTAGCACGTCTCTCAAGCCTTATATTTCTGCTGTTACTAGTAGAACCAAAAATAAAGCAAATTAAGTTTTCATTTGCTATTTATTTTTCTCAAATTAAACAGGGTTTTCGTGAACTTTTTAAAACCCCATTTATTAAAACAACAATTCTTCTTCTCTCAATAAGCGCACTTCTTGTTGTTGACTACGAAACGGTTCTTTCGGTACAGCTTACGCACCTTGGCTTTGCAAAAGAATATTTTGGAATTGTTGCAACATTAATGTTTATTGGAGCAGCCTGTGGGGCTCATTTTACAAACGTGCTTTCAACACGTTTTGGACAAATGAGGACTATTATTCTTGTCACTGTGCTAATGGGGGTAGGATTAATTCTTGCCCCCTTTATCTCTCTCTATATTGGTACAGCAGTTCTTATTTTTCGTAGCGCATTTATTGCAATTAACGATACGGTTACATCGACTATTATTAATCAAAATACAAAGTCAGAAGTTCGGGCTACAACAATATCCACTTTCAACATGCTAAAAGCCATTCCGTATATGTTCACCGCCTATGGCATGGGTGTTTTGATGGACAAATTCTCCCCACAGTATTTCGCCCTCGGCCTGGGCATTTTTCTCCTTCTTATTCTACTTCTTCAGCTTAGGTTACTTAAGATCCTTAAGTAACTTCGGCCTATCCAGCCAGCCTGGAATGGTATAATACGACATGATTAAAGCTGAGAGCATCTCAAAGAAAATTCAAGAATTATTTTCGTCCGCGTCTTGTACAACCTTGGGCGTCACTACAAAAGATAGCCCAGTAATAGGTTTACCATGGACACACGAATTTGGTATTCTTCCAAACAGATTACAATACACAAATGCGGCTGAATTAATCACATGGATTAGAAGCAACAAACCATCTGCAGTTGCTTTCGATGGCCTTGGTATCTCAACTACAGCGGGTGTTATGGACGATTTTATTGGTGTTGCCCTCTCTCAAAATGCTGGAAGCTTTTACGAAATACTGAATGAGCTTCTTAATAATAATAAAGCTCCAATAATAGTTGGGTGTGATTGGGCAACGCTTTCATACCAAGAAAGCATCAACCAAAAAGAAAGATATGCCTTTGCTGTTTCGCTTGTTCTTGCCGGAATTCTTGGTGCAATAGTCCTTGGGCCAGATTATTTGAAAAAGGTCTTTCGTAAAACACAATTGAAAAGACCTAAATCAGTGTCGCCAGAAGCCCGAAAGGCCTTTCTTATTAAAGCAATGATAGCACTTGGTGTGGTAGCAACAGGTACTGTTGGTTTTCTAAACTTAGCCCAAGCATTTTCGGTCATCGAAGCTAATGCTATTAGTGAATGTGATTTTGGTAATCTACTTGCTCGGTATCGTGATAGAAATCCCAACGAAGATGGTGATTTGTTTGCCCGTACGGTAAGCACACTCTACAAACTTCGATCTCTTGAAAAAGAAAAATGGGGTACTATAAGTTCTAAGCCTACTGCAATGATTTATGGATCCTCACATTTCGCAATAAGCCAATTAGCTAAATTAGAAAGCGAAGCAAGTAATGTTCAAAGCGTTATATCTAGACTAGACAAATCCTTTACTCGTGAAATTACTTTTGCATTAAAAAAACTGAAAACTAAAGAATGGAATTTGGGTAAGGTCTATACTCATTTAGTATACCTACGCCTCAGTATGTCACGATTCTCTTTTTCTTCAATACAGAAAGAGCAAGATACGGGTAGAATCACTTTTATTGAGCACCCACAACATCCTGAGCCAGATATTTTTTTTCCTGCGTTTCTTGGTAAACCAG
>CAYHPU010000159.1:0-1833 GCA_964358525.1 uncultured Gammaproteobacteria bacterium
CAATGCTATAGAAACTAATTTTCTTTCTTCCTTTCATTTTGTCAACTATGTACTCAGCAGAAGTGAATCCTGTTGTTTCCTGAATTTTTTTAGTCAGATGGTCCTCCGCACGTTGCCACGTTTTCGGAACCGGCTGGACAAGAGAGTATTTATATATTTCTTTATAAAACTTAATTTCTTCCTGCACATGCTGTTTATATTCTGAAGAACCAACTGTTAGCTGTGAATTTTGAATAAACGAACGCAACTTTTTGAGTAGTTCCACAGGAGCAGTATAGCAAACATGTTTCTGATAGAATAATGTGGCATGTTTAATTCACTTTATATTACCGGCTCACTTGCTTGGGATGTTATTATGAATTTTCCCGGAGAGTTTAAAGATCATTTTCACCCTGAAAAGCTACACAATATAAATATATCTTTTGCAGTAAATACACTCGAGAGACGTGTAGGCGGCACCGCAACAGATATTACCTATAGCGCTGCACACGTTCTAAACCTATTTAAATTTAAAGTTCCCGTTTCTATTTTTGGTGCCATTGGAAAAGACGGAGATGAGCATCTTAAGTTACTTCGAAAGCTCGGAGTTAACGTAAATAACGTATTAAAAGATAAGAAATTATATAGTGCAACAGGTTCAGTAATAACTGACAAAACAGATAACCAGATTTGGGGATTTCATTATGGTGCATCGGAAAACGCGAAGAACTGCACGCTACCAGTTGCGAATAAAACTGTTCGTCCTCTACTTGTTATTTCTGCAAACCACCCAAAGGGTTTTCTTCACTTTCAAAGCGAGGCTATAAAAAAACACATACCTTATTTGTATGATTTTGGCATGAGTCTTACTTTTATATCTAATGAAGACTTACATAGAGGAGTTCTTAATTCCTGGGGAGTTGTTGGAAATGACTATGAAATTTCTATGTTGTGCAAAAGGCTTGGTTTAACAGTTACTGATATTCTTAAAGAAAATAAGATCGTAATAACAACACTTGGAGCGGAAGGAGTATGGTATCAATATAAAAATGAGAAGGTACAGCTTACGTCGTTCAAAACCAATTTAATAGATCCTACAGGTGCAGGAGACGCCTGGCGAGGTGCATTTTGTGCTGGGTTAACAATGGGGTACGAAGTCAAGCATGCACTCGCGCTCGGAAACGCAGTTGCAAGTTTTTGTATAGAACATAACGGATGTATTTCGTATACTTTGAAAAAGAAGGACCTAGACATTCGAGTTAAATCTATTATTAATAATTCAAAATAATCATGGTGGGTGATGTAAAAAATAAACAATTGGCGAGCGAAGGTAAAAAATTGATCGAGTGGTCAGGCATAGAGATGCCTGTATTAAAAAGTATCGAAAAGCGTTTTACAAAATTGCAGACTTTAAAGGGTGCAACTTTGGCAGTATGTTTACATGTGACTGCTGAAACTGCGAACCTTATGATCGTACTTAAGAAAGCGGGTGCACAGGTATTTCTTGCGGCAAGTAATCCCCTTTCGACAAACGATAGTGTGGCTGCATCGCTTAACTACGATTATGGTATACCAACATATGCAATCAAAGGTGAAGATAATAAAACATATTACAAACATCTTAATGCAGTACTTGACCAGAAACCTAGTATTACGATGGACGACGGGGCTGACCTGGTGGGACTTCTCCACTCGACTCGAAAAGAACTACTTAGTGGCGTTGTAGGTTCGACCGAAGAAACTACGACTGGAGTAATTCGTTTGCGTGCAATGGAAAAGGATAATGCACTAAAAATTCCTGTTCTTGCAGTAAATGATAATTTAACCAAGCACCTTTTTGATAATCGATATGGC
>CAYHPU010000160.1:0-1777 GCA_964358525.1 uncultured Gammaproteobacteria bacterium
AAATAAATATGCTTTATATTGTAGGTACTCCGATTGGGAATATGGAGGATCTCTCTTTACGCCAGGTGAAGGTCATAACTTCAGCTCAAATTATTGTTACCGAAGATACTCGTTCAACGGGTATGGTATTGAAGCGAATTGAAGAATTATTTGGAATGAGGAGGAATCTAGAATGCAGACTCATTTCATATTATCAAGAAAAGGAATTTGAAAAACTACCTGAAATAATTTCTTTACTAGAAGAGGGAAAAGAAATGGTTCTTATGTCTGAATCAGGCATGCCGCTCGTATCGGATCCTGGATATTTATTAGTGAAGGAGGTAATAAAAAGAAAAATTTCCTATACGGTTATTCCGGGACCTACCGCAGTGGTGACGGCACTCGCCCACTCTGGGTTTAAATTAAGTCATTTCACTTTTTTTGGATTTCTTCCTCGGAAAAAAGGGGACGTGAATAAAGTATTATTAAAAGCTAAAGATATATCTTTGTTACTTGATCATTCGCCCGTAGTCTTTTACGAATCTGCAAATAGATTAAATGAAACACTTGTCTTATTAGCTACAATCGCTCCAAATGCGCAAGTTTGCGTCTGTCGTGAGTTAACAAAAATGTATGAGGAAATTATGAGAGGAACACCCAAAGAATTGAGTGAAAATAAGTTTAGGGGAGAGATAGTGTTGGTGATTTCGTTTTAACTGGACCAGTTGAATGAGGTCAAGTCTGTTACAATAAATTGATGAACAGTAAAATCTGCGTATCTAAAAGATTTCTTGCGATAGTGCTACTTACTGCATTGCTGGGTATTGTGACTGTTTATTTTTCCAATCATCTCATAAAAGAACCAACCACGATGAAGACGAAGGCAGATGAGATAACTTCTAAAACTAAAATAATAAATGGAGTCCTTGCCGATGAAAATGAATTTCCTTATTTTGTCTTTATTTCTCTTTATAAAAATGGGGAAGTAGGCGAATGTGGTGGATCTCTTATAAGTGAAGAATATGTCTTAACTGCGGCGCATTGTGTTTATGACATAGATGCAAAGGATATTTTTGTAGTCATTGGGTTAAACCATATCGACTCAAAATTAAATGCTCAGTTTTCATCGGGCATAGATGAGGTGATTCTACACGAAGATTTTACTAATGCAATGAGTATGGCAGACCTTATTCTTACTACCAATGACATCGCCCTTCTCCGCCTTTCGAAAAAGGCCAAAGGTGTTCCCACGATATCTATTCCTAATCCTGATCGTAATGCTGACAAGAAGATAGATCCAGAAGAGTACCCCGAAGAGGTATATAAAGGAAACTCTGGCACCATAATAGGATATGGCTCTACTGAAAATAAGGATATTTCATATGATCTTTTGAAAGGAACTGTCTACATACAAGAAAATGGGGAAGGGGCCCAAGATAAATTCGGTCTAACTTCTAAAAAAAATGTTGGTACCTGCCGTGGAGATTCGGGTGGACCTTTTATAATGGTAATCAATAACAAACCTCAAGTAATAGGTGTTACATCCTCAGGTGGTCCAAATTGTTCATTATATTCCCTCTATACATCTGTGGCACATTATTCTCAGTGGATTAACAAGAAGACTCTGATTAATTATGAAACGGGAATTAATTACGATGCTTACGGACGGTTTAGATATCCACCTCAAACTTCGCAGAAGTCGCTTTGTACAGATAATACTGATTATGCGGAATGTTATAAAAAGCTTGCATTCTGCTCTTGGAATTTTACTTGCGAAAAATGTGTCGGAAAAGATACG
>CAYHPU010000161.1:0-1765 GCA_964358525.1 uncultured Gammaproteobacteria bacterium
TTCACATTGACGCATACCATTCAAGTGTTACGATAAACACACAACCAAGAACATTTTGCCGCCACCTCAAAATGATTTTGTTACATGCATATTCCAATTAACAAATATGAGTAAGGCTCTGCTCGTAAAAATAGAACCTGCTATTCTCAAGTATGCTCGCAAATACTCGGGCCTCACCACAGAGCAGGTTTCCAAAAAGGCAAAAATTGCCCTTGAGAAGCTCGAGGCCTATGAGGAACATGGCGGTGATGTTCCATTAACTCATCTCGAAAAGTTTTCTAGAATTTACAAGCGTCCACTAGCATTTTTTCTGCTTTCAAAAATTCCAACAGATGCAGTTGAGCCAAAAGAATTCCGTATTGTCTATAAAAGCAAGGTGGTCTCCTTCTCGCCAGCGGCATATCTTGCAATACGCCGGGCACGATATGTGCAGTCTGTTATTAATGAACTCGGAGAAAATAAGTTCGAATATAAGTTCCCTACAATTTCGACTAAAGACGACACCGACAAGCTCGCCACTTGGTTTAGAAATTATCTTGGGGTCAGCTTTGAGAAACAGCGCAAATGGCCAAATATTCAAGCAGCTTTCCGAGAGTGGAAAGCTGCCCTAGAGAGCAAAAATATTTATGTTCTTCAACAGAGTGTGCCGAAGGACCATGTCAGCGCTTTCAGTTTGGTAGATAAACACCCCTACGTTCTGCTTCTGAATTCCACCGAGCACGAGAGTAGAAGGATTTTCTCTTTGTTTCACGAGATTGGCCATGTTCTTCTTCACAAGTCGGGTATTTGCTCCCCTGAGGATCTGAGTCGAAATTCACACGCGTATGTGCAGATAGAAAAATTCTGCAATCAGTTCGCAGCCTCTTTTTTGGTCCCGAAAGATCAATTTGTTAACAACGCGGATATCTCTAGGCTTGCTGGTATACCCGTCGATGAGTGGGATGATAACGATCTAAAAATAATCGCTGGACAATATAAGGTCAGCAAAGAGGTGGTGTTCCGACGTTTTCTCACCCTTGGGATGATCAGTGAAGAATCATACGACAAGCGCCGTCAACAATGGCTGAAGGAGGCTAAGAACTTCAAACAGCCTAAGAAAAAGGAATTCAAGATACCGATGTATAGAAAGTGCCTGAGCCAGAACGGGAAGAAATTTACTTCCTTCATCCTCGATCAGTACCACGCAAATAAAATAACCTTCAGCTCCGCCGCAGACATGCTGAGTATCAACCCTAAACACATGCCTCGTCTTGAGGCCAACATAAGCTGACATGACAATAAATGGAAAAACAAAATATTGTCTAGACAGTTCAGCTTTTATAGACAGTTGGCGGCGCTATCATCCGCCGAAAGTTTTTCCCACTCTCTGGGATGGTTTATCAGAGCTTGTTGCGACGGGACAAGTTATCGTCTGCAAAGAGGTAGAAAAAGAAATTATGGCTGGCAACGACGAGCTCAAGGCGTGGTTTAAGCTGAACAAAAAATGTGTGGTACCTTACGACAGTAAACAGCTCGCGATCGTTTCCGAAATTGTTAACAAGTACCCGAAAGTTTCTCAGTACCACAAGATTAGACCCGCTCATGCGGATCCATTTGTCGTGGCCTTAGCAAAAGCTGAGAATGCTACGGTTGTGACGTGGGAAGGGCCGAACGGTAGTCTTGTTAATCCACAGATTCCTGATCTGTGTAAAGAGTATAAAATTGGCTACGTAAATATGGTTGAATTATGTGAACGTGAGGGGTGGTCTTTCAACCACAAATAAAT
>CAYHPU010000162.1:0-1758 GCA_964358525.1 uncultured Gammaproteobacteria bacterium
ATTGTTATACCAAGCTATTTTTAACAGCCAGGTACCAATTTGTGGACGCTACTAAGCTAAAGTGCTCTCAACGGGAGTCGAACCCGTGTTCCCAGGATGAGAACCTGGTGTCCTAGGCCTCTAGACGATAAGAGCAATATATATATTTTATCAAAATGAGAACGAAGTGGTGCGGGTTATCTAGGTATTTGAATTTTAAACATCACCTTTTTCAATCATTTTCCGTATTTGTGAAATAACAACAGGGACAGGCCAATGTGCTCCTATTACAGTTTTTTTAATTCCTAAACGAACAAGTGCATAGTCATTTTGTTGAAGACCGATTCTTATTATCTCCCATCCAGAATAAAGTTGAACACCAGCCTCGGCTGCGCTTATTGAAGCTCTGTCATTATTATCGCCACCTGCAATTACTGCTTCGGCAGTCATGTTGGGTTATTTTAGCACAAGGGAGAATATTTTTGAAATGAGATCCTGAAACAAGTTCAGGATGACACTTGTACGGGCGAATTAAATGAGACATTTTCCAGAATCATCAAAGCCAGAAGGGCGGAAGCCAATAGTGACTATTCCATTTGTATTGTAATAGTGGTGTTTGTTCGATAGTCACAACACAGTAAGTTTTGGTAGTATTTACATATGTCAGTACGCGGATTCGCTATTTTTCAGGGCAATAAAATTCGCCGCTTGTGGAATGAAAAAGAAGAGAAGTGGTATTTTTCTGTAGTTGATGTTGTAGCTGTATTAACAGATCAGTCTGATTTTACCACTGCTCGCAAATATTGGAACAAGCTGGCAGAAAGGCTTCGAATAGAAGGAAGTGAAGTGGTGACAAAATGTCACCAGTTGAAAATGTTAGCCGCTGACGGAAAAATGAGATTAACTGACGTGGCAGATACAGAAGTAATGCTTCGAATTATTCAGTCTATCCCCTCTCCAAGTGCTGAACCATTTAAATTGTGGCTCGCCCGTGTAGGATATGAACGGCTGGAAGAAACTGCTGATCCGGAACTAGCTATAAACCGAGCTCTAAAAACATATTTACAAAAGGGCTATAGCAAAGAATGGATAAATCAGCGGTTAAAAAGTATTGAAATTCGTAAAGAGTTAACAGACGAGTGGGAAAACAGAGGAGTTAAAGAAGGACTCGAGTTTGCAATTTTGACCAATGAAATAACCCAGGCGTGGGCTGGATTAACTACTAAAGAATATAAAAATCTCAAAAGTTTGAAAAAAGAAAACTTGAGAGACAATATGACGAATTTAGAGTTAGTGTTGAACATGCTTGCCGAAACTGCTACAACTGAAATTTCACAAGTAAAGCAGCCGAAAAACTTTCCCGAAAATAAAAGTATTGCTCGTGAAGGAGGAACCGTTGCAGGAAACGCAAGAAAAGAAATTGAAACAAAAACAGGAAAAAAAGTAATTACAAGTAAGAATGCGAAGGGATTGAAATTGCTGAAAGAATAAAACTCACAGCCGTACCATAGGGAATCTAGGAGAGGAAATTTAGAAAACTATTAAGAAAGTAAAAAAGTGTTTGGACGGATTTTCATCCGTCCCTACAAGAGTGAAACACCTATTTTATTTTTTAGAATAATTAACTTGTTTGGGCCCTTCGACTTCGCCAAGTCTGACTTGGCTTCGCTCAGGGCAAGCTAGATTGCCACGCTCGCTCCGCTCACTCGCAATGACAGTTTCGGGCAAATTAAAATAAACCCCCACCCTACCCTCCCCTGTCCGCGATCCGCCTACGGC
>CAYHPU010000163.1:0-1730 GCA_964358525.1 uncultured Gammaproteobacteria bacterium
GTTTTTCATAAATAATTGCAAAAAAAGAGACGGTTTTAGAAATATTTATAGCTTCAGAATCATCTACTTTGAGAGCGTTTACTATTTTCCTCGTTGCTTCTATCAGTTGTTTTGTATATAGTGAGGTGTCTGTCATTTGGTATAATTTTAGCACATATACCCGTTGCAAATTAGAGGGGTATCGTCGAAATACCGCTATAGCCATCGTAGCTCAACGGATAGAGTACTGGTCTTCGGAACCAGTGATAAGGGTTCGATTCCCTTCGATGGCACCAAACATTGACCTTATGTACCACATTTTACGTCATTTCTATCAGCTCTCTGAAAAGGCGCGCGTTTTACTACTTTCTTTTGTTTGCTACAGCGCGGTAATTCCAATACTTAGTATTTTTTTGAACACCTATATTCTTCGTTTTAGTAATAATTTTTCGCTTCTTATTCTCTATTATGGATTTTTCTTTTGCACTATACCTCTCGGATTTTTACTTAATGGTTTACTGCTCAGGCGATTTGCTGTAACTGTTTTGTATGGGTGTGGCCTAATATTATTCGTCGTTTCAAACTCTTCAATTGTCTTTCTACACAATTTGTCTGTTCCTGGAATTGCTCTCTTTGGATTTTTATATGGAATTGGGACGGGGGTTTATTGGGGAAATAGGAATTTGCTAACACTTGCCGAAACAGAATCCGATACTCGCGTTTTTTTCAATAGTTTAGAACTGATAACAGGGATTTTGTTGACAATAATTATACCGGGTATGGCGGGTTGGTTTATTTCTTTGGGAGAGATCTCTGGATTGTATTCAATTAGGGCTGCATATGTTATTTTGATGTTTTTGTCTGTTGTTTTAGTTCTTCTGTCTTCAGTATTTGTTTTTAAAATCCACTTTAAGAAAATTAATGTACCCCATCTCTTTGTAGACCACGTAACACCGGCTTGGTGGGTAGCACGTCTTATTACTCTTTCTGAAGGAATAACGAACGGGGTAGCATTTTTGCTTCCTACATACTTTCTTTTTAAATTTGTGGGAAAGGAAAACGTAATTGGAAGTTTCGATTCTATTGTTGCACTTATTGTAGCGGCGTTGCTCTATGCTCTAGGAGTGAAATTGACAAAAGACAATCGTTTGAAAGTTGCGGTACTCGCCTATGTTGGAGTAGCACTTTCAGCAGTCATTATTTTCTTTTTCAAGAATACAAATGGGGTTATTGTGTATCTTGGATTAACCTATCTGCTGAGTAGCATTTCGTATATTGCCGGCCATGCAATACTCCTCGACCTTACAGATCGCGAAAGCTCTCAATTTTCTTACGGGAGCTACTGCTACGTGTTTGACCGCGAAACGTGCCTAAATATCGGACGGATGATTGCTATTTTACTTATGGTCGTTGTTGTGTATAAGATTATCCCTTTAGAATATGAGCAGGTACCAGTGATAGCTTCAGTTCTACAGTTATCGGTACTTGGTACAGCGCTTTATATCTTAAACAAAGATAAGGTGAAAACCACTCTCTAATAGAGGTCATCTCTGTGTGTTAAAATACTATGTATAGTGGTGGTCGTAGCCCCGCCTGCCACGCATAGCGAGTATCATTGCGAGGCATTGCGGGCAGGTCAACTGTATAAAGTATAATCTTGAAGTATGTACTACACATACGTTCTGAAAAGCATGATTGACAACAAGTATTATGTTGGCTCGACTGGTGATCTGAGAAAAAGACTGGCAGAA
>CAYHPU010000164.1:0-1700 GCA_964358525.1 uncultured Gammaproteobacteria bacterium
ATTGCGTTTTCAGTCGTTGAGATTAGCCTCATTGTTTTAATATTTAAACCGCACTTTTTTATTCCCCATTCTTTGGTCAATATACTGCTGGCGTTTCTATTTATTTCAATTGGAGTAACCCTCTATTTCTTTATTGAGTTGGGGATTTCTGCCTTATCCTTTTGGGTTGCAGATATATGGTCGGCGCGGTTCGTATTTTGGGTTCTGGTATCTGTTCTTGCAGGAACAATGTTTCCTCTAAATATATTGCCCGCACCAGTATTCCAACTCCTTCTCTTTACTCCCTTTCCTTATTTTGTGTATGTTCCAATACAGGTGTATATAGGTACTTCTTCTTTACCTGTTTTTCAACTTTTCCTTAGTGGACTCGCATGGGTAATTGTAGGATATCTTACAGTCCGGTATTTATGGAAAAAAGGGTTACACGAATTTAGTTTTTATGGAAAATGAAACGGACGTTTAAAATATTTTTCTTGTTTTCAAAAAACAGTATAAAAACAGTAACCGAACATCCCATGGGGATGATACTTTTACTACTGGGTAAAATTTTGAGGTTCGCCTTGCTGATTTCTTTTATTTATTTTTTAGTGGGGCGAACAAAAACTATTGCGGGCTATTCTTTAAACCAAACAATGGTTTTTTTTCTGACATTTGCTGTTATAGACAATGCGTCGCAGATATTTTTTCGCGAAGTATATCGGTTTCGGCCACTAGTTATTTCTGGCGAACTTGATACTATTTTAGTGAAACCGTATCACCCTTTTTTACGAATTCTCATAGGTGGGGTAGATATATTAGACGCAACACTTATGCTTCCTTATTTGTTTATTCTCATGTATTTTGTCTTTCAAAACAGCAGCTCTATTACTGTGATGAGTGTTTTTCTATATATTACACTTGCCATAAATGGGTTTGTTATTGCAACTGCCTTTCATATTATGGTTTTGGCGCTCGGAATTCTAACATCCGAAGTTGACCATACAATCATGATTTATCGTGATTTAACACGTGTTGCAACAGTCCCCATAGATGTATACCGTGAACCAGTGCGTTTTTTATTTAGTTTTGTTCTTCCTATTGGTGTTATGATGAGCTTTCCCGCGAAAGCGTTATATAATGCTTTGAGTATTCCCTTTATTGGAATATCGTTTTGTATTGGTGGGCTTAGTTTGTGGGGAGCTCTCAAATTATGGGAACATGCGTTACGTGTGTATCAGAGCGCCAGTAGTTAAATTAATAAAATGGCAATTATTTCTGTAAATAACTTAAGCAAAACATACCGCTCGACAAAAAAAACGGGAAACGTGTTCAAAGATTTCTTTTTGCGGCAGTATGAAGTAAAAACTGCAGTCTCCCAGGTGTCATTTACTGTTTACGAACCGGAGTTTATAGGATTTGTGGGGCCAAATGGCGCAGGGAAAACAACGACTATGAAAATGCTTGCCGGCATTTTATCGCCATCGGAAGGGAAGATAGAAGTACTCGGTAGTGATCCGTTTCTAAAAAAGAAAGAATACTTGAAACAAATAGCCTTTATCATGGGTCAGAAAAACCAATTGCTGTGGGATTTGCCTGCAGTTGATACGTTTCTTGTTAATAAAGAAATTTATGAAATTGAGGACAGTGTGTATAAAAAGACCGTGGGAGAATTATCTGAACTCCTGAACTGTAAAGAAATAATTACTCAGCCAGTAAAAACA
>CAYHPU010000165.1:0-1700 GCA_964358525.1 uncultured Gammaproteobacteria bacterium
CAGGACCCCCGGGATAAATTGGTTTACTCTTTAAATCCGCATCCCCTAAGGTAGCTGATATTTCCTTCAGGCCCTTTACTACCTGTTCATCTTTGATAAACGTTTCAGGGCTTGCTATTACAGCATATCCTTGTGCGAGAGAATCCATAGTCCCTTTCACAAAAGTTCCATCTGGTTTTTTATATCCAATGACATAGTCGGTACCTATTGCCAGATACTCAGTTGGCTTTGTGGCTTAAACGTAGCTTCCTGTTGGACCAATAACATAAATCTTAAATCCAAAATTCTCATAGAGGTATTTTTGAAAAGTTTCCATTCCCCTCTCTGGATTATCTTTCATGTAGTCTCTCATAATGAGTTGAAATCCCACGTTACTCGATATGCCCAGTTGTGTTCTTAGAGAAACAGGTTGTTGTGCATTATCTAAAGAGACGTCCCAGTTGTTAACACCCATCTTTCCTGTAGCAACAGAAAAATTGCCTGTAGCCAGGCGTACCGGATCGTTAATAGTATACAAAGCGCCTGTTTTGGGATTTATGGCGTGCTTCAAAATAAAGGAAAGAACAAATGGCTTCATAGTAGACCCCGGCGGAGTCATGGTACGGCTCAACGTATTGGTGAGATCTACCGAATTCACTTCCTCAAGAGTAGTACTTCCGGGCTTCAGAACAAGCTCTTTTAGCGCAAATCCCGGCACACGGGATATTGATCCATCTGGCAGTCTCGATTCCCAAGTGGGAATATCTACTGTTCCTAGCGGTGATGTACCAAAAGAGTAAAATTTCCCCTTTGGAACCATACTACTATATCCGTCAAATTCAGTGGAACTCGCGAGATTAACTCGTAATTCATGCTCACGTGAGTAAGCGGTCATTGAATAAATCGACTCGGGTGAAACTTTAACTGTCGTACCTACAGAATTCTTTAGCTCCACCACAAGTCCACGTGACGTCTTGTATACGGCAACAACTTGTCCACTTTTTTGATAATCTTCGAGTATTTGAGTAATATCTTTCCGGCCAGCTTGAACGAGTGCAACTATCTCCTGAGATCGCGGGTCAACCAATTCACCAGCGGATAAATAATCTGGAGGTTTGTTTGGAAAAAATAACTTTAGATCACCGGGCGATTTCTGTGCCCTACTGAGTAGGCTTTCATAATATCCGTTATACTCCTCCAATTGTTTCTGAGTAATAACACCACTTTGTAACATACTAGGAAGAACAGCCTTCGCATGAGCTAATGCGCGCATTATTCCCTCTGGAGTTTGCAGAGAATAGCCGTTTGGAGAAGAAATTGTACCCAGAAGTAGAATTTTATCCGCCTCCGAAAGCTCTGCAAAAGAACGCCCCATAAATATCTGTGCCGCGGCATTAACCCCGAAAACCGGTACACCCCGGTCTCCCATAAGTACCGATAGCAAATAATTGCCCAAAATCGCATCTTCTCCGTATACATGTAATAGTTGGTCCCCCACAAGTTTGCTTTCAAGTTTAAAGAAGATTTTTTGTATTGGTAATAGGAGTTTTTTATCATACCCAAATTCATCCTTTTCTGATTCGTAGCCAAACTCTTCTAATAATTTAATAAACCTCGGATCTTCAATGCTGGTAACATTAGTGTTCTTTAAATCTATTACCATCTGAAATTCTTTAGGGATCTTTTTTCCCCATACTCCTTCGATGAGTTGAGCTAAATAT
>CAYHPU010000166.1:0-1653 GCA_964358525.1 uncultured Gammaproteobacteria bacterium
GTGGCAAAGAGGCGTTAGTCGGGAGTTCTAACTTTACCGTAAATGGTCTTGGAATGGGAGGAAGCCCGAACATTGAATTGAATATGGTCATTCAGGACAGAAGGGATTCGGAAGACCTGAAGGCTTGGTTCAGTGAGCTTTGGAACGACACAACAGGTTTGGTGGAAGATGTAAAAGAGGATGTGCTGAAGTATCTTAAGCAACTGTATGTAGAAAATGAACCTGAATTCATCTATTTCAAGACACTCTTCCATATCTTTGAAAACTACCTTAAAGACCAGGAAAAAGGCGGGCTGTTAACCGAGAAAACCGGCTTTTTTGAAAGTGAAATCTGGAACATGCTGTATGACTTTCAAAAAGACGGCGTAAAGGGGGCAATCAATAAAATCATTAAACACAACGGCTGCATCATCGCTGACAGTGTTGGACTGGGTAAGACATTTGAGGCCCTTGCTGTAATCAAATACTTTGAATCGCTGAATTGTCGCGTGCTGGTTTTGTGCCCCAAGAAGCTGTCCGCCAACTGGACTATTTATCAGGCCAGCCAGAGCAATACCCTCAATCCATTTACAAAAGACCGTTTTAACTATACCGTGCTTTATCACACAGACCTTGGAAGAGTCACCGGCAAGTCAGAAGCTAATGGGATAGACCTGGAAAACTTTAATTGGGGCGCCTTTGACCTTATAGTTATTGACGAATCTCACAACTTTCGCGGCAACCCGATGGACAAGACCGGCGAAGACGGCACAGTGAGGATGAACCGCGCCAAGTGGCTGATGGAAAAGATCATCAAGTCTGGTATCAAAACAAAGGTACTTCTGCTTTCTGCCACGCCTGTTAATAATACCCTGCGTGATCTACGAAACCAGATTTCCCTTATAACAGAAGGTAAAAACGACGCACTGTTTGAATCTACACAAATCAAAGATATCTCCCTGACTCTTAAAAACGCACAGTCGCACTTCACTCTCTGGGCTGATCATAAAAAGAATCCGAAAAGGAATGTAAAGCAGTTGTTGGAACGCCTGGATTCAGCATTCTTCAAGCTCCTTGATGAGTTGACCATTGCCCGTTCGAGAAAGCACATAAAGAGTTTTTACAACATTGAAGCCATCGGTAATTTCCCTGAAAGGTTAAAACCAGATTCAATCTATCCGAACATTGACCTGAAAGACCGTTTTTTTACCTATGATGTATTAAACAAAAGAATTCTAAAATACAAGCTCAGCTTGTTTAACCCCTCAGCTTATGTCAAGGACGAGATGAAGCCGAAATATGAGGAGATGGCCGGCAAGCATGTATTGGCCTTCACTCAGGAAAGGCGTGAACATTTCCTTATCGGCATGATGAAGGTAAATTTTCTCAAGCGGTTGGAAAGTTCCATTGAGTCTTTTGAGATATCGATGGACCGGACAATTCAGAAGATCGAGAGACTGGAAAAGAAGATCGAAGGATTCCTGAAATCCAGGGCCACATCCCAGGAGGAAGAGCTTGCCGCCTTGGGACCGGATGAAGATGAACTGGAAGAGGATGGCGAGGACTTTGAACAATTGCAGGTGGGCAAAAAACTAAAATTCGATCTGGATGATTTGCATCTTGAAGATTGGCTGGAAGATCTAAGATAGGACAAAGAGGCATTAAGCGAGTTAT
>CAYHPU010000167.1:0-1611 GCA_964358525.1 uncultured Gammaproteobacteria bacterium
ATTATTCTTATGCTTTTTTAAACACTTCAAATAGACATTATCTTGAATTCTAAATTTTTTGAGATAGGCATACTGATACATTTCGGCCATTGCCAAACAACCGTCTATTTCACCATCGGTCGCATATTCCATAGACATTCCATAGGCGTTTTCGGCTTTAACGAATTTTTTCGCATCTCTATATGCATTACCTAAGTTATACCATCCAATATCGTTATTAGGTTCTAGGGTAAGCCCTTTACTCCACCATGCCGCTGCTCTACCTTCTTCTAAAAGGTTATACCACTGAAGACCCATATCCATCAGAATACCGACTTTCCGAGGTTTTTCGGGGTTACTATTTAAATCATTCTTATTCCTATTTATAGCATCGACAAATTGTTTTCTTTGCGGATCCGCAGCATATTTTTTGAGCAAAGCCGACTCACCTACCGTGAACAGCAAAAAGATGTGATAGACAAGAAGGATAGCGAGTGTAGCGATAAAGCCTATCAATACTTTTTGAGAAGAAGAATTATGTGTCATACGCTATAGATAAGAGAGTAAAGAACTAAAACCCTTATTTTTTCCACTCCAGATACTTTGGTTTAATCGTAGCATTTTCTGTATCGAGCTTGAGATAACGGGGTGCAAACTTTAAAAATTCTTCTTTATTCTCATCGTATAAATAAAACCGTGTTATATCGAATAATATATCTTTGTCCTCGGGAAAACGTTGCAGCCCACTCTTAAGGACTTCAAATGCCTTATCCTTTTCCGTGTCTAACCTAAAGTAATAGAGCCACGCAAGCTGAATATAGGTTTGCGGTGCGTCGGGGTTAATTCGGAGCACTTCAAAATAGCTACCCTTCGCCTTACTATAATCTTTTTTCGCCTGATATACTCTGGCCAAAAAGAGCCAGTAATCAGCGTTATTCGGAGTGATTTTGGCAGCCTTCATGAGAGCATCTATTGCTTCATCATACGCCTTTAAACCATAGTATCCCTGCCCCAGCGAGTAATAGGCGATATTGTTCTTAGGATTCTTTTTAATAAACTCTCTATTCTCCTTTATTGATTCATAGACAAACCAAAAATCTTTTTCTTGACTGTACTTTGAAATAAACATTCTTTCCTGGAGGTAGCCACCAAAGCTTACGAAAAATACAATAACGAGAAGCCCAATAGCAGCGAGCACGGATAACAGTATTTTAAATTTTCTTTCGCGGAGATTAATCATAATAAATACCTTTTAATTATAGCAAATTAGACCCATTGCACAATAATTTTCCGTAGCGAACCGCAGAAATTTTGTGCGAAAATTCTGAATTGTGCAATGGTCTAGTATAAAGAAAAGACCCCTCTTTTTGAGGGGTCTTTCTCTGAATGCCGCGCATTCTGATTTTGATATTTTTAGAGGTCGGTGAGTCCAGTTGAAGTACTTCCAGTATGAGTAACCAAAGTACCACCTGTATCACGTACCACGAATGTTGTAGTTGCTACTGTTTGAGCACCAGTATCACCCGTAGCAGGTGTTGCATGCCATGCAGTATAACCAGTATGTGTGATTGTTAACACACAAGTGGTTGTACAAGCTGAGTATGCAGCGAGAGCGAGTGTAACTGTACCGTT
>CAYHPU010000168.1:0-1550 GCA_964358525.1 uncultured Gammaproteobacteria bacterium
CTTGGATTAAAAACTCCGATTCTTGCATCTGTGAGTTTAGAAATTATTCCATTCTCAAAGTTGTATGAATAGATGTTGTATCCCAAGCCTTTATCGCTTACAAACAGCAAAGATTTTCCGTTAGGAGAAAAATCCGCAGTTGTTTCGTTTTCAGGAGTCTGCGTGAGCCGCTGAATTTTTCCGTTTACAGAATCAATGCTTATAAGGTCTAAGTTTGTTTTTTTGCCGTCAGTGTCGTTTTCTATTGATGTAACCAGGATTTTCAGTGAATCAGAATAAGCTAGCCCTTTGAAGTCGTTGTTGCCGGGGGCGAGAATTCTTAATTCATTTGAATCAAAGTTAAATAGGTAGATTTGCTCAAACTCATTACCGTTACCGATGAGCGCCAAGGATGAAGTTGAAGTAAAGACTAGGCTAGATATATCTCGGATCTCTTTCCATAGATATTCTTTTTTTTGGCCCAGCTTTATCTTCTGTTTTTCATCTAATTGGAATTCTTGAATAACAACGGCGTCATTATTGCCATTGCTGACTACGTAGGCAATTTTGTTTCCGGATATTTTGGCATAAGCGGGAAGTTCTTGTGTTTCATATCTTCCGCTTTCTGTTATTTTTTCAGAAACTATTTCTGTGCCGTTATCTTGGCGGTAGTTGAGGTAGATGGCGTCTCTGCCGAAGTAATCAGTCTGTGTAATAAAGAAATAATTACTGGCGTCAAGAAGCGCGCTGTCTTTCGCTAAGAGTTGAGATTTAAAATAAACAACTTCTTTGTTTTTTAATTCTCCATAGCGTTTTCCCAGCTCTACCCGTAATGCCTGATCCAATTTTTCAAGAGACATTTTCTTGCAAGCATTCTTCAAGGCCTCAGCAAAAGAACTATTTTTAGTTTTAGACAATATTTCTATTACAGGGTCTTTGACTTCCTCGCTTTTACAATTGTCGTTTAAGTAATTAAGGGCAAATTCTCCGTATTTATAGAGAAGATATCCGTAAGCAAACGAGTCGTATTGTAAGGAAGGAAGGAAGTTATTTAAATACGCATCTCTTAGAATAAGGTCGGCTTCCGCGTCCCACGATTTTGAGTTGTGTTCAGCCGTGCCTTCTATAAACCACAGCGGAACATTGTTAACCTGTTTTTTCAGAATCTCTACTTGGAAACTATGAGTGAGTTCGTGCTCTAGCACATGCCTCATTCTTTCTTTTGATCCGTCAAAAGGCAGAACCATCCGTTTTTTGTATTGAGTTTCCGTGAAACCGCCAAGGTTTTTTGGAATGAACGCGGGAGTAACATTTGTTTCTTCAAAGTCTTTCCGGGAATTGTATATAATCACCGGAATTTTGTCTTCAAAGGTGTTAACCCCGAATCTTCGGCTGTCTTTTTCATAAGCCTTTTCCAAGATACCGAGATACCAACCAACCATCATTCCTTTGCCGTCATACGACGACTGCTCCGCTCTCTGTGTTCGCAGGTTGCCGTCATACGACGACTGCTCCGCTCTCTGTGTTCGCGGGTTGCTGTCTTCATATGAATACAGCTTGAAATGTTTTGA
>CAYHPU010000169.1:0-1502 GCA_964358525.1 uncultured Gammaproteobacteria bacterium
AAGATTGTTTGAAAGTGCAATATCTCGTATGCTATAATTATGTTGATAAGTAAAAAGCTTGGAGATAACATCAAGAAAATAAGAACTCGTAAGGGAATGTCGCAAGGCGACATTTGTCGTGCACTTGATATGGACAGAAGCTATAGGAGTGCTATCGAAAATGGCAAGAAAAATATTACTATTTCGCAGTTGGAGCGATTAGCACAAGCGCTTGGTGTTTCGGTTGATAAATTGCTAAAATAACATTATGAAAAAGAACATCTACCTATGGGCGCTGTACGACTTCGCAAATTCAATTATCATGATTGTTTTCTTGTTCTATTTTTCGCAGTGGCTCGTGGTAGACAGTCATAAGCCCGATTGGTGGTTTAATGCGATGCTTGTTGTTTCATCTATTCTCTTTATTCTAACAGCTCCAGTTATTGGACAAAGGCTCGACACAAGTCGTCAAAAACTATCTGGGGTGCGTACGACAACATCTCTTACTTTTCTCTTTTTCCTTGCTACATCACTCACTGTTTTATTTGCACCTTCGCACGTTGTTATCGCCGTGATACTTTTCACCTTAGCACTCTATTTCTATTTAGTTAGTTTTGTTTTTTACACACCAATGATCAATGATATTTCTGACGAAACTAACAGGGGTTATGTTTCCGGTTTGGGGCAAGGATTCAATTATGCCGGACAAGTAATTGGACTTCTCATTACTCTACCATTCGCCACCGGAGCCATTTATTTTTTCGGGACGCTTGGTCGCCCGCAAACATTTCTACCAGCCGTAGTTCTTTTTGGTCTTTTTGCTTTGCCAATGATGTTATGGTTTAGAGAAAAAGAAATTGTACCACCTTTGGAAAAAATAAAAATTCGTGACGAATACGCAAAAATTTTTCAAACCATCAAGTCAATTTTATTGAATAGAAATTTGGTTTTTCTTCTGTTGGGATATTTTCTGTTCAGTGACGCCTTGCTAACTTTTTCAAATAATTTTCCGCTATTTTTGGAAAAAGTACATGGCGCGTCGGATACAATAAAGACATATCTCACTGCCGGGATACTCACTTTATCTGCGATAGGTTCGATCATTATCGGAAAAATTTCTGACAAAAAAGGAAGCAAGCGGACTCTTATTTGGCTTATTATTTGCTGGTCACTCCTGTTCCCAATAATAGCCTTTGCTCCCTCTTTCAAACTTGTAATTATCGCTTGTCTCATCGCTGGATTCTTTTATGGCCCAATGTGGGGTACCAGCAGAATGATGGTTGCGGAAGTGACTCATCGTTCGGTTGAAGCAAGTTCGTTTAGCTTTTATATACTCGCTGAACGCTTCGCCACGCTCGTTGGCCCGATTGTATGGAGTGTTGTTCTCGTAAACACTTCTTCTTTTGGAAAAATCAGTTATTCGTACGCCATTCTCTCAATGGGCATCATTACTTTTATTAGTCTCTTTTTTGTAAGAAAAATAAAGCTTGAACTAAAGAAAGGTGGCGATTAAAAGGGAGCAA